>JAIVYN010000063.1:0-15627 GCA_048635425.1 Candidatus Aegiribacteria sp.
GTCGCTAATTGCAAGAAGGCAGTTGTTCCTGAGGTGTAGGGATAATTTTAGTGTTAAGAGGTGTTATGAAGGAATTATAGCTGTGGTTCTGTATATAAATAAAAAATGGAAGGTTTTGTCATAGTGAGAAAACCTTCCATTTTCGCATAACTTGCCGCAGTTGATTACGGCTGAAACAACCGGCTTTAACCGGCAGCCCACCGAAATCCATAGCCATAAGGACAAGCGGGCTTTTGACTAAATTGCTACGCTACCTTTTCTTTTTCTTTTTGGCTTTCTTCTTAGCTTTCTTGGCTTTCTTCTTTACTTTCTTCTTGGCTTTTTTCTTAGCTTTCTTCTTTTTTGCTTTTTTCTTTGCCATTATTTTGTCACCTCCTTTTGGCTGACTAAAAAATCCTTTTACATTTTTATTTAACGTTACAATACTTATTTACAATAAATTACTTTGTTAAAGAATTAAACAAAAAAGTTAATTATTTTTTCATATTATTTTTATCGTCCATAAGTTTATAAATACTTGATAAAAAAATTGTCATCAGTGTTTTACACAACTTCATATATTGTTTACCATACTCTTTAATAAAACGATGCAAATTGATTTATTGCAGCTGAAGCTCTTACTAAAACTGAAAAACTGTTTTGTTGCAATTACCCTTGTTGGAGTCGATTTATTTAACTTATAGATTGATTTCAGTGTTTATGATTGTCAAAGAAGGTTTTTGTTGTGTCACTATGTAATATGTTTTCAAAGTGTTATGGAACATAAGAATAAAGTAGAAACCAGATTACACTTTAACTGTATTATTATTTTTTGATGTTTTTTATTGGTTAAAGTTTTTTGATTTCTTTTGTAATATTTTTTCAACAACGCACAGTTTGGTTGTTAATTTTTTATGGCAAAAAGAAAAATAGCTTTGTTTGGTGGCACGTTCGACCCCGTTCATCTCGGCCATACTACGGTCGCTGCGGATGCAGCCAAACATATTGGCGCAGAGAAAATAATTTTCATTCCTGCAAAGCGCTCTCCACTCAAAGGTTTCCTGCCAAAAGCAAGTGATGCTCATCGCCTTAAAATGATAGCTCTTGCAATCGCAGAACAAAAGAGTTTTGAAGTAAGTGATTGCGAATTGAAGAAGCCGGCGCCGAGTTACACTTTGGATACTATAAAGCAGTTTCAGACCGAGTACGGCAGCGACACTTTAATCCATTGGCTCGTGGGTGCCGATAGCGTCGATGATTTGACATATTGGCACCAAATTGTCGAGCTGATTGATGTCTGTAATTTAACCACTATGTACAGAGCCGGCTGCAAACCCCCGAATTTTGCCAAATTTGAGGCTCTATGGGGCCCTGGGCGTATCGAAAAACTCCGGCAAAATGTCATCCAGACCCCTTTGATTGATATAAGCAGCACGGAAATACGAGATAGATTAGCTGCCGGTCGTGATGTAACCGATATGCTTCAACCAGCCGTTGCCGACTATATTCGCAAACACGGTCTCTACCAATCAAAAACGATAGCAGACAGTCCGTAATGTACACCCTGGTACTACACGCTGTTTTTTTCGACCGATTTTAGCAGCCAGTCATACCAGTCGGTCATACCTTCACCGGTCTTGGCTGATATTGGAAAGATTTGAATTGGCTTATTTAGTTTGCGGGCATCGGCCTTCGCTCGTTTGATATCAAAATCCACCTGCCCACCCGGCAGTAAATCAATTTTGTTTATAAGCAGCACTTTTGACTTTGCAAAAATGGCAGGGTATTTCGCCGGCTTGTCGTCCCCTTCTGCAACGGATAGTACAACTATTTTGCCACTCTCACCTAATTCAAAAGCCGATGGGCAAACCAGATTGCCTACGTTCTCAATAAATATCAAATCCAAATCTTCGACAGGCAGCTCTTTTAGTGCCTGGCTTATCTGGGCTGCTGATAAATGGCAGGCGCCTTCGGTATTTATCTGAACAGCAGGTGCTTTGGTTGCTCTGATTCTCTCAGCGTCTATGTCGGTCTGTATATCGCCTTCAATAACACCGATTTTAATTTTGTCTTTTAAGTCGCTTATCGTCCTGGCAAGAATTGTTGTTTTGCCCGAGCCGGGGGACGATATCATATTCAGGCATAATTTTTTCTGCTCAGTTAGAAATAGAATGTTTTCAAAAGCATACTTCTCGTTTTCGCTGAGAATTTTCTTACCAATATCAATCTTTTTCATAGTATTAATCCGTTTGGAGTTCTATCTCTTCCAGTATCAAAGGCGCATCGGCCATCAATTCAAAATCTTTACTGCTGCACTTCGGACATCTTGGACAAGAAAGCTCAACATTAAAGTCTTGATTACAATTCTTACATTGAGCCTGTATTGGCTTATGCTCTATTTCTAATTTCACACCTTCGCACGATGTACCTTTGGCGATTGCCTCGAAAGCAAAACATAGTGCTTCGTCATTGATAGGATTAAGCGCCCCACAACTGATTTTGGCGCCGATGGGCTTTGCATTGTGTTTTGCAGCTTCGTCTGATATTGTCGTCAACAGGCTGTCAGCCACCATCATTTCGTGCATCAGCATATCCTCGGCAGTTCTCGCCCGTATGGCATCTGCACAATTCTTTTTCCGCCGATTTGCGTTATCATTTCCACCACAGGCACATCACGGCTCTGGCAAATCTCGCCAATTACCTTTGCCTCTTTGCCTAACGGGTGATTCTTACAAATCTTCAAACAATCATCTGCTGATTCCGGCGAGACAATCGCGATGAATTTGCCTTCGTTTGCGATTGTCAGCACGTCGAAACCAAGCATATCGGCTGCTGCCTGTACTGCCGGCCTGACTGGTATATCGATTTGGCGAATTTCGATGCTTAGTCCGCTGCTTCTTGAAATTTCGTTAAGTGTCGCGGCTAACCCCCCACGGGTTGGGTCCCTCATAAATTTTATACCGTTCTTATTCTCTAACAGCTCACAGGTTAACTCCGCCAGGCCCGCACAATCACTTTGCAGCTGCGATTGAAATTTGATGTCCTCCCGCTGCGAAATAATAGTCATCCCATGATCGCCTATCGTGCCGTTGATAATGATTTTATCCCCGACAGCAATCTTTTCGAATCCCATTTCCACGTCGGCTAATTTTACCCCGATTCCTGCTGTGTTTATGAAAATCTTGTCAGCCGCACCGGCTTCAACAGTCTTGGTGTCACCGGTAACGATATCAATATTGTTTTGGCGAGCGGCCTTGCCTATACTGGCTAAAATCTTTTCGAGCAGCTTAAATTCAAAGCCATCTTCAATTATTAACGACAACGACAGAGCAACGGGCTTCGAACCGGCAACAGCTAAGTCATTTACTGTCCCGCAAACAGCTAATTTCCCGATATCACCGCCGTTAAAAAACAATGGCTTCACAACGTAGCTGTCCGTTGTAAAGCACAGCGAGTTCGAATCAACATTCAGCTTTGCCGAATCGCCTAATTCGGCGAGGACCTCATTATTGAGGCTCGGCAGAATATAGTGGCGGATTAGGTCATCCGTCAGTTGTCCGCCGCCGCCGTGTGCAAGTAAAATTCTATCATGCTTGCTTGTTTTGTCCATTATTCCTGATGCCCTGTTATCCTGATGTCCTGATACCGCCGTACTTAAACCACGCTGCGCACGCTCCTTCGGAGCTTACCATGCAAGGCCCAATCGGTTCTTGTGGCGTACAGTTTTGACCGAACAATCCGCACTCCGGCGGCTCTATCAATCCACATAGTACTTCTCCGCATCGACATCCAGTTCTTTCTTCGCCCGGCGTTTCGGTTAAGTTAAATCTGGTGAGTGCGTCGAATCGGCTGTATTTATCTTTTAGTTTGAGTGTGCTTTTTTCTATCTTTCCCAGTCCTCGCCAGTAGCCGTCGACCGCCTCAAAGCACTCGTCGATGATTTTTTGAGCAGCGATGTTACCTTTCTCGGTAACCACCGCATTGTATATTGATTTTAGTTCGGCTTTGCCGGCTGTAAGCTGCCGACAGATTTCGCCGAGTCCTTCCATTATTTGCAGCGCCTCAAAGCCGGCCACCACGCAGGGCCGGCCAAAATCTTCCACAATCTCAGCAAATGCCCCGTAGCCGATTATCACACTGACGTGTCCGGGACAAAGAAAGGCATCTATTTTATCATTTTTCGCACTCAATAATGCCCGCATAGCCGGCACAACGAGTTTGTGCCCGCTTAAAATACAAAAATTATCGACTCCCTGTTCGGCCGCCTCTTTTATCACGACAGCAGTGGCCGGCGCAGTGGTCTCAAAACCTACCGCAACGAACATAACCGTTTTTTCAGGATTGTCTCTGGCTAATTGTAGAGCATCTTCGCTGCTTAGTACAACTTTGACGTTGGCTTTTGCCTGCTTTTTTTCAAGCGAGCTGTTTTTGCCGGGTACTCGAATCATATCTCCATACGTTGCGATTAGACAATCGTCTCGGTCCGCTAACTGCAAAACAATATCGATATAGCCCTGGTCGGTAACGCAGACCGGACAGCCCGGCCCGGATAGAAGTTTCAATCTTTTAGGCAAAGTTGACCTTATCCCATTACGGAAAATAGAAACCGTGTGGGTACCGCAGACCTCCATTATATTGATTTGCCGTCCTAACTGCTTGCAGGCGGCTTCACAAAGATTCTGTGCTTTTTGAATTCTATCAAGCATCGTATTTCGTATATGCGTTTATGTGTAAATGCGTATATGAGTTTAGGTTCCTACTCACCTACTCATCCACTTTCTATCCTGAAATCTTATTCGGTGTGTCCTGAAATTCGTTAATTTCTGCAATAAGCTGCCAGGTCTTTTTTGCCTCTTCTTCATCGACGAGCGAGATGGCAAAACCGGCATGAATCAGAATCAAATCTCCTAATTTAGCTTCCGGCAGGAGTGTAGTTTTAGCCTTCCAGCGATTGCCCATCGCATCGACAACCGCCTTGTCCCCCTCCAATTCCACTATTCTTGCCGGTATTGCCAAACACATAATTTGTATCTTGTCGCTCAACTATTATTTACGATTTAACGAACCCGGGTATAGCTAATTACGACACTCATTATATTAATTGATGTTGTTAGGTCAACCTTTTGTCTGGTAAGTGGTTAACAAGTTATTCTCGCCAGCTTGAGTCTCGTCCATTTGTCTTTCACGAGGTTCTGTAAAAAATGTTTGACAAGGAAATGTCCAAAGTCTATTCTTCATACTCGGTGGTTAGCCTTTTTAAGCTTCGAAGGGGTGATGTAAGTATATGAGAGTTATCTATGAACATAGAGCAATTTCTCCACAAAAAACGCGATGATATTCGAGCCATTGCTGCAAAGCATGGTGTGTACAACATTCGTGTTTTCGGCTTTGTTGTGCGTGGCCAAGCCGGTCCGGACAGCGATATTGATTTTCTCGTTGACGCAGGCCCAGCCACGAGCTCCTGGTTTCCTGCCGGTCTCATATTGGACCTTGAAAAAATTCTGGGACGTCGTGTCGAGGTGGTTACTGAGAAAGCACTTAATCCTTATATTCGCGAATATGTACTTCGCGAGGTTAAGCCGTTATGAGAGACGATACCGTTTACTTACGCCACATCCAGGAAAGTATCCGGCGCATCGAGAACGCATCCTGTATGATTGAAATCTTGACCATTTGTCTCAAAACCAGATTTTATAAGAAATGCTTGACAACGGAATGTACAGAATTTATCATTTATATTTGACAGGTATGCATATTACAAAATAGTAATGGTAATGGAGACCAATCATGAATTGGCATGACTATATAACAGTTGATCCAGATGTTTGTCATGGTAATGCCTGCCTAAAAGACACACGTATTATGGTGTCGGTTGTGCTTGATAACTTAGCAGCAGGTCTTTCCATAGAGGAGATTTTGCATAGCTACCCATCGCTCAAACAAGAGTCGATTCTGGCAGCGCTTTCCTACGCAGCTGAACTTACACGGGAACGCATCATATCGATGCCGGCATAGAACTGGCTATGAACTTTAAAATTGATGAAAATATACCCGTTGAAGCTGCAGAGTTACTCAGGAAAACAGGATACGATGCCCAACTGTATCAGGTCAAGGTCTCATTGGCACTTCTGATACAAACCTTGCTGTCGTTTGCCGGAAAGAAAAACGTGTCATTATAACGTTGGACACTGATTTCGCTGATATTAGAATGTATCCTCCTGGTAATTTCTCCGGTATTATCGTAATGCGATTGAATCGACAGGATAAACCTCATGTTCTTGAGGTTTTTGAGCGCATAATACGTCTATTTTCCCAGGAGCCGATAGACCGGCACTTATGGATTATTGAAGAAGACAGGATAAGAATAAGGAGCTAAGAAACAGCATAGATATTAGCTGCTATTGCCGCCTGGCCCAGTGATATTCCGCCATCGTTCGACGGCACTTCCCGGTTAAATAATACGGAAAAATCGCTTTTCTTCAAGAGTTTAATGCAACGAATAGTCAAATATCGATTACAGAATACTCCACCGCTTAGCGCAACCGTATTTAATTTTGTGCTTTCTCGCGCTGCTTTAGCCATTTCGAGTAGACCTGCGGCAAGGCAATTGTGGAACTTTGCTGAGATAACGCTGATAGCCTTTTTGTCTCTGATATCAACGATTAGCTGTTTTACCATCTTGCCCAAATCAAGCTGCAGCGGTTCTCCGGTTTTGTTTGTGAGTTCAAAATCATAGTGCTCTTCAATCTCGTTCTCAATTACTGCCTCGAGTGCCATCGGCAATTGGGCATCGAAGTGATTATAGCTGCCCAACCCGAGCATAGCGGCAACCGCATCGAAAACCCGACCCAAGCTGGAAGTCTCTACACAATTAACGCCTTTTTCAAGCTGCTCTGATATAATCCAGAGTCTGTTTATGTCCGGTTCGATCCTTTTCAGTAACCAATCGAATTTCTGTAAAGTGAATTTGCTGCCGTATGCCTTTGTTAATAATGACAGAGCAGGTCTTACCGCCTCTTTGCTTGCCCTATCCGCCCCTGTCAGTTGGTAATAAGCCAGATGGCCGAACCGCTCAAATTTCTCTAACGACGCAATCATACACTCGCAGCCCCAGATTGCTCCATCTGTCCCATAGCCGGTGCCATCTGCTGCAAGTCCGATGACCGGCCCGCTAAGGCCGTGCTCAGCCAAAACAGATGCAATGTGGGCCCAGTGATGTTGAATGCTGATTACCTTCGAACCGGCCAACGATAGAGCATATTGCGTCGATAGATAGCCGGGGTGAAGGTCATAGGCCACAACTTGGGGCTCAACTTCAAATAGTTTTCGTAGATGCTCGATTGAATTGATGTAATGATGATAAACTTCCGCATCCTCAAGGTCGCCTATATGTTCGCTGCAGATAAACTGGTTTTGTTTTGCGAAACAAAAAGTATTCTTCAAGTCTGCCCCCGCCGCGAATATGTCCTGCCGACAATTTTCTTCCGTAAAGATTGGGCTCGGCACATATCCTCTGGCCCTTCTTAGAAAAACCGGCTGTTCGTCCACAAGATGAACAATCGAGTCATCAACCTGCCGGTAAATTTCTCTATCGTGCATCAAAAAGGCATCCGCAACATCTGCCAGTCGTTCTAAAGCCGGTTCGTTTTTGCAAATCAGCGGCTCATCGGAAATATTGCCGCTGGTCATTACCAAAACATCTGTCCCACGGTCGTTTAACTGCTCGAACAAAAGATAATGCAGCGGCGCATAGCAAAGCATAAAGCCGTAAGTGTTCACGTCTTCGGCAACAGATGGAGCTATCGAACTGTTTCTTTTTTTTGGCAGCAAAACAATCGGGCTTTGCGGACTCTTTAAGAGCTGCTCTGCTGGTTCGCTCACAAGTGCATATTTTTTTATCTTTTCAACCGAATCAGCCATCATGGCAAAAGGCTTATGGTCTCGCTTCTTGCGTTCCCGCAATTGTTCCACTGCCTTGTTGTTAAGCGCATCGACCGCTAAGTGAAATCCCCCGATACCCTTTATTGCTACAATATTTCCAGCCGAAAGTAAGTGCGCGGTTTCAGCGATTACCTTTTCGGTTTGCGTTTCTATTATTTCCCCTTTGTTGTCTGTCAGCCGGATTTTCGGCCCGCATTCACCGCAGGCAACAGGCTGGGCGTGAAAACGACGGTCGGTTACCTTCGTGTATTGAGCAGCGCATTTATCGCACATCTCGAAGACTGACATCGTGGTATTAGGCCTGTCGTAAGGAATGTTTTTGACTATTGAATATCTCGGCCCACAATTCGTGCAGTTTATAAATGGATAGCCGTACCGAAAATCCTCTGTATCAGCCATCTCTGCAAGGCAATCTCGACAGGTGGCGATATCAGCGGTTACCTGTGACAGCGGTGAACCTTGCGAATCGCTGGTTTGGATGGCGAATTTACCTTCGGCCTCGATTACAGGTATCTCAACCACATCACAGGATTTTATTTCTGCTAATGGTGGTTTATCAGCGTCAGAACTCAATCGGACTAAGAGCTCAGCTATTTTTTCTTCTTTGCCCTGCAATTCGATAGTAACGCCTTTTGTGTCGTTATAGACGACACCGGACAGCCCCAGCCCCCGTGCTATTCTATACACAGCCGGTCGAAAGCCAACTCCCTGCACCCGCCCCGTTATTAATATTCTTTGTCTTTTAACCACAACCTTTTTTCTTAATATTCTTTATTGATGACTATTGATTACTAATCGATAATTATTTAGAATGTAAACAATAGATAGAAATAGTAAATAGAAAATAATAAATAATAAATAGCAAATCGTCTGGGGCCATAGCTCAGCTGGGAGAGCGCTTGCATGGCATGCAAGAGGTCGTGGGTTCGAATCCCATTGGCTCCATTGACCGAGTGCTTTCGGAAGTGTTTTTGTGAGAGGGATTTACAGATGACGCTGCATTTGCGGCAACTACTTTCGTCAGGAAAGGTTTTAAGTCCTTATAAATCAAATAGTTACAATGAAATACTTTTTGCACCCTACGGGAACCGTGATTATTCAAAGCACGCTTAAGTATATCGTCTTACGATAGAAAGGTTAATGCTCAATCTGAATGCCTGCGGAGACAAAAGGGACCTATACCAAACTGATTGGCATAGGCCCCGAAATCATTCAAGTCCTGCTGTTATTTCCGTTATAGCGGATTTTACTATTCAGCAGCTTCTTTCGGCCTGTACAGTCGAATGTCATCAAAAAAGACCATACCTGAACCGCCAGCTTTCAGATTATTCTTATCGCCGAAGCCAATAGCAATCGTATTGACATTGGCAAGGTTCACACCTTGAGCCGCAAAATCTTGCAGGTCGATTCTCCATTCCGTCCACGTATTTATCAGCGCCGCGTCGGAATCATCGTGATAGACCACCGCGCTGCCGTTGAGAGATACATACATCCGCTCAGCAGCATTAGAAACATCACCACAGAACCACAGCGACAGTACTCCAACACCTTGCTCTGTCCAGTCACGCGTCGAGACCAAGGTCATGGCCGCCTCAGAGTATTTGAAATTGTTGTCGTAGAACAACGGCATCGATTGGCCGCCGCTGTGAACAATCGAAGTCTCAACATAATGCTCTCCCCCAGGGAAGTCCGGCTCAGCATAACCTGCCGTAGCACCATTTGTCTCAACGCCATATCCATCTATCCACGTACTGAATATCTCGTCAGGCGGATAGTCGTTGTAGTCCTCAAAATCCTCTACGAGAATGAAGTCGGCCGTCGTAAAGCTCCAAAGGCTGCCAATCCACGGACTGTCGGGATTGGCGCTATTGGCTTCGTCAACACGCCAGTAGTAAGTAGAAGCCCAGCCAAGTTTCCCGGGATCATGGCTCTCGTCACCAAGTGCCTTTGTACCTTTATACTCTGGCGAAGCTGTGGTGGCATTCTTCACGGCTTCTCCCTCCGTGCCGAAGTACACCTCGTGTGAAACGGCGTAATCCCCTGCTGCCCACTTGAGTACAGGTGTTTGCTTTACATCCGTAGCGCCATTACCTGGATTCGGGTTGCCGGCTTTTATTGGCAGCGCCAATGCAGCCTGTGGAATGAGCTGCTTTGGAGTGGATGGGCTTTCCCAGCGCAACTCTGCTATCGCATTAGCCGTGCTCTCAAAATACTCCATTACAATTCTGTAGGTACTCCCAGCGATAAGGTCAATCGTTCCACTGTGCTCGATTGGGTATATTGGAACCGTTTCCCAGGAATCAACAAGCTGTTTACCGCCTACCCATAGTCGTACACCATCATCGGTTTTGGGGTAGAAGGTGTAGGTCTCAGTATATCCAGCCTCTACTTCACCACTCCATCTGGCTGAGAAGTTATCATCGCCGACCGCCGGATCCGGCGAGCCGGGGTCGCCCCAATTATAGTTAATTTGAGGATCTGTGCGGGTCAGAATGAAATTCCTAAGGTCCGTACCTTCGTAGTAATCTGCTCGTAGACCTCCACCAGCCTTTGCAGTCTTAAAACTCCAGACATTGCCTGTATGTGTAACTAAGCCGTCATCCTCATCGACCCGCCAATAATAAGTCTTCTCTCGCTCAAGAGTGCCTGGAGTATAGGTTGCAACTCCTATTTGAGCTCCTTCGGTAGCACTGCTCACACTATCAAAATCATCACCGAAGAACACGGTGTGTATTTTCGCAGCATGACCTGCTGTCCAGCTAAGAATTACATCCGGGTCCACAAATTTGCCGTCGTTAACCGGGTTGGGTTCATAGGCCGATCTGGGGGGAACTATAAAACTCCACACATCACCTGTGTATATCGTACCATCGGCACTAACTTCATCGATCCTCCAGTAATACGTCGTGCCTGGTACAAAACCGTCCGGATAGGGAAAACCGGGAAAGCCAAGTACATAGAACGTAGTTGATTGGTTAATCTGGAATGTATCACCGGTTCCAGCCTCCACATCAGCAAAACTTTCACCGAAGTACACATCGTGCGAGACAGCAGAGGTTGTCGCCAGCCAGCTAAGAGATACCCATGTATCGGCATGGATGGCATCGTCAGCCGGGTTGGGATTAGCTGCCTTGTTACTCGCCTCGAGTACAGCAACTGCCCACACACTCGGATCTTGCCAACCATTTCCATCGGTCGAATACCAGGAAACCTGCGAGTCTCGACCACCACCGTCGTCATCATCGTTAATCCATACATCGAAACCAATCAGTTGGCCAGGCGTTGGTGGCTCACCCATTATGCTCATCCATGGCAGCTTGATTTCAAAAAGATAACCGTCCTCGGTCGTAGCTACAGCGTATTCAACACCCACTAAGCTTGGAGCTCCGTTGTGGAGTGCACTGGGTTCTTGCAATACTTCGTTATCCCACCAAAAGGTATACTGGTGGTCATTGTCGTCTACGCTGGTCCTTTTGCTATTGTCACCATCGACATAGAATTCGACACTGTCATCGTTCCATTTATTGTTGCCCCCCCCCGAGTCGTTAGTCAGAGCATCATCTTTCACCACGGCCAGGACGTACAGATATTCCCAGTTCCAGAGGGCCCGCCAGGTGCCAGAGCAATCTGCAGGCGAACTGGGGGCGGTTCCTACTTGACTGGTGCCTATCGTCTGTTCTGTCGAAAAAAACCATACCTCATCGATTCTACCATCGAGCACCGGCATGGCCCCCGGGCTGGGGATGACCACGTCTTGAGCCGGGACCCTGCTAACCAAACTCAGCACAAAAACAAGAGAAAATACAAAAATCAATTTTCTAAACATAATACGCCTCCTTCAAAAATAATGATTGATAATAGTTTTAGCTGCATCACATTCAATCCATCCTTGTTCAGGATGATTACTGGCGTTTTGCTACCACCTCCTTTCCCTGGAAAGTCAACCATTGACCAAAAGCAAAAAAAGCCACTACTATTAGGTACAAAGTTCCCTCCCACAACTCTGTGCCTCCCTCAATAAAATTTCAGCAAAACGACCTGAAATATAAAAAATTTAATGCCGATGCTTGAAGACCAGAATCAACAGATGTAAGCCTATACGGCATGGGCCTCACTAAATTTCTTTGTACCAAATTACCCACCTTCCCGTCAAGGAAAATCTCCGGTTTTCTGCTTGATCATGACCGGAACGAGGAACCAGATTATGCAGGGATTTTCCATTTACACTTCACAAAAACACTCCTGCAAGCTCTAAGTCTCAAAATAACATAATTTCTTCTCAATGTCAATAATTTTCGGTAGCTTTGGTACACCATAGAGGCCTACTTAACCATAGCAATTTTAGGTTAGATGTTTTACATTAGTAAGACAGAATTGTCCTGATGCTTTCTTTCGCTGCTGGTTATTTAGAAGCGAGCTCACTATATATCTTCACTTTTACTCGCGTTCAATCTGCCAGGGCTCTTGATATTCCGGGGGCTTGCCGGCTTTGGGAGTAGCCATCGTGATGGGCATCTGTATGGGTATTTTCCGGGAACTGCGAACGACCCTACCGAGCTTTTCTCTTGTTATCCGAACAGGTTCAATAACAAGCTCGGGGACGCTGTAGGTCCAAAGGCATGATTCATAATACGTTGGATCTTTCTGAGGCAGCCTTATAGGCTTGTGTGCCTTTCCGTTTTTATCTACATAAGCAATGTATATTCTGGTGAATACACCGCTGCCCCTTTTACTACTGAAAGCTATCCATCGGCTGTTGCTCGACCAGCAATGCCAGCTTTCACTTTCGCTACTGTTGATATCGAGCCTTTCATAGGCAAAGTCGCCTTTTTGTTTTGCTGCTTCGAGGTCCATCATATACAAGTCGCTGCTATGTCTGTAAACGGGGAAGCAACCGTAATCGCACATGCAGAACAGCAGCCAGCGGCCGTCCGGGCTGATTCGAGGCAAAAGGATACTGAGGCCCGTATCCTCGGCCGAAAGTACCGATTCCAGCGGGCCCCACTGGTCACGATCTATGTTGTAACTGGCACGGACAAGGTCATACTTGATTTGGTCATAGGATTCAGGAACGACAGTCCGGTCAGACCACGTTATCGGTGCGCTGCAGAAGTATAAGTAACGACCATCGGCGGACCAGGTCGGATATGTTTCGAGCCGATCCTTTCGGGCAAGATTCTCAGTGGACTTTACGGTTTTTGAATTAATCAGGTAATAAGCTATCAAGGAATCGAAGTCCATCACGTCACGTACCTCGCCGGCGGCAGAATGAAAGAGTTGCCTGACCTTATTGACAGAAAATGCAGCAAGCCGGCCGCTCGGATGCCAGGAGGTATATCCGAACTTTGTTCCAATCTTTTGTACTCTGTCGCCTCCCAGCAACAAAGCCGAGCTGCCATAGTCTGCGCTGCGGATTCCGATTAGCATTTTTTCAGTACGATTTCCGCAGAAAGCGTGGCAGTTGACACAGCCATGCTTGAAATATCCATTATTTAATATAGTTGATTCATCAAAGCTGCTAAGATTACGCTGATATATACCCATGTCCCTCCAGGTGCCATGGCCCGGTCGAATCTTTCGATATACGAGGAAAGTATCTATGTCCTCACCGGCGATCTTATTGGTAATGGTGGAAAAACGGTTCCATTGGTCGTTTGCCATCTTCACAAAGACATCAAAACTTAATTGTTCTCCGCGATTGGAATTAAGAAGTTCGTGCCACCGGCTCTGGGGAATCATAATCTCCGGTGTGTTGCTGAATATCTCAATCGGTTTTCCTTTTTTAGAGTGTATTTTTACGAAATAGCGTGAACCATCCTGTTGAATGAAAAAGTTTAAGGGCGCGATATTAGGCGGAACGACCGAGCCGGAATAATCGGGGCTGATTCCTGGATGGCGATTAATAACGCTGTATTGCGTGATTGTTACTTTTTTGCCGCGGAAGGCGTAAAACACGACGGTGATTATAAGTGCACAGGTTAGGAGTGCGTAAATAAATTTAGCTTTTTTACTCTTATATTTTTTTGCGTTGGTCGGCTTTTGCGATTGAGTCATTTTTTCGTTCCTGAAGGCGCAAAGACATAATAAAAGAAGTAAGTGTTGCGGAATTTTTTTGACAGCTCTTTAGAGGCAGCTTGTTTGTCCCCACCGTAACTACTGATGAGCCGGGTAAAATCTTCAATCTGTCGACGCTTTTGAGGACTTGAAAGGTAGCCGTTCAAATGGAGAGGCTTTCCTGTTCCGTACACATAGATAAGGGCCGCTTCTTCATAATTTGTGGGTAGCTCGGCATAGCCAAAATCCGGCAGAAGTTCAATTTTCTGGACAAATTTGCCTAAATACCTGTTGAGCATATACCAGGCCATTAGATATTCAAACGCCATGCGATTTTGACTGTTCTTCTCCAGCATCCATGAAAGAGTCCTCTCATTGAGAAGGGAGTGAATAAGGCAATCCTTGTCCAGGCACAAGGAGCGCAAATACTGGATATAACGGTCATCAGAGAGGTTGGGGTCGGTCCGGAGGCGTTCAAGATACTGTTTGGCCCAGTCGGCATGAAAAAGAGTCTTGCTAAGCGCGCCGAGATAAATTTTAGCGGAGCCTAAATTACCCTTTACCATATTTATCAGGGCCAGTCGTTGCAGGACCATGGGGCGACTACCGAGCCCTTCGAGACATTCAGTCAGGGCATGTTCAGCCATGTTTACAATACCGATATCCAAAAAAACATCGAAGATTTGCCAGTACATCCACTTGTATTTCTTATCAGACAGAAACAGGTAATCCGGATGTTGTGGCCAGGAGAACATATCATGGCCGAGTCGGCCGACATGATATAAAGCCCTATTGACTGCGTGAGCTATAAAGGGATTGTCAGGATTATGTTGAGCGGACGTGAGCAATTCCGGCCACATCTTGTGGTAAGCATAGTAATCAACTTTAAACCGGGTTCTAAGATTTTCATTGCGGGAAAAGAAAACAATGCTACTGGCGATGGTAAGCAAAAGCAATAGCTCGGTGACATATTTGAGTTTTGGCGAGCGGCCATACCAGGAAAATATCAGTGCCGGCAGGTTGGAAATTTTATTTCGGCGCTTTTTTCCTGACTTTCTGCCGGTCCGCTTTTTTGCGAAATGCAGTCTTTTCCGGAGCATCTGCCAAAGACCGTTTATAAGAAGTGTCAGAGGCGGAAGCAGATAAAGCACATAGACTATGGTTATTGCTTTTTTGCGAGCATTATATTTCAGAATTTTCCATGAGAAGGGCAATAAATTACTAAAGGCATCGACGATACTGAGCCGGAAGATCAGAAGGCCCATCACGTAGGGAATAGCCGCAGCGGATAAAAAATAGAACAGGCTCATCTTCCACCGGAACCTAAAAATCAGTTCATAAATGGCGCATATAACCGCAAAAAGCAGGAAAGCTCCTCCGGAAAGATAGTAGAGAATGACGGACAGGGTCAAAAAAGCGCTTACACAACTGAAAATCTCAGCGCGTGATAGAGTTGCCTTCAAGTATATACACGCCGTAAGCAATGCAGTCAGAAAAGCCAGTGTTGTGGCAAAATGATAGGTATATTGTATGTACAGAACAAGCAGAAGAATCGGCAGGAGAAACCGAATCCAGTGAATTCGCGATGAGTTTGTAGCTTTCAACATGTAGCCTATACATAGGCTGAGCAGCCAGGCCTGGACTGTTATAACC
>JAIVYN010000064.1:0-15669 GCA_048635425.1 Candidatus Aegiribacteria sp.
CCTGGCCGTTATATGCTGGGGGATCATCTACTGAGTCCACCACACCATTATAGCGCTGGGCGCCCAGGAACAAGGGCACGTACGCGGCCCCCGCCACAGCCGGCCCGCGCCAGTACCAAGATGCTTCCCCGCGAGGTTCCCTGCCTGGCTGGATATCAACACAATAGCCGTTGATCCCGTAACTTCCCTTCATTGGCTTGGCCCAGTGGTCCTGGTTCATGTAGCCCCAGGCCATGGTCACACCGATGGCCGTTCCCTCGGCTCCCTCGGTGATACCATTCTCATCAACCCACGGCTTCGTCGCGTTCGGACAACAGGTAAATTCGTCATCCCATTTATAGTAGTTCCCAAGTGCGCTGACCCACCGATTGGCCTGAGGCTGGGCCGTATGGCCCGCCATGAATCGGCCATCGTAGTCTTCGGCGTATATCGCAAAGAACAAGCCCCATTGTTTGAGCCTGTTTAGGCACGCAACGCATCCGGCCTGTCTCCTTACCCGCTGTAAAGCCGGCATCAATATCGCCATCAATAGTGCAATAATGGCAATGACTACCAAAAGCTCTATTAGGGTAAACCCTTTTTGTCTGTTCATAATTACACCGGTATTCCTGTATTAGCAGAACCTAAAACAATCATATTCTTTTTGGGTCTGAAAGTCAAAGGAAATGTCCACCATTTCGCCTTGTGTTGTGGGCAGAAAATCTGGCCGCATTAATGTGTGCTGGATTCCAAAAAAAGTTTGTATTACAATATGTTTTATATTATAATATTGAAATTAATTCGGGGCGTGGCGCAGTTTGGTAGCGCGCATGACTGGGGGTCATGAGGTCGCTGGTTCAAGTCCAGTCGCCCCGATTAAATACTGATATCAATCGAAAAAGGAGTTAGATGATGTCTATATCAAAAAGATGCCAATCTAAACACGAGGTGAAAAACCTCGATTCACTCAGCCAGAGATCAAAAGTAACAACAGGCATTCAAGCAATCAGCGAACAGAAGAAGAAATACAACCTTCAAGAGAATAGTTATAGACTAAAGGACAAACCATCCGAACAAAATATTTTCAATTGCCCAGACAATCGATGAAAATAGAGCCGAATAATATACAGAAGCTTGTTTCCAATGCTGTCAAGTATTTTTGGCAAACTCGCCGTGCACAATCTAAGAAACAGAAAACGTCTGGACGTTTAGATCAAGGGGCAAGGAGTGCGGTTACTGGCGGTGCCCAGATGGACAGATTTAATGAATTGGTTACAACTCTTATTTGTAAAGCGGGGATAGGAAGGTCAAATATATTTCATAAGAAAGCTTTAGAGCTTCCAGGATATTTCCGACCCGAGAAACAGTGGGATTTACTTGTTGTTAAAGATGACCAGCTCATAGTTGCCATAGAAGCGAAATCACAAGTTGGCCCATCTTTTGGAAACAACTTTAATAATCGAACGGAAGAAGCTATAGGAAGCGCTCTCGACCTTTGGACAGCTTATCGAGAAGGAGCATTTAACAAAACTGTTAAACCATGGCTTGGATACATCTTTTTGCTTGAAGATTGTCCAAAATCAAATTCTCCAGTTAGGGTTAGGGAGCCTCATTTTGAAGTATTTGAAGAATTTAAGAATGCTTCTTACTGTGAGAGATACGAAATATTCTGTCGAAAACTTGTTAGAGAACGTCACTATTCTGCTACTTGTTTTATAACTTCAACTCAGGCATCCGGTATAAAAGGTATTTACAAAGAACCTGCTGAAGACCTGACCTTCCCAATTTTTGCTAAGTCGTTAATGGCACATGTAAAAGCTTACGCTTAATATTATGCATAGTACAGACGGAAATAGCACGATTCACAAAGTTGTTTTGGGTGATGCCCGACATATGGGATTTATATCTGACGAATCGGTTCACCTTATTGTGACTTCACCACCGTATTGGAATTTGAAAGAGTACAATAATTCTAAAAACCAGTTAGGTCACATAGATGACTATGAAGAATTTTTGGCCGAATTAAGGAAAGTATGGGACGAATGCTTTAGGGTTCTTATTACTGGAGGGCGTTTGGTTTGTATTGTAGGTGATGTATGCATGTCTCGCCGTCAACATGGGCGGCATCGAGTTATGCCTTTGCATGCTGATATCTGTGTCCAGTGTCGAAAGGTCGGTTTTGATAATTTAAATCCTATAATCTGGTACAAGATTTCTAATGCTAAATTCGAGGCTAATAAAGGTTCTAAGTTTCTGGGTAGGCCATATGAGCCAAATGCAATTATAAAGAATGATATTGAATATATTCTCATGCAAAGAAAACCTGGTGGTTATCGAAAGCCTTCTGATTTACAACGACGTCTGAGCAGAATTAAAAAGGACGATTTTAATAAATGGTTTCGCCAAATATGGAATTTGACTGGTGCTTCTACAAGTAAACATCCCGCTCCTTTTCCTTTAGAGCTTGCGCAACGTTTGGTACAAATGTTTTCCTTCGAAGGAGATACGGTTCTTGATCCATTTTGTGGCACAGGTACAACATCTATAGCTGCTGCGAAGTCAAATCGGAACAGTATAGTAATTGATATAGATGCCAGTTATTGCCGTATCGCTGCAAACCGTATCCAAAAAGAGACAGGGCACTTTTTTAATAATGCTAAGTTATTATGTTACATATCCTCTTCGAACGAGGACCGAGCCGATTTAATAGAAGAATCAAATGCCTTTTCTAATATTTGCGAGAAGGTTACTATTGAGCAACGTTAATGGCCAAGTAAAACATTAGATGCGATAGTTTTCAACTTTTATGCTGATTCAAGAATAATGATGTATAGAGTAATGGCACTTCTAAAATTGTTCACCCACCGCAGCTGATATAATTTTCTCTATTGCTCGTCGGGCATTCCTTTACGTTTGCTTAGAATAGCAAAACCTAATATTGCCAATAAAACTACAGCCGATATGTATTTGACAGCATCAGGGAGCATCCAACCATGACGAGTTACAATTTCAATGTCGATGCCGGCGGCAATGTAATCGAGCAGAATACCAGCCAACAGAGCGCAGCCCGCCACGGTAGCGAGATATGTAATTGCTGTTGCCCTGCCTAAGGCTTTCCAGATGGTTATAAATGAGGCGGCGTTTGTGGCCGGGCCGGTCATCAGAAAAACCAACGCTGCACCGGGCGTTAGGCCTTTCAATATCAGCGCTGCTGCTACCGGCACCGAGGCCGTTGCGCATACATAGACCGGTATGCCCAAAAACATCATTACCACCATTGCGAAAATCCCGGTGCCCAGTTTTTCTGCGAAGTAACCTTCCGGCACCAGAGCTGAGATAAAAGCTGCGATAGCCAGTCCTACCAGCATTGCCTTGCCAATATCGCGCGGCAGGGTGACAAAGCCGTATTTTAATCCTTTGATAATCTTGTTTTTCTTGTTACTTTCCGCACAACACTCATCTTTACACTCTGGTTGCGGGCGGTCTGCATTATTTTTGTCCCGATTAAACACATCGACCAATGTGCCGCCGAGGATGCCGGTAACGAATGCCGCTAACGGTCTGAAAACGGCAAAGACAGGGCCAAGAAGACTTAAAGTTACGAAGATACTATCAACGCCGGTTTGGGGCGTGGACAGCAAAAATGATATTGTGGCTCCTTTGCTTGCTCCATGCTTGTGCAGCGATATTGATACCGGAATAACACCACACGAGCACAAAGGCAGCGGAACACCAACAATTGACGCTTTAACCAGTGGCCATACCCCCCTGCCGCCCAGATGCCTTTCTACAAGGGGTTGGGATACTAACACCGAAAGGATTCCCGCCACGAAAAAGCCAAACAGCAGATAGGGTGACATCTCGGCTGCGGTGCCCCAAAAATCTATGATTATCGACTTGGCAAAATCGACCATTATATACCCCCTATTAAGCTGCTAACTTTCTACTGTTTCAGCCCACGCTTCAGGTCGTTAATTATATCTTCAACGTCCTCTATTCCAACGGCAAGCCTGAAAAGGGTATCAGTGATTCCCAGCTCGTAGCGTTCTTTTCTCGTGTAGTTGTAATAACTTACTAATGCAGGATGTGTTATCAGTGTTTCAACACCGCCCAGGCTCGGCCCAATGTAGCACAGCTTCAGGGCATCCAGGAACCGTTTTGCGGTATTTAGGTTGCCCTTTATATCAAATGTAACGACCCCCCCGCCACCGGCCATTTGTTCTTTTGCTACTTTGTAATGGGGGTGGCTTTTAAGGAAAGGATAATAGACTTTTTTGACACGCGGATGATTTTCAAGAAATTCTGCAACCTTTAATGCGATTTCATTTTGCTTTTTTACTCGTAATGGAAATGTTTTAAGCCCTCGCAGCAGAAGATAACAGCAGTGCGGGTCAATAAGGCCGCCCATTGATTTATGCAGATTTCGTATCTTATCAACCAACTCTTTCTTTCCAAGCACAGCGCCGGCCAAGATGTCATTGTGACCTCCGAGATACTTTGTCGCGCTCTGCAGGACAAGGTCCATCCCGAATTCGAGGGGTCTTTGGTTCAAGGGAGTGGCAAATGTACTATCTATCAGCGTCAGGACATTATACTTATCCGCTATATTCTTGATTTTGACAAGGTCAAAAATATTCAGGTAAGGATTTGTAGGTGATTCAGAAAAGATAAAACGGGTGTTCTTTTTGACGGCCTTCTCAAGAACTTTATAACCTCCGAATGGAACAATGGTGCACTCAACACCGAATTGCTTCAGGTAAGACCGGCAAAACTCAAGGGTCTTTTTGTAGCTGTCGTCCGTGACGACAATGTGGTCGCCCGACTGAACCAAAGTAAGAATTGTCGTAGTTATTGCGCTCATCCCGGATGTAAAAACAACACAGTCTTCAGCACCTTCGAGGTTGGCGAGACGCTTTTCGGCAATTTTTGCAGTAGGATTACCATATCTGCCATACTCAAAGTGCTCTTTTCCCTTCCTGGTGTAATCTTCAATGTGCTTGCTGTTTTGAAACGTAAATGTAGATGTCTGAATAATAGGTGTTGTCAACGAATCAGCATATTTTCTCCTCGGTTCACCGGCATGTATTGCTCTGGTAGACAGGGATGCACCTTTTACGGTAATCTTGTTTTTTGGGGAGGATTTAGTCATTATTGTCCATTCCTTACTCAATTAACAACTGCTATTTCTAAATCGGGCATAAGATTTCAACCGTTTCAGCTTGACTGATATTGCCCTGCAAATCTATTGTAACATCTTCGAAGCTCATTTCAATTTTGTTTTTAGTAATAGCCTGTCGTGCAATCTGAGTAAGGCCTGAGCAGCACGGCACCTCCATATGGATGACCGTTAAGCTGTTCAGTTTGTTGGCTTTTAGTATTGCCGCCAGCTTTTCGATGTAAAACTCGGCATCATCCAGTTTCGGACAGCCCACAGCAATACTGTTGTCTTTCAAAAACCTATTGTGAAAATCACCCATTGCAAACGGCACACAATCTGCAACAAGCAGCAAGTCGGCATTTGCAAAATATGGGGCAGATGGTGGGACCAGCTTCAACTGTACCGGCCACTGGCCAAGCTGGGATGGAACCTGGGCTGTGAAATTTGTGGTCCGGCCTTTTTCTCGCAGCTTTTGAATACTCATACCCGGGCACACAAAGTCAGCTTGTTTTTGGCTCTCTTGCTCTTTAGCCAGATGTGCTTTGGTTGCTTCTTCATCGAACTCGGCAGCTTCTCGCTTTTCAACGGTTATCGCGTCCTGGGGGCAGTGTCCGATACACGCCCCCAGGCCGTCACAATAAACTTCGCTGACCAGCCTGGCTTTGCCGTCAACTATCTTTATAGCACCTTCAGCACAGGCGTCCGCACATTGGCCGCATCCATCGCATTTTTCTTCATCTATTTTTACAATGTTTCGCAGGGCCATTCTAAAACTCCTTCTAACTCAGCATTTCGGCCAAATCTTCATCGACATTGCCAATAGGCTTTATGTTGAATTTCTCCACGAGAACATTCAGCACATTTTCGCTAAGGAACGCCGGCAGACTCGGACCAAGCCGTATGTTCTTTATCCCCAAATGCAACAGCGTCAGCAGAATGGCTACCGCCTTCTGCTCATACCATGAGACTACGAGCGAAAGAGGTAAATCGTTTACACCGCAATCAAAGGCCTCGGCGAGTGCTGTTGCAATCCTGATGGCTGAATAGCAGTCATTGCATTGCCCCGTATCAACCAAACGAGGAATTCCGTCAATATCACCATAATCACGTGCATTCAATCGGTACTTTCCGCACCCTGCCGTCAGTATCACACAATCATCGGGTACTTTCTCTGCAAGTTCGGTAAAGTAATTTCGCCCGGGCTTGGCACCGTCACAGCCGCCAATAAAGAAGAAATGTCGAATCTTGCCTGCTTTTACGGCTTCGACAATTTTTTCCGCCAGACCAAGTACAGCCATATAATGGAATCCCGTGCTCAAAGTCCCCTGCGGATTCTCTTCAAGCGGCGGTTGGAACAAGGCCTTGTCAATCACCTCGCTGAAATCTCTGTTTTTGATATGCTTGACGCCTGAAACGCCGGCTATCCCGCACGTAAAGATTCTGTCCTTATAGGAGTCTTTTGGAATCATAATGCAGTTGGTCGTTACTAAAATCGCACCGCTGAACTTCTCGAACTCCTTTTTCTGATTCTGCCAGGCCGTACCGTAGTTACCAACAAGATGCTTGAACTTCCTGAGCTCCGGATAACCGTGAGCAGGCAGCATTTCGCCGTGAGTATAGACGTTAATGCCTTTACCTTCGGTCTGCTTTAATAACTCATAGAGGTCAAGCAGGTCATGACCGGTAACGACAATTCCCGGCCCGGCCTTTGTGCCGCTCGGCACTGTCGCGGGTGTCGGATTGCCAAAGGTCGATGTGTTTGCATTGTTAAGCATTTCCATCACACGAAGGTTCATCTTGCCGGCTTTCAGCACCAGCTCAAGATAGCGATTCAGGTCAAAGTCCACGTTCGTTAACGTCGCGAATAACGCTTCGTGCATAAATGCATCCACTTCTTCATCCTTTTGTCCAAGCTCACGAGCATGATACGCATAAGCGGCGATGCCTTTTAGCGCGAATATGAGTGTATCCTGCAAGCTCTGAATATCCTCATTCTTGCCACAAACTCCGACTTTGGTACATCCCGTACCACCTGCTGTCTGTTCACATTGATAGCAAAACATAATTCTCCTTTCATTTTTTCCAATTGTTCTTTTTGCTTTAACTTTTTACAAACAACTCTGCTGCTATCCGACGACCCTCGTCGGTCTTGAATGTTTTATCAATAATCTCCTGCAGTTTCTCATTGCTGGCGTTGGCAAATTCCGTTGGGATATTAACGAGCCAGTCCGCATCCCACAAAATCCGAAACTCAATCGTATCAATGTCTTTGGCGCTGTGATGATTAGCGATAATCCTGCATATATGCTCGATAGCCTCAGCCGAAATGTCATATTTTTTCAGAATCTCCTCGGCAATATGTGGGCCTTCAATCTCCTGATACTTTCCGGCTGACGAGCCATACTTGCGTTCGGCCTCGTGAGTTCCGATATCGTGCAAGATCGCTGCCGCCCTGACAATCAGCGGGTCGCCGCCTTCGACATTCTGTATCTGCTCGGCATAATCCAGGACAGCAAGCGCATGCTCATTTCGTTTCCGGTCATCACCAAAAACATTTTTCATTTCCTCTATCAGCTTATTACGCATAACTCTCAAATTCTTTACGATGCTGACTCCCAAACACTGCTCGGCATATTGGCACCATTCAGCGCAGCCGAGGTCTATCTTCGGATTAACGACCATTTGTCTGCACTTGCGACATTTTAGCTTCGGCTCATCCTTGAAAAACTCGACTGTTCCACCGCAGCCGGGACATTGCACTTCAAAAATGTCTTCCGGTTTCCAAAATCTCTGGTCTTGTCCTGGACATCTGAACATCTGTCCGCCCTTACTTATTTCAAATAAATTACACCTTCTTATGCACGAATCATTGTTAGTAACATCTTGAATTTTTCCCGGGCTGTAACTGCATGCGGCACATTGCCCGGCATTATGATAATCTCTCCGGCTGTAACGTGCTTGTCCTGGCCATCTATGGTCAACTGACTGTGCCCATCAAGAACCTGTACGACGGCATCATAAGGTGTCGTATGTTCGCTTAACTTCTGGCCCTTATCAAAGGCAAACAGCGTGATTGTTCCTGCTGACTTATCCAGTATTGTCTTACTAACAATCGAATCCTTCGAGTATTCGACCAAATCCGCAAGCTTTTTCCCTTTAGCAACACACGCCTTTAGGACACCGGGCCTTTCCTTTTTGCAGGTCATCTTCTTCTCCTTTTAATATTCTTTGCCTTACCTTTTTTCTTTGCACATCGGCTTCGTAACAATTCATCCAGCGTAAGGCCGAGAAGATATTTGCCTATATACTTTTGAAGTTTGGCAAGCTTCTCTCTTATCGGGCAATCTTTCTGGCGTGGGCAGACGTCCAGCCCCAATAAACATCTGTTTAAGCTCAATGGCCCCTGAATTGCCTCTATTATTTCCAGTAAATTTATCTTGTCCGGCTTTTTGCTTATGACAAAGCCGCCGTTTGGCCCCATACTGCTTTTCACCAACCCGGCATTATGAAGTTTCTGCATCAGCTTACAGGCAAGCTCATAAGAAATATCCTCAGTTCGAGCTATATCCCTTGTCGATACGGGATCCTGACCATATTGCCCAGTCAGGTTTACCATGGCCCGCAGAGCGTAGTCTGTATTTCTCCTCAAAATATCCATATTCAATGTACCTCAATAATTATCAAGAATCATATAGGACTAATATAGTCCAATATATAGATTAGTTCAATAAAAAAAATAAAATATTTTAAAAAAATTATATGTTTAACCTGGAAAACGCTGTTCCGCGGTGTTTATCGAGGTTTTAGGTTCTTTTCAAAGCTTAAAAAAACAGGTCTAATCATTACTAATGATAATACTCTTTTCGAGGTTTTTGTTGGATACGAATCGGTGTTCGTGCCGGCCTTTTAATATTACCTGTTCTTTATCTGTGATTATTTCAACTTCCTGCTCCGGGTTCCTTTCCCGGATGACATTAGCCAACAGGAATGCCTTTTCCAGTCCGTCTCCGGTCTTGTAGTTCGCCACTTCATCGGGCTGCGCCAATCGCCTGCCATCGTAAATCGAATCATCTTTCATTTGTTCAAGCCACGCATATATTTCCTTTATCGACATTGCTTTGACCATCTGAATTGAGACCGGGTTGCGCTCCACTGCTGCTTTGACAAACGGCAGCCAGTTACAACTCTCCATATCGCGATATGAATAAAAGGCAAGGTCAGCAGTGGTATTGCTTCGGCGTACATGCTTGAGATAGTCAATTATTTGTTCTCTATTCTGCTCTACGGATATTTCAATCGGCTCGGCGGGCAGAAAATTCTTGTCCGAAGGCGGCAGATTGGCTTCGATATGTATAAAATCGGCCAATTCATCTACAAACCGCTGGGCATCAGGAATGACCGGCTCAATAAATTTTATAAAGGCCGTTTTGCCCTTGATGCTTTTGATGTCAGGCTTTTGCTTTTCTATAAATTCCTCAAGCTCATCGCAGCGAATTCTGCCGGGAAGCTGGTATGGAACAAAATCTTCATCCGAAATCTCAGAAAGCAATTTATCGAAAGTCTTGTCGGCGACCCTGTAATTACTCCCGTGCTCATAATGGAAAAGGACCTCCGCCTTTAAGAATTGTGCCTGACCATGACACTCTCGGCAGACCTGGAACAACTTTTGATAGTCTCGATTGGACCGTAAAAAATTTGCAAAGACCGAAAGCGATAACTCCGCCGATAAATACGAATCGAGCTTTCTGCCAAAATCCTGATAAAGTTTCTTGTCTATTGTTGCATCTTTATACAAACAATGTACATAGCCGGATGAATGGGCCACGATTGTAATGTTTTCGTTGCGCAGTGCCCGCCGGGCCTTATTGGAGATAGCGGTACCATTGAACCACATCGTTTTTGTAACGAGCCTTCTGTTGTTGGTCAGAATTCCATCCTGAAGGTCGATGAAGTTTTGCGAATGAAGGGGTGTAAGTATCATATAAATATCTTCCAGCGGTATTGAGCAAACGATAAACGCCGCTGCTGCATAAAGGGCGGCAAGTGATACGCATTCCCCGGCCGCTGTTTTGTAACCTTCCTTGAGGCGAAAGGCGTTCATGGCCTCGACGGTTTCCGTCTTCCAGTACGGAATGATATCGCTGTCATACTTGTCCAGACCAAAGTGCCGGCGAATATCCACATCGAAATAATATTTGTCGCCGTGATAGCCGAACAGGGCGTTGCTTTTAGCAATATCGTCAGATGAAGTAAACTTCTCAAAGCGTTTGAGCTCTTTGGCCTTACTTGTCAGTCCCCATGTTTCAAGGTCAAGATTAAACTCAAACTCGTCCATTATGAATTGTCTCAGCCGCATCAGTTTCCGGTAGCTGCTCTTGCCCTCAAGTTTCTTGAAGCAGTCGAGCTGCCGCCACTGCCAGATAATCGGGCTCATAATATTAGCTAAAACCAGGGCGTACATTAACTCCGGAAACACGAAGATTTCCATATCCGAAAGTGTTATCGCAGAAGTGTATTTTTCTAATTGCTCTGAATTCATTTCCCGTTTGAATCCTTAACCATTTTCACCTTCCATGCTCTCCGGCATCGTTTCAATAAATGTTTTTATATCGTCCCGCACCTTTCTAAAGGTTGCCATAATCTGCTCTTCGCTGCCGGATGCAAAATATGGGTCGTCAAATGGCTTGTAAACAATTCTTGTTTTGCCGCTAAATACAGGACAATTCTCTGCGGCATTATCGCATAATGTTACTACATAATCAAAATCGATTCCAGAGAATTCGTCAACATGCTGGGATTTGTGCATTGAGATGTCAACTCCCTCCTCAGCCATTACCTTTATTGCCCTGGAACTGACGCCGAACGGGCGTATCCCCGCGGAATACGCATCAATAACGTTAGCTTTTAATTCCCTGGCCCAGCCCTCTGCAATCTGGCTCCGGCACGAATTGCCTGTGCAAAGAAACAATACTTTTATCTTTTCTTTAGTTTCCGACATGATGGTTCATATCCGCTCATCAAATCATCTGCCAACACAGAATCCAAACAACTCACAGCCTTCACACTTCGCGTGGAAGCTGCCGTTACAGTTTTCCACAATTCCAACTCTGCTCAATGCAAAATCGTATTTTACCGGGTCAGCCGGCTCGATTTCAGCAAAGCCTTGTGTTATTTGAACTGCCGTTTTTAAAGAGACTGCTTTTCGGTTATAAAACCCTAAAATCTTACACAATCTACCCATATGGACATCGATCGGAACAACGAGCCTTGTCTCGTCAATCGATTTCCACAGCCCGGTGTCAACATCGTCATCACGCACCATCCACCGCAGAAAAAGGTTAAGCCTTTTGCAGGCGCTGCCCTTAGCGGGATTGACTAACAAATACTTCAACCCACGGCTTGTCTTTCCATTGTGCTCAGCAGCATACATATCAATAAGTGAATTGCAGAATTTCGACAATGCCGGAACGATGTTTCTGTCAACTGGATTATAACCCTGAATAAAAAACTCCTCGATACCGGCATATCGGTTCAGGACTTTCTTCAACAACATCAGTAAATCCGAAATGTCCTGGTCCGTTGTGAAACGATGTTTGAAACCTTTTAGGCTTTTCTGCTCAGCTTTGCCAAAGCCTTTGACGAAAGCGTATGGACTGTCACCCATACGCTCGAACAGGTTGGTCAGGCTTTTTTGAATCTGTTCGACCCGGCCGTAGGCAAGGTCAGCGGCTAAAAAGGCAACAACCTCCATATCAGAGGGATTGTCATATCGATACACAAACTGCAGCGGGTCCGGCTTTATCAAATCACGATGGTTGTACTTGCCGTACAGTTTTTCCAGCACATCCTTTATTATAACCAGCGGTTTATTCACGAAGCACCGTTGACTTGAACTCACCACATTCCAAATGTTTCGACTATCTAAACAAACAAGAGCAAACTCAAAGCCATAACTGCCATACCTGCGACTAATCCATACGCTGCCAGATGATACTGGCCGTATTCTCTGGCGGTGGGCAGGAGCTCATCGAGCGAGATAAATACCATTATACCCGCCACTGAGGCAAAGAGTATACCGAATACTACGTCGTTAAGGAATGAAAAGAGAATGGCGTAGCCGATGATTGCACCGACCGGTTCAGCCAGGCCTGAGAGAAACGAGTAAATGAATGCCTTTTTTCTGTTGTTTGTTGCGTAGAATATGGGGATTGAAACAGCAATACCTTCGGGAATGTTATGTATCGCTATGGCAACGGCTATTGCAATTCCGAGCTTCGTATCTTTTAGAGCGCTTAAAAAAGTGGCCAGTCCTTCCGGAAAGTTATGTATTGCAACCGCTAATGCCGTGAATAAACCCATTCGGTATAGCTTGTTGAATTTGGCCGCCAAGTCTTGAGAATCCATTTCTTCTGCTCTATGGACTTCGTGCGGATTTTCAAATGCCGGTACCAGCTTGTCTATAACACCGATAAAAACAATCCCACTAAAAAAAGCCAGAACTGTAGCCCAATATCCAGCGACTTGGCCTAATTCGTTAATGAGAGAGTCTTTTGCTTTGGGAAATATCTCAACGAATGAAACGTATATCATCACGCCTGCCGAGAAACCAAGGGCTGTAGAAAGAAACTTAGTGTTAGTTCGCCTGGCAAAAAATGCCAAAGCACTGCCAACACCTGTTGATAGGCCGGCAAATAGTGTTAACCCAAACGCTATCAATACGGTCTGAAATCCCATGGTTTTATCGACTCATTTCCGATTCGAGAAGCTGTTTCCATCTTTTGATATGCCCATCTTCATCGGCCTGGTCCTTTTCAATGACCTTACGTGTCTCTTCGTCCCAGTCGATTGTCTCAAGAAGTTCAGTATAGTGGTGGACGGCTTTTGTCTCAACCCAAATGCCTGTTTTGAGAATTGCCTTTCTGCCCATCAGGCGAGAAGTAAAGCCAAACGCAAAGCCAACAAACCAGTATGCTAATCTGATTATGCCGGGCTTGAAACCATATTCGTAGAGCTTTACCTGAATATCCTGGTAGTGCGTCATCTCGTTACACATAGCGGCTATCAATTGACGATTGAATTCGCAGCTCTCTCTGGTAATCTGAAACCTGTAAATGGTCGTTGCCATAAGCTCCAGCGTATGCAATGTCAGAAGTCCTTTTCTTATAGCCTCTAATCTGGCAGATTCCATCCCCTGGCCTCTCATCTTGAAATCCTCACTGTTCATCTGAGGCCGAATGATTGAGATGTCATAAGGTGTTTGCTCTTGTGTATTCTGATTGCTCATTTTTTGAATTTCTTCTTACGTCACTAACACAGATAATATGTTAGCTTTTCAAAAGTTTTCGCCATTCTCGCCCATCAGATTCGATAAGTCTGTCAGCTTCAGCAAAGCTCTCACTACCGGCAGGATACTTATGAGGCGCCGACTCATCCTGTTCCCAGGCCTGTAATATTGGCGTAAATAGGCGCCAGGAAACCTCAACATCATCCTGTCTCGTAAAGAGTGTCTGGTCACCAACCATACAATCCAGAAGCAATCTCTGGTACGCCTCGGGCATGTCAACCAGGAAAACGCTTTTATAGCTGAAATTCATATTGAGCGTGCTTATACAAATTTTTGAGCCGGGTCTTTTAGCCTGAAAGCTAAGCGATATTCCCTCTTCCGGCTGTATTCGCAGCACAAGAACATTGGGCGGCAGCTCATCAAGGCCGACGGAAGAAAACATCGAATAAGGAACTTTCTTGAAAGTGATTGCAATTTCAGTATCTTTTGTCGGAAGTCTCTTGCCGGTTCTTAAATAAAAAGGCACTCCCTGCCATCTCCAATTATCGATGAACAGTTTCAAAGCAACGAAGGTTTCTGTTTTCGAATTTGCTCTTACACCAGACTCTTCCAGATAGCCTTTGACTTTCTTACCGTTTATCGAGCCGGGCCCATATTGTCCTCGCACAAAAAAATCGCCCAGCTTATTAACATCAAACGCCCGAATCGACTGCAGCAGTTTGACCTTCTCATCACGGATATGGTCTGCCTCAAAGGATATTGGTGATTCCATCGCCACCAAAGAAAGCATTTGAAGCATATGATTCTGGAAGATATCTCTAAGAGCACCTGAGGTGTCATAGTAGCCTGCTCGGTGTTCAAGCCCTTGTGTTTCAGCAATGGTGATTTGCACATTGTCTATGTAATTTCGATTCCATATCGGCTCAAAGATAGTGTTGGCAAAACGCAGCATCAGAAGATTCTGAACGGTTTCCTTGCCGAGATAGTGGTCGATTCGATAAATTTGAGACTCGTCAAAACATCGATGTATTCTGTTATTTAATTCCAAGGCGCTTTGTAGGTCTCTGCCGAATGGTTTTTCGACGACCAGCTTAACCTGTTTCTTTGTGGTGAGCTTTTTCGGACAGGCCAGTTCTGACGAGCCGAGATGCTCTACTATCGTGGCGTACAAAAAAGGAGGAACTGAAAGATAAAACACCAGACTTTCAAAGACTTTATGCTTTTGCTCTAACTCTGCAAGTCTGATTTTGATGCGTCTGTAAAATTCTGCATCATTGTAATCACCATCTACGTAATAAATCCTGCTCGTAAAGGCGTCTAAGTCTTTCGAGGATAGAAAGTCGTAATTCTCTCGTATTGATTGCTCTGCCTTTTCACGGAAATCCTCATCGGAGAATTTTTTTCGGCCGCACCCTAACAGATAAAATCTGTCACTAAGTAAATCCTGCGTGAATAGGCGAAAGATACTCACAAGCAGTTTCCTGTGCGCCAGGTCACCTGATGCTCCAAAGACAACAAATGCGTTAGGTCCCGCCACAGTCTCTGCACAGAGAATCTCCCTTTTATTTATTGTCGGCTTTATTTCCGGCACAATAACCGCTCCTTATTTTGGGCTGTTATCAAATAATGTCTATGCTTTTCCCGTAATGGTGTTTAATCTTCAATAGGCTCAAATTCGTCTTTGCCGACGCCGCAATCGGGACATACCCAATCGTCGGGCAAATTTTCAAAAGCGGTGCCTGGCTCTACGTCATTATCAGGGTCGCCTACAGCCGGGTCGTAAATGTATCCGCACATAAGACACTTATACTTTTTCATTTCTTTAGCTCCTTGTTCTGATATTTTCTTTGGTTTTTTCTCTATGTAAGTCGCCGCCGTCCGCGGTGTCCTGCCGTGTTTGACATCCCGGTAGTAAGTATATGTCATCGGTATTTTGTCGTCATCAATCGTTTCACAAGCTATAATCGCGCTGATAAAAAGTGTGTGTGTTTCAACGTCGATTGCATCGAGGACTTTAGCTTCGATAAAACTGACCGCATTATCCAAAACTATCGGTGCGCCGGTCTGCCCCGTCTTGTATCTTACCTGCTTAAATTTGTCTATGTCTCTACCGGTTCTAAAACCGAATCTGCCTATAAACGACATAGGTGTACCTTCAGCAAGAACCGATATGGTGAAAACTTTGCTGTCGGTAATGTACTCATGAGTCAAACATTGTTTATTGACACTGACAGCCACCATTGGCGGT
>JAIVYN010000065.1:0-15450 GCA_048635425.1 Candidatus Aegiribacteria sp.
AGCCGAGCAAGGAGCTTCTCGCCAGGTTCATGAAGGTCGATAGGGTCGGTTTGATGTATACCACTCTGGAAAAAGACGGCAAAGACCCGGCTTACTACGGGAATATAATATCCACCGAATCACCCGAAGCAGTGCTGTTTCGCTGGAAGATCAACGATGATACTTACCGAGTGGTCTTTGGCGATCTGAGTACGGAAGATGTTTCTGCTGAGAAGTTGGCCGAACTCGAAGCTTTCTCGAATATAAAGGAAAAGTAAAATGAATAGAGAAATTCTTGGCTATGTTGTCATGTCCATCATGGCAACGGTTGGTGTCCTCGCCGTCTTCATTGGCGCATCAAGAAACAATCCTGACGCAATAATAGTGGGAATACTTACAGGTGTTTATGCCACTATTATCGGGACCGTCACGTCCGCCAAAAGTGAACTGAAAAAAGAAATAAAAGACACGAAAGAGCAAATCAGGGATTTAAGCAAGTTGCTAAAAGCCGACTAAGCATTGTCCTCCTATTTATTTTTCATTGCATAAATGAAATTGGTCTCTTTTAGATGAATAAAATCTATGCGGCAAGCGTGTTTTTATACTGAGACAAATTGATGTGTCTGTTTAGAACTGTATTCTGTTCTGAAGCTGTTTAAAATGGAGACATAATATGATTACTTTTGAGAAAAAAGAAGAGGCGGTACCAATCTGCCCGCACTGCAAAAAAGAGCTTACAACCGTATGGTTTCAGCAGCTAAAGGGCGACCTGGGCAAGCGCTGCATCTACTTTTGCCCTCAGTGCAAGTCCTGTCTCGGTGTTTCTCAAAGGAAAGGAATCGCTCCATTTGGTCTGTGAGCTTTTAGTATCGGCCCAAAGAACATGCTATGATACTGCTGTTGATAGCTTCATCATTACCCTTGAACGAAAGGCGGATTAAATGAGTCAACCTCATGATTAATCGTTTATCTGTGTTGCAACAGGCTTACTCATAAGTTAGAATATCCAGCATCTGGAGTGCGTGAGCTAATGTGGGTATCTCGAATAACAATGCTCTGCAAGGCCTGACAATGAAAGGACACGACCATGAAAAGACGTCAAATGCTCAAAACCTGTATAGCTGCCGCAACCGCCGCCGGCGTCACATCAACACTAACCCCGACCGCAAGAGCCGACAGAAAGACCGTTGCACCTATCGATTCCAAAAAGATGGTCGCTACAGCCCTGGAGTGTTTAACCACTCGTAGCCAGACCTGCTCCGAGTCGATACTCTCGGCTGGCTGCCAGGCACTGGGTATCGAAAGCGACCTGGTGCCGGACATTGCAATGGGCCTGGGCGGAGGCGTCGGGTTGCGGGGAAGGATGTGCGGCCTATTGACAGGCTCAGCCATGGTCGTGTCACTGGCCGTGGCAAAGAAAGAGAAAGACTACGCCAAAAAGAAAATGCAGAGCCTCCAGATCACCGGGCGTCTGTTCGACAAGTTCGCCCGGCAGTTCGGTTCATGCCGATGCCGTCGGCTGTGCGGCCTGGACCTGACCACACCCGAAGGTCTAAAAAAACTCAATGAGGAGGTCAAGTTCCAGATCTGCACTAGATACGTACGTCAGGCCACCGAATCCTTGGCCAAGGAGCTGATGACCCTGAAGAGTTTGTAAATGACATTCCTTTTGATGCTCGACTATGCTCAGGATGAATTGGCTCGGCCTTTTTATCATTTTATTTAGCCCCACGCCTGGCCTGAGCGCAGTGAGTTTACCCTGAGTGTAATCGAAGGGAAGGGTTTCACGTGCGGTTGAGACTTCTATAATCCCCAGGCCTTGGCGAAGGCGGTAAAGCTGCGGTCGAAAGTCTTCTCGACCTCATCCGGGAAGCAGCAGCCGGGCAGTTGCTTAATCGATAAATGATAACTTATACACTCACAGCAAATCCCTTTTTTATCACAGCCGGGATATGTGCAATTGCAATTTTTTAGATTTTGTTCTTTCTGACATTCCATAATTAATGATTACCTTTCCTCAAAGATATTCATATCTTCAATGTCATTCTGAACGAAGCGCAGCCTTTAGCCCTGAGCGTAGTCGAACGGGGAAGTGAAGTCGAAGATCCGCTAAGGCGGGAATCTCTTTATTGCTCAAAAGATGAGACTCTTCGACTGCGCCTCAGAATGACAGTCCATATTTTCTACAGAGCAAATCAATAATAAATAGTCAATAGCAAATAGTCAATTGAAATGCAGCTCAATAATATCTTTGTCATTCAGGACATGATTTCGCTGGGTGTTTTGCCCGTCATAAACACCCGTTCCCCAGATTCTTGCGAACCTGAGTTTCTCAGCTAACTGGCGGTGAACAGCGGTAGCCATATCCATAACGGTCGAGCCAACCGGCAGTGTGAACGGGTCTGTCATATCGGCTGGTTTGCCCGGCGGCTTGGAATAAATGCGAATGATATCCAATAAGCTAAAGAGCACGCCGGAGAGTTTCTCAAGACCTGTACCGGTTTGGGCGGAGACTTCGACAAAATCAAAAGGATATTTGCAAGATTTCTTCAACGTTTCAAGAGCGTCCGGCTTAGCGATATCGGATTTAGTACAAATGCAGAACGCCCTTTTAGCCAGGACGTTGCCGTGTTCATCCAAGGCTGGAGTTTCGGCATCGATGAGCAGGCTTTTCGATTCGAGAAAATCAAGGCAGGTCTCTAATTGTTCCTGCACCTCGGCGGAAAGGTCAATGACCACAGCAATCAAATCACAGTTGCGGTACGTTCCCACCTGGCCCGGGGCGAGGTAGTCGGCGGTAATCGGCGGCATATCGATTAATTGAATGTGCACGTCCTCGAATGTCACCATTCCCGGAACTGGACCGGTCGTCGCAAACGGGAAATCGGCTACGTTCACCTTCGCATTGGTCAAGGCCTCAACAATGGAGCTTTTGCCGCAGTTAGGCGTACCAAGAAGAACTATCTGTCCGGCCCCGCTGCGGGGAACGTGGAAAATGTCAACGTGCTTACCGCCCTTTTTCTGCGTCGCCACCTCTTTGAGCTTGCTCAGTTTCCTGCGCAAATCGGCCTTGAGATGGTCCGTACCCTTGTGTTTGGGCATCACCGCTAACATCCGCTCGAGTGCCAGAATCTTCTCTTCATTGGTTACGGCACTGCGAAACCACTTCTCAGCCTTAAAATATTCAGGTGTAAGATTAGCTGGCATCTTCTCAAATCAAAAATCAAGAATAAAAGTGCAAAACTACAAAGCAAAATTCAAAAAGACACAAAATGTCATTGCGAGGAGCAGAGCGACGAAGCAATCTCGACTATTCGCAAAGCAGAGATTGCTGCGCCCTCATGTCGTTCGGACTCCTAATGAACTAAGAAATCGCATTCGGCACGATGTTATCTGTAAGTGTTATAATAGAAACATGTTAGCGCGATTCAGCCAATATCTTAGTTTATTTTACATGCATCCTGAGAATCAGGTCAGGTGCTCGCAATGACATCTTGCATTTTGATTTCTCATATTTTTTGTTTCTATTCAGCAAGCTTTTCTGCGACCAGGTCTCCTACTTCGCTTGTTGAATATCCCATTCGACCGGCCTGCAGGCTTTTTAGCTTGTTGGCGGTTACAAACTTGACCGCATCCTCGAGCTTTTCAGCGGCCTTTTCTTCGCCTAACGTCTCAAGCATCATTTGCGCAGCGCAAATAGCCGCTAACGGATTGATAACTCCCTTACCCGTATATTTCGGTGCGCTTCCGCCGATTGGCTCGAACATACTGACTCCTTCGGGATTGATATTTCCGCCCGCCGCGATACCCATACCGCCCTGGACCATTGCCCCAAGGTCGGTGATAATGTCACCGAACATATTACCGGTTACGATAACGTCGAACCATTCAGGATTCTTGACCATCCACATACAGGTGGCGTCAACGTGATAATATTCTCTTTCTATATCCGGATATTCGGCCTGGCCCATCTCGTGAAAAGCCCGCTCCCACAGGTCGTATATATAGGTCAGCACGTTGGTCTTGCCGCACAGGGCAAGCGTGTTCTTATCGCCTTTGCCGCGAGCCTTCCTGCCGTATTTGCGTGCATATTCGAATGCGTATTTCAAACAGCGGTCAACCTGAAAACGGTTATAAACAGCCGACTGCACCGCCACTTCCTGCGGCGTTCCTTTCATTGTAAAACCGCCCGTACCCGTGTAGAGGTCGCCGGTATTTTCGCGAACTACAGTGAAGTCTATATCGTCCGGCCCTTTATCTTTTAACGGCGTCTCCACACCCGGATAGAGCTTCACCGGACGCAGATTTATATACTGGTCTAATTCGAAGCGGGCCTTGAGCAAAATGCCTTTTTCCAGGATACCCGGTGCCACCTCCGGATGTCCGATTGCACCTAACAGGATTGTATCGAATTTGCGAAGCTCTTCGATCGCGCTGTCGGGCAGGGTCTCGCCGGTCTTTTTGTATCTTTCACCGCCGAAATCGAACTCAGTCAAATCAACTTTGAAACCGAACTTGTCCGCAGCAGCTTTCAGTACCTTTACCGCTTCAACAATTACTTCCGGCCCTGTCCCATCGCCGGGTATCACTGCAATCTTGTACACTTTTGTCTCCTTGTCGAAAAAAACTATTCGTTATCCTTCCGTTATTTTCTCTTCGAATCCTTCCATACCTTGAAATCGGCCCGCGGCCCCAATGCCGGCATCTTCGCCTTCATTTGCCTTCGCCACTTGCCTAACATCGACCGAAGCTCCGCCGCCTTTTCAGGCATTTCCTTCGCCAGGTCGTGCTTTTCGCCCATATCGTCTCGCAGATTATACAACTCAACACTGTTATCCTCATACCATTCTATAAGTTTATAATCCCCGGCCCGCACCGCGCCGCTCGGCCGGTTCCCGCTGCCGTGATAGTGAGGGTAATGCCAGTATATCGCCTTGCGGTTCAGCTTACCCTCGTTTTTCAACAACGGCATCAAACTCACACCGTCAATGTGCTGTTTGGGCATCAGCGGCAGTCCCGCCATCTCTAACATTGTAGGATAAAAGTCCGTGCTCGTCACCGGCTCGCTGCATACGCTGCCCCGCTTGACTACGCCCGGCCACTTGATAATCATCGGCTCGCGAATACCCCCTTCATACAGCCAGCCCTTGCCCGCTCGCAGAGGAAGATTGCTCGTCGGCGCCTCCCGCGGCACGGTGGATAGCCCCCCGTTGTCGGACATGAATATCACGACCGTATTGTCCGCGACGCCCAATTCCTCTAACTTTTTCATCACCCGCCCGACGCTCTCATCCACACTTTGAACCATCCCCGCGAAAGCCGGATTGTCCTGAACCTGTCGTGTTTTATAACGGCCATACACAGGGACAAACCGCGACCTTCCGGTCGCAGGTATCTTCGCGGCCTTGGCCTTATATTTGTCCGTCAGCGCCGCCTTCGATTCTATCGGCGTATGAACCGCATAATGTGAAAGGTACAGCAAAAACGACCTGTCTTTATTCGCCTCTAAAAACTTCAGCGACTCATCCGTCAGCCGGTCAGTCAGATACTCACCTTCCTCGCCCCCCGGCGGCATCTCATCCAACGCCCGGTTCCTCCTCCTGTAGGGCCAGAAGTACGTCGGCGGCGCACCCGAACTGTCACCACCTATATTGATATCAAAACCCTGATGTTCCGGATAATAAGGTTTATTGCCCAGATGCCACTTGCCCACGAAGCCCGTCGCATAGCCCCGGCCCTTCAGAACTTCGGCCACCGTCACCTCCTCCAGCGGCATATAGTGCCTGTACGGTGTTGGCTCATCGCTCCCGCCTATCCATTGCGTTATACCTAACCTTGCCGGATACTTGCCGGCTAAGATACTTGCCCGCGTCGGCGAGCAGACTGGACAGGCCGCGTAAGCCTCGGTAAACCGCATACCTTCGCTTGCCAGCCTGTCGATGTTCGGCGTCTCATAGAAACTGCTCCCGTAGCAGCCCACGTCCGTCCAGCCTAAATCATCGATAAGGAAGAAAACGAAATTCAATTTCTTATTCGTTTTATTTACCGTTAGCGAATTACCGCTCGCGCACCACGGAACGGTCAGTGCCGCCGCACCTAAACCGATTGTCTTTAAAAAATCACGTCTATTCATAAAATCATTCCTCAAACCACAGATTTCACAGATAAACATTCACTTGTCATTCCCGTTTTCATTTGTCATTCCCGCGGAACTTGTCCCTTCGCGAAAGCGGGGGAGCGGGAATCCAGATATTTAGCCCCGCGTTTTACGCGGGGTTCGTTCCTTCTAATCGCCAATACTATACTCTCCAGGCACCGGCTTATCAAGAAAATCTACACCCCTGGCAGGGTGTACATCGCACACCATTATTAGCTGCTCGGGAATCAATAGACAAACATATATTTCTGTTGCCCCCCACCCCGGTTTCAGAAACCTGTCTCGGGTTTTACGCCTCGCTGAACTCTAAGGAAGTCCTGGAGTTCGCCGTCTTGCCTGACGGGCTGGCCAAGTTCAGTGAATATCTTTGGGGCGGCCCATCGCCAGTGCTCGACGTGGCCATCGGCGAAAGAGAAGTTGCCGCCCTGCGAATGCCGGCCGGCCGGAAGATCCCACCACTGCAGCGGCTCCTCGGCGAAGATCGAACCCCGGGGCGGGATACCGAAGTGGGAATCGAGGATGCTGTCCTCATGGACACCAACGAAGAAGAGGAGTTCAGATGGCGATGGATCGTCGATTTCGGATTCCTTGGCGAAGCTCGGGGGGAAGAACGTCTTGTCGTGATACGGTGTGCCATTGATGGATTGGCTCAAGTTGTAGCTGCGCGTCCTCCGAAGATGCAGGGATTCACCTTCCGGCGTTCTTACCCGCGATTTGTCGGACGGACACCGATAGATGTCGGTTGATTTGTTGTAACAAAAGAGCAGGCCTCGTTCGATATTCTCGGTGGTCGTATCGAAGGGCGCCAGCCCGGCACACCATGTCAGGTCGTTGCTGAAGCCGAGCGAAGGCGCTTTGGTGTAGAGGTTATAAGCGTATCGGTTCGGCGGTAGGAGGTCGTCGTGGTCCAGCGAATATAGTTTTGCACAGGTCTGAAGCTGCTTCAGGTTGTTCAGGCAGGTCACTTCTTCAGCCTTCGCCTTGGCCCGAGAAAGCGCCGGCAGCAAGATCGCAAGCAGAAGCGCGATAATCGCGATGACGACCAGCAGCTCGACCAACGTGAAAGCCGGACGACGCCGTCCGACCAACGAGTCGGCAGACGCGCCATCCCTCGAGTTCGAGATCTCGTCGTCCTCGGGACTCCTTGCGGAGAACACAATTGGCCTCTGAGTTCGATGTCGCATCCTGCACCAAGTACCAAATTTTTGATCTCAGACTACATCATAAAAAATTGCAGTTGTAATCCAAGCAAATACTATCTCATACTTAGGGTTTTTTTGAAACAGCCGTAGGGTGGGGCTTGCCCCACCAATTCTAAATTCTTAATTCTATTCGTCATTCCCGTTTTCATTTGTCATTCCCGCGGAAGCGGGAATCCATATATTTAGCCCCGCGTTTGACGCGGGGTTCGTTTTTTCTAATCGCCAATACTATACTCTCCAGGTACCTGGTTATCAAGAAAATCGTGGCAGCAAAACCACATAGAACTGGTATGGTGGGTAAAATGAATTTTACACATGCGGACAATTCTGTTTAGCCCACGGACCTGTGCCGTGGGGTGCGATGGGTGGCAGCCACTGAATGAGCTAAGCAAATGAAGTGGATGGAAAAAATCTTCCAACTTTAGTCACTTTAATTTACTTTAGCTCACTCCGCAGCCCGTAGGCCGCGATACTCGCGCTTCGTAGCGAAGCTAACTTCGCAGAGTAGCATTTCACACCTCTTTGACTTGTAAACGGCCGTCCTAAGGATATACGTTCCAAGCCTCGAGAATACACCAACCCTTACCTGTCTTGCCCAGCGCTCCGGAAATGGACCAACCCACCCGGCAGGCGTTGCTGATATTCCGGGAGACAGGAACTACGATCTCCTCATCTCCTGTAAAAGCGGACAGTCTCAGCTTGCCTGGCTCTACAGCTTCGATGGTAAAATGGTCTTCGATCACTTCGTCACAATCAACAGCGGTGCAGTCAGCATAATCGGTAAGCATCCAGGCTAATTCTTCCGTGGCGGGCAATTCCTTGGCGGCAGTAGCACCACTACTCACAACCTCAGCGGCACTTTCCGACTGGATGTATCCCTTTTCCTTGAGCCATTTGCCCAGCTTCTTGATCACCGTACCCGCCGCCTGCATCAGCTCCTTGCCGCACATAACCTTGCGAATCATAAAGTAATTCAGGAACTCATCCACACCGCCGGCGATTTTTTCCGGGCCGAATACCTGGCAAAATTCTCGATGCTCATCGCCCTTGGCATTATAAAGCCGGTCGAATAACGCATCCTCCTGCTTATCGAGGCCCTGATAAGCATACCCATCCAGAAACGACTGGAACAAATCGATGATATCCTCATACTTACGCATAGTTGAAGGCTTCAGACGTTCTTGTTGTTCTTTAAGGAACTCGCCAAGCACTGCTTCAATAGTCTTTTCTGCCGGTTGTGATAGCTTTCTGATACGTTTGCTCATTTCAGTACCTTTCTTGTGGCTTGATTGCGTTGCCAATACTATACTCTCCAGGTACCTGGTTTTCAAGAAATTCTATGGGTGAGGGATGGCAGCCACTGAATGAGCGAAGCGAATGAAGTGGATGGAAAAAATGTTTCAAGAAACAGAGCATTATAGTAAAACCTGTGGCTTTCTATTGGTGCCATAGGCTATGGTCGACAGCATCTGCAAAAGCGGATAACTATAAGTTATCCCATAACCCCGTAAAATCATGTTGTCAAAGCCGAAAACGCAACTTTGCACAGGTTTTGGGATAGGTTTAATACCTAATATACTTTGGTATTGTGCCGGCACCAACCCAACAAAAAGCCAGCACTTCCAGTTTCCATGTTATAAATAATACCTAAGATACTTAAGTATTGGCAATTAGCTTATTCATGTTTTTTGAAAAAGCGAGCCATTCGGTTTGGTTTGCCATAAGTAGTTCTTTTCCTTTTGCGGTTAGGGAATAATACTTTCTCTTTCTTGAAGGCCCGGCAGGTTTCCATTTGCTTTTAATCAGTCCTGCTTTTTCCATCTTGTGCAGGGCTGTATAAACAGCTGATTGACGCCATTGGAAAAAGCCTTTTGTTTTTTGATGAACTGTCTGGATAAGCCCGTAGCCGTACATTTGCTGCTTTTCGAGCATTGAAAGAATCACAAATTTGATGCTCCCTTTTATGATCTGCTGGTAAAACATCTACAGTTTCCTTTCATGTAGTAAGGATGAATATGTAAATAATACTTAACGCTGTGTTCAGGTTTTTCAAAATGCTGTTTTTGACCCCAAAGTAAGATTGCTTTTCTGCCTTCAGCCTAAAAGATGCGGTACAATCCTGTTTTATGGGTTATAAAACAAGGTTGCACCTAAAAACTTGTACACGACGTTAATACCTAATATACTTATGTATTGTCCCGACAACAACCCGTTAAAAAGTAAGCACTGTTAATTTCTCTGCTCTATATAATACCTAATATACTTAGGTATTCTTTTAAAATCAACAAAAAAAGGAGCAGGAACACAAACAAAAAGGGAGAAGAAACACAAATATGGCAGACGATTACCAAGAAAATCTATGGGTGGCAGCCACTGAATGAGCGAAACGAATGAAGTGGATGGGAAAAATATTTTAAGAAACAGTTCGTAAGGTGTGCAACTTGTTGGACACGCGGATTCGTAGTTTGTGCTACGCACAACGATCATTCTGAGAAAGTCGAATCCAATTCAATGCATAACGGCAAAGCTCACCTGCTGAGGCCGACCTACGACGACGCCAGACCTCGCTTAACCAAAAAAGCGTCCCGGTCGTGTGGAGCGTTTCTTTATGTGTCCGGTTCTAGTGCTTTGCGTTCTTGGTCTGCAAATCTCGCCAGCGACGATAACGTCTTTATTGTTTCCTTGAACTGCGCAGCGAATGCAGTATCTTCATCTCCAAACGTATTGATAATCTTAGGAAGCATAAAATAAAATGACCTCTCGACTTCGAGTTGTGAGTTTGTGCGCAAAACTGCGAGTTTGATGTTGATGGGAATGGCGCTACCATGAGCAGTAAGAAGCCTGTCAAGTTGCGCAATCACGTTACTAATCGCTACGTCAAATAATGGAAAGTATTTTTTCCATTCCTCGGCCGAGTATCGGTGAATTGCGACTTCCGTGAGCATGTCCCATACATCCCCGCCACTTTCCACAGAACTGTATCCTGTGTCGCGGAAGTGACCCGGATACAACACCATATATTGGTTTTTCCAAGCGTGTGGAACAAGGCCGATTTCAAGCAAGACTTGCTGCTGATATTCGATGAACTGACCCTTTTCTCCACCAGGCTTTAGCCTCGCGCAAACGATTGCCCGCCAGCTCTCGTCATATTTCCGAATCAGTTCCGGTATAAGGTTCCTTGCGAAAGCATGTTTCGTGTGTGCATCGCTCTGGCAGTCTTTGCAAACGACGGCGAGATTCGAGAAATCGTTATTCGAGGGATCGCCATCTATATGGTGTATCTCGGTTTTCTTTGTTGGATCACGGCAAACGCAACAGGTTCTGTCAGAGTCGAACATCACCTTAGCAGCGAGTTCATCTGGAATTGGTATTCGCTTTTTGGCCATGATGGTCAACAATCAAGGTACATAATATTATAATATACAACACTGTTACAAAGTCGGCATTCCTCAATTCTTGCCTTCTTACTTTTACCTTTTTACCTTTGTTATATGCTCTAATAATCCGCCATCGTTGATTATCTCAAGCGCAAAATCCGGCAGCGGATTAAAGCTAATATCAATATCGGCTGTTTTGTTTTTAATCAAGCCATTTTTGTAATCAATTTCCACTTCATCGCCGTCGTTGATTTTTTCCAGCGCATCCGGCGATTCAATAATATAAAAGCCGTTGTTAATAGCATTGCGATAGAAGATTCGAGCGAATGATTTTGCAATAACCGTTTGGACCTTTACGCCGCGAATGGCCCAGACTGCATGCTCTCTGGATGAACCGCAGCCGAAATCCTCACCGGCCACAATCACATCTCCTTCTTTAACTTTGTTAACGAAGTCCTTGTCCAAATCCTCCAGACAATGACTCGCTAATTCGATTTGGTCATCGGTATTCAAATACCTCGCCGGAATTATCTCATCCGTATTGATATGGTCTCGTTTATAAACATGTGCTACGCTCATCTTCATAACCTCAGATAAAAGTTTAATCTCTCAACTGTAATATTTACGTACCTAAAGGCATTAATGTGTCATTCCTGCGAAGGCAGGAATCCAGTCTTCCAAATCATATCGTTTTGTATTTCAAATTTCGGTCATTTGAATTTGTTTCGTATTTCGGACTTCGTGCTTCGGATTTACTTTTTACAGATACTTCCTTGGATCCATCAGTTTTCCTTCTACTGCGCTCGCCGCCGCCGTTGCCGGACTGGCAAGATAGACTTCACTTTCCGGATGTCCCATTCTCCCAACAAAGTTTCGATTGGTTGTGCTGACGCACTTTTCGCCCGCGGCCAGAACACCCATAAAGCCGCCCAGACACGCCCCGCACGTCGGTGCGGCGATTACACAGCCGGACTCGTAAAATATATCGAACAGCCCTTCGTCTTTTGCCTGCTTCCAGATAACCGGCGTTGCCGGCACAATTAGCGTGCGAATGGCAACCTCTTTTCCTTTGAGGATTTTTGCTGCGATTCGCAGGTCTTCGATTCGGCCGTTTGTACAACTGCCGATATACGCCTGGTCCATCTCCTTGCCGGCACATTCACTGACAGGCACGCCGCCGCTCGGCAGGTGCGGAAGAGCTACCATCGGCTCAATAGCCGAGCAGTCAAACTCTTCGCTAACCTCGTACTCTGCGTCACTGTCCGATTCATAGACAGTGTAATCTGTTTCATCTTTGAGGTGCTCGTCGAGATATTGCTTGGTTACATCATCAAAAGCGATTATGCCGCTTTTTGCACCGGCCTCGATTGCCATATTCGTTATAGTCATTCTCGCTTCCATCGACATATCGGCCAGCGCCGGCCCGACAAATTCCATCGCCTTATAAAGCGCACCGTCCGTGCCGATTCTCGATATGACAGCAAGGATAACGTCCTTGCTATAGACACCGGGCCCGAGCGAACCGTTCAGAACAAATTTCATTGAAGCCGGCACCTTGAACCAGAGTTGTCCTGTCGCAATTGCCGCCGCTGCATCCGTAGAGCCGATCCCTGTGCTGAATGCCCCAAACGCCCCGTAGGTGCACGTATGCGAGTCGGGCCCGACAATAACTTCGCCCGGCCGAATATGTCCCTGTTCCGGTAGCAGTGCATGACAGACCCCGGCCCTGCCGATTTTGTAATAGTATTTTATATTGTGTCGTTTTGCCCAGCCGTCGAGCCGTTTATGAAGCTCAGCGCTTTTGATGTCCTTGGCCGGCTGAAAATGGTCCGGCGTTACCACAATCTTTTCACGGTCGAACACTTTATCGATACCTTTTTCTTCAAGCATCGAAATCGCCGGCGGCGTCGTAACATCAACACACAGAACGATGTCAATCTTCGCATCGATAAGCTCACCCGGCACCACTTTTTCCTTGCCGACTGCCTTCGCCAATATCTTTTCAGTAATAGTCATTCCCATAGCTTTTACTCTTTCTTCATTCGATATTTCTTGCCTGTCCCGATGCTGTCAGTCGGGGTTCGATATTCGATATTTCTCTCTTGACCGTCCCTTATCTTCCGTCATCTGCCCTGTGTCTTTATTAACTACTCACCAATTAACCACTTACTATTCTTACGAGTATCAAGCATCAAGTATCAAGTATCCAAAACCATTTTTGAATCTCTATCATTTGCTCGCACCTGCGGTAACGCGAGTACAGGTGAATTTGTCCGTCATCCGTAGTATTACTACGAAGGATGAATTTCGAGTTTCGTATTTCGTATTTCTAATTTCCAAGACTATAGTTCCCCTTTTTCTTCGGGCGGTTGACCTCTTTTTCGAGTTTCGGATTTCGTGCTTCTCATTTCGAGTTTTCCGGCTTTGCCGGCTATAGTTCCCCTTTTACCTCGGGCTGCTAACCTCTTTTTTGTGTAGAGACCATTTTGTTAATTGCATCGACGTATGCCTTTGCGCTCGCTTCTATAATATCAGTCGATATGCCTCGGCCTATGAAGGTCCTGCCGTCCTCTGTAATTCTGACGGTGGCTTCGCCGAGCGCCTCTTTGCCGCTGGTAACAGCTCTGATTGAATAGTTCTCCAGCTTAGGCGACAGACCCGTAGCTTCTCTTATCGCTTCATAAGCTGCGTCCACCGGGCCGTCACCGCATGCGGCGGCCTGTGTGGTCTGGTCCTTGGATATTATTTTGACACTCGCGGTCGGCAGTGTGCCGGTCCCGCAGGCGACGTGCAGGTACTGCAGCTCATAGATTTGCTCTACAACGTGAATCTCATCGCTGATTATCGCCGCAAGGTCCGCTTCAAAAACCTCTGTTTTCTTATCGGCAACGGCTAAAAATCGTTCGTATGTCTTGTCCAGCTCTGCTTTAGATAATGTATATCCCATCTCTTCGAGGCGATGTTGAAGGCCGTGACGTCCCGTCCGGGCTGTCAGAACAACACGACTTTCGGCAAGGCCGATGGTCTCAGGCCTCATAATCTCATAAGTCTCCCGCTTTTTCAGAAATCCGTCCACGTGAATTCCCGAACTGTGGGCAAAAGCATTACGCCCCACAACCGCCTTATTGGCGGGAACCGGCATACCTAACATGTCCGAAACCATATTGCTGGTTCGATAGAACTCGCGGGTGTTGATGTTTGTTTGGACCTCTTCAAAGAAGTCATGGCGTGTATGGATAGCCATTACTACCTCTTCAATAGCGGCGTTGCCGGCCCGTTCGCCCACACCGTTTATAGTTCCTTCTACCTGGCGGGCGCCGTTCTTTACGCCTGCTAATGAATTCGCTACGGCCATTCCTAAATCGTCGTGGCAGTGCACGCTGATTGTCGCCTTTTCGATATTTGGCACGTTGGCTCGTATGTCCCGGATAAGGGCACCGTATTGTTCGGGCATGGAATAGCCCGTGGTGTCGGGGATGTTGACGACAGTAGCGCCCGCGTCAATAACGGCCTCAAGAATCTCGTAAAGAAAGGCCCGGTCGGCCCGCCCGGAATCTTCAGCGTAAAATTCGATGTCGTCGGTATATTGAGCGGTGTGCCTGACCGCCTCGACGGCCATCTTCAGGATAGTGGCCTGCTTTTCGCCCATTGTCCTGCCGTATTTGTCATCTGCGAATTTTCCCGCGATGTGAATCTCGGACACGCCGATACCGGTATGGATACGGGAGCGTTTGGCTTTTTTCAGGGCCTTTTGACAGACCTCAATATCGTTCTTTATGGCCCGGGTCAGGCCGCAAATGACCGGCCCTTCAATCTGTTCGGATATCAAACGCACGGCCTCGAAATCTTCGGGTGAGGAGGCCGGGAAGCCCGCCTCTATGATATCGACGTTCAGCCGAACGAGCTGCCGGGCGATTTCCAGCTTCTCTCTTGCTCCCAAGCGGGTCCCGGCCGCCTGCTCGCCGTCCCGTAATGTTGTGTCGAAAATTTGTACTTTTTCCTTGGACATTTGCTTTTTCTCCAATTTTGAAACCACAGATTGCACAGATTTATATTTTTAACCACGAATTTCCACGAATTTACTCTAATTTTTTTCTTTTCTTCGCGCTCATTTGTGTTAATTCGCGGCTAATTATGACCCAAGCAGGGTCAAATTGCCACGAATTATTTTTTTAACCGCAGATTCCGCGGATTAACACGGAATGAACACAAATAAAAAATCAGTAAAGACTCTATAATCCTTGGTTAAAAAGAATGGTTACAATAGATTTTTGTTGGGGAAAGTGTTTATTGCGCCTAAAGGCGCAATAGCAGCATGCTAAGGCTAAGAATAGCCTCAAAGACAGAATGAGTTGTATGGTTTTCGTTCATATTCTCAATTATATATCGGATAAAACCTTTTGTAAATACTTTTTTAATAAAAAAATATCCAGACATTGTCACAAGCCGAGGATCAGTGGGAACTTTTATTTAAGGACAAATCCGCTTTTTTTCAGATTTTTAGTGTTGTGGTTTGGTTGAAAACGGTAGAAGAGGGAATTGGAGGAACGATCTTCGGGAGGTATGTATTACATGTCTGCTAGTACTCCGTCCGCGGAATAAAGTCTGTTAGGTCTTTTTGCCGATAGGATTAACATAACAGTTAATTCCTTAATTCTGCAAGGAGGCCAACATGAAAAAATATATTGTTGAATTGACAAGTAAAGAACGCTCTGGGCTCAAGGACACCATCAAA
>JAIVYN010000066.1:0-15408 GCA_048635425.1 Candidatus Aegiribacteria sp.
GCATATATCGGCCTGGGCAGCAATTTAGGCAACAGACAGGACCATATAAATAGTGCCCTCAAAATGCTCGCCAAAGTCTCGGATGTTGAGGTTGCCCGCGTAAGTGAGCTAATCGAGACCTCTCCGCTGGCGCAAGCCGAGCAGCCTGAGTATTTAAACGCTGTTGCCGAACTAAAGACAACTCTAAACCCGGATGATTTACACAAGACGCTCCTCAATATTGAAACTGCGCTTGGCAGAATACGGCAGGAAAAATGGTCGTCGAGGACTATCGATTTGGACATTTTACTGTTTGGCTCCAGAGTAATAGATAGCCCGCAATTAACCATCCCGCACCCACAAATGCACTTACGCTCGTTCGTGCTCAGGGGCCTGTGCCAGCTCGATGCCAATTTGCTTCATCCGGTTATGAACGAATCGGTCTGCGAATTGTCTAATCGATTGAACGGCCGTGATTTTATCCATAATTCCCACTTGCCGCAGCTTGTCAGCATAGCCGGTGTTATTGGCGTCGGAAAAACTACTCTGGCTAAAAAACTATCGATCCGCCTCAACTGCAAAATACTGCTCGAACCTTACGATACCAATCCCTTTATGCCTGACGTTTACGCCGGGAAAAAAGAACTGGCATTGGATTCCCAATTATATTTCCTCACCAGCAGAGTTGAACAGTTGAATCATAACACATTGAAAAAGGGGCAAATATATATAAGTGACTATATCTTTGATAAAGAGCTTATCTATAGCAGCCAAACACTAAACCCGGAACAATTGGCCCTGTACGAGAAAATTTATCAGCCCTCTAACCGTAAGGTAACTTTACCGGTGCTTGTGATATATCTGGTTGATTCGATACAGAATTGCCTTGAGCGTATTCACAAACGAAATCATCCTTACGAACAGAAAATCGAGCCACAGTTTTTGGAAAATCTTGATACCGGTTACGAGCAGCTCTTGAAGCATTGGAAAACCTGCCCCGTTATCCGCAAACAGACGTCGCAGTTCGATTGTACGCAAGATAGTGATATTGAACACTTGGCAAATCAGATAAAAAGTTATGTAATATACATTGATGGCGAACGGCAGCAGATTGTTTAACCGGAAAACCACAGTCAAATAGAAAGGATGCAAGTATGCAAAGAATAATGCCCCTCACTCTTGTTCTATTTACCGTTCTTTTCTTTTTCTCATCACTTGTGGCGGCAGCAACATACTATGTAAACAGCATTGATGGGGATGATGGCAACGATGGAACCTCACCGAAACGAGCTTGGAAGTCTCTGGACAAGGTCAATGAAACTACTTTCAAGCCCGGAGACAGAATTCTTTTTGCTGCGAACTCTCGCTATATCGGCCAATTGAAGCCCCGAGGATGCGGCAGCTTGTTCAATGAAAAGCCTCGTCCGATTGTTGTTGATATGTATGGTGAGGGCAAGAAACCCTGTATTGATGCTCAAGGCAAATATGAAAGTGCATTATATCTGTATAATGTCGAATACTGGCAGGTAAACAACTTCGAAATCACAAATAAGGGGGCTGAACGGCAACGTAGGCGTATGGGGGTATATGTTCATATCAACAACTTCGGCACAGCGAACCATATCCACCTGAAGAACTTATTCGTTCACGACGTAAACGGCAGCTTGATAAAAAAAGAAGGCGCCGGGCATGGAATAGCATGGCGGAACGAGGGAGAAGAGAAAAAGTCACGCTTCGACGGCCTACTTATCGAAGGCTGTCACCTTGTCCGTTGTGAACGCAACGGTATCATGGGATCTGGGTACTGGGAAAGAGATAAGATTTGGTATCCAAGCCTTAACGTGGTCATACGAGACAATCTGTTGGAGGAGGTTCCAGGGGACGGCATCGTTCCGATCGGTTGTGACGGAGCATTGGTTGAGCACAACATTATGCGCAATTGTACAAGACTTTTACCAGACGGTGATGCCGCTGCGGGAATCTGGCCGTGGGGCTGCGATAATACAACCATCCAATTCAATGAAGTCAGCGACCATAAAGCTCCCTGGGACGCGCAGGGCTTTGATTCCGATTGGGACTGTCGTAACACGATAATACAATACAACTACAGCCACGACAATGAAGGCGGCTTTTTGCTAATCTGCAACAATGGCGGTGCGAAAAAGTCAATTGCGATCAATACTGGAACAATCGTTCGGTACAACATCAGTGTCAATGACGGCTTGCGGGCTGTAGGAAAACACGCAGGTTTTTCACCATGCTTTCATATTTCTGGTCCCGTAAAGGATACGAAGATTTACAACAACATCATTTATGTTCCGAAAAAACCTGACCTCAAAATCGACAAAACAATGGTCAAGATGGACAACTGGGGTGGGCCATGGCCTGAGAACACGTATTTTGCCAATAACATCTTTTATGTAAAAGAGTCAACCAGCTATGATTGGGGACAAAGTATAAACCACATATTTGAGCACAACCTCTATTACGGTAGGCACGAGAACGCACCGGATGACAAAAACGCGGTTACAGAGGATCCATTGTTTATGTCGCCAGAATCAGCGAAAGCAGGCTTTGAAACCTTGAGAGGTTTCATGCTTAAAAAGGATTCACCGTGCATAGGCACGGCAATACCCATAGACGACAATGGCAGTCGAGATTTCTGGGGAAATACCGTCACCGAAGACGGCCCACGCAATATCGGTGCTTACGAGGGAAGTGCAATACATCCGCAGTGATCGATAACACAAAATGGAAGTTGCGAAAAAGATAGAGTCGGTCAGAAGCCTGGTAGGAACCGCCCGAAGCCGGGGCAAAAAAATCGGCCTTGTCCCGACAATGGGAGCGCTGCATATCGGCCATATCTCGTTAATCGAAGCAGCCGTTAAGGAATGCGACTTTGTTGTTGTCAGCATCTTTGTCAATCCCACACAGTTTGTCCCCGGTGAAGATTTTGAGAAATATCCGAGACCTCTCGATGCCGACCTGGAAATGTGCACAAAGGCAGGCGCTGATATCGTTTTCACTCCAACGCCCGAGCAAATGTACCCGGCTGAAAATCTCACCTGGGTAAACGTCGAGAAACTGACAGAATCCCTCTGTGGCCAATTCCGTCCGGGCCACTTTCGAGGAGTAACTACTGTCTGTACCAAGTTATTTAATATCGTTGCCCCAGACATTGCTTATTTCGGCCAAAAGGACGCCCAGCAGGCAATCGTTATTAAGCGAATGGTCGCTGATTTAAATATGCCCTTGGAAATTGTCATCTGTCCCACAGTCCGCGAACCGAACGGCCTGGCCGTCAGCAGCAGAAATAAATATCTAACCGAACAGCAAAAAAAGGATGCAGCGAACATTTACAAATCACTCCAAAAGTGCCGCCGGATGATTGACGCCGGCGTCAAAGAAACCACAGAAATCATCACCGGGATGCGCAAAATATTACAACAGGTTCCGTCAATAGAGATAGAATATATAAGTATCGTTGACGCCGAGACGCTCCGGAACATTGACCGCATCGCCGGCAAAGTCCTCGCTGCCGTAGCCGTCAGAATCGGCCCCGCAAGACTAATAGACAACATTCTCGTGGACGCAGCAAAATAATAATGTATAATGATTTATTGTTGTTAATTAGTTCCTGTTGTGGAAACAGTATTTGTCATTCCCGCGAAAGCGGGAATCCAGTTTTTCGCTCTGGATCCCTGCTTTCGCAGGGGTGACATCGTCGGTTTTCGCTTTCCGCAACAGATACTAATTAAGAACAAGGAATTTGTTATGAGACAGTTTAAAATCGTTGTAGAGAAGCACCCGGATGGTTACATGGCATATCCACTGGGATTAAAGGGTGTTGTCGTTGGGCAGGGGGATACATATGAAGAAGTACTTGCTATCAGTAATATATAATAACTAATACAAACGAATAAAAGATATACGAAATACGACATACGATATACGCGATACGATAAATGTTTCCTGAACTTTTTGAGATACCTTTCATCCATGTGACCCTAAAAAGCTATGGCCTGATGATGGTCATTGGTTTTCTTGCTGCTGTCTATCTGATAAGGCGCCTCAGCCGCAATATCACACCCGATCCTCAGCTCATTACCAACGCCGCCCTTTACTCGTTAATAGGCGGAGTGGTAGGGGCGCGTCTTTTTTACGTAATTCATTATTTTGAGCATTTCAAAGAAAACCCCGTTTCTGTCTTTGCTATCTGGCACGGCGGCCTCGAGCTTTTGGGCGGCGTTATTCTGGCAATCACCATCATCTTTTTTTATCTCCTCTATCACAAGCTACCCATCCGTCGTTACCTCGACATCCTCGCTATCGGCCTGATGCTGGCCCTTGGCTTCGGCAGAATCGGCTGCTTTCTAAATGGCTGCTGCTTTGGCAAACCCACAGAATTGCCATGGGCCGTCCGTTTCCCCTATAACTCGTTCGCTTACCGCAGTCAGATACGCCCAAACACGGAGAGAAATCGTCCAGAGCCGCAATTAGAATTGCCGGATGAGTTTTTCGGTTACTATGATGACGATGGTCATTGGGTACAGGACTTGAAACCAAAGAATTATTTAACCGCCCAGCAAAAAATCGAGGTCACAACTGGCAAATATCGATGTCTGCCTGTCCACCCAACCCAATTATATACATCCGCCGCCGGCGCTGTCTTGTGCCTCATACTTTACCTTTTCTGGCGAAGGTCACAAACCGCCGGCAGCTCGAAAACCGCCGGCAAAATCTTTACCGAACCCGGCTCAACCTTTGCTTTGATGTTTGTTATTTACGGCATCACACGATTTTTTATCGAGTTTCTACGCGACGACAATCGTTTTGAATTTGACGGCCTGACAATATCGCAGCTTATCGGCATCGCTATGATTAGCTTCGGTGCGACCCTGATGGCAATACTTCAGATAATGAAACCAAAAACTCGTAAGTCTTGAGTCTTGGGTCTTATTTGTATCTTGAGTCTTTTTTACTTGAACATTTCGCAAAATTGACCATAATATAAATAATACCAGACACAGACTGAGCCGCGACCATAAGGGAGCGAAAACTTCGAGAGTAGTATTATGGGTCTTTACGACAGAGATTACACTCAGGCGGATTTCCATTCGCAATACCGCCGTGCACCGCAGATGCGGATGCACTTTCCGCGCATCACACCCGTCGTCAAGTCTTTACTGATTATCAATTTTGCCGTCTTCTTCGCCGGAGCCCTCTTTCTTCCAAGAAACATTTCAGTGCCAGGCTTCCCTCAACCCCTGAACTTCTTTGAAAAATGGTTTTCTGTTTTTCCGAATTCATTTGCCTCGGTGCTTCAGGTCTGGCGGCTGATAACGTATCAATTTTTGCATGCCAATATTATGCATATCCTTTTCAACATGCTCGGCTTATACTTCCTCGGGCCGACACTCGAACGCCATTGGGGCAGCAAAAAATTCCTCATATTTTATCTTAGCTGCGGCGTCGCAGGCGGCCTGTTTTACACCTTCCTTGTCGCCCTCAAATTCTTATGGTCCGGGCCTATGATAGGGGCCTCCGGTGCAATTCTTGGCATGTTAGCTGCTTGTGCAATCCTTTTCCCGCAATTCGTTGTCTTTATCTTTCTATTTCCGGTGCCGATAAGGGTAGCGGCAGTCGGCCTGACAATTATGTATTTCTTCTTTGTAATAACAAGAGGAGCAAACGCCGGCGGCCACGCAGCGCATCTGGCGGGTATGGCGGCAGGGGCCATTTATGTGTTCTCGCACTCCTGGCGCAGCAAATTCAAATTGAAAATCGGAGCCGGCCAATGGAAAAAGAAAATGGCCGAGCAGCGCAACCTCCAGTTTGAGGTTGACCGTATCCTGAAAAAAGTTCACGACCACGGCATGCACAGCCTCACGCACAAAGAAAAAAAGATTCTCAAGCAAGCCACAAAAACTGAGCAAATGCGTAACAAATTATAAAATTCGTAATTCGTTATTTCCTGTTCGATACCAAAGGTTCACCAGTGGAGAATTCGATATTCCTACCTTGACTGTCTTCTGTCCTCTGCTTACTTTTGTTCAAATTCACCACAGCAGCAGTCGACGGCAACTTCCGGCCATCGCGGCTCTTTCCCAATATCTTTACCACCTATTTGGAAGCTTGCGCCGGGTCGAGGTGCGTGCCTGCGGCATTCGCCCTTGTTGTCCTCGGCCTTTAGCGGCACAAAGAACCTGCATTGGCCACATTTTTCATCCTCTTTCATATCTGGCCTCACTTTCTTTGCTTCTTTTAATCTATAAGTTCTCAGCTTTCCGGTCAACATTTCTTTTCAAAAGTATCTTACTATCTACCTCGCACGAAACCTGTCCTGAGTGTAGTCGAAGGATAGGCCTCTGCCGCCTGCCCCCACATTTCTTTAGTAGGGGTCAATTAGTGCGGTGTCATTCCTGCGAAGGCAGGAATCCAGGTCGAATTGTATAAATCAAATAATAATGCAAGGAATTCGCCGTGAGCGAACCTTTGGTGTCGAATCCCGACAAAAAACATCGGAACAGGTATTGAATTGAGTTCCTCCCCTCTATTTAACCACTAACTATCGAAGATCCGCCGTCTTTTGGCAGACTCACCAATTACCACAACCAGCGATAAGTTTCATTTGTATTGAATATTAACGACGCCGTAACCGATATCACCATCCTGTTTATTCATTTTTTGTACTGGGTACTTTTTCCCGTGTACATTAACAAGACCATGGCCCATATCACCGTATATCGGACTCGCTCTATATACTGGACACTTTTTCCCGCTTAGCTCAATGACGCCGTAGCCGAGGTCACCCTCCAGTTTAGTCGTTCTGAAAACAGTAAGGAATGCCATTGTTATTTTTCCCATCCCCCCTTTCCTGTAAAGGCCTTGCTCACACTATTTCATTTTTTGCCCTGATACTTAATTATCGGGGTTCAGAAGGCATAAGTCCATCGGGGAATCCCTGTATTTAGGGTGCGAAAAATATGGAATCTACAACTTGCGAAGCGATGCCCGTAATGATGAGGAATCAAATATAAAATCCCCAAATAAATTTGGGGGCTAAATATCGAAAGACATAGAATCTGCGTAAATGTTCTGAAACTCCAGGTTAGTATTCTGCGCCGCACCAAAATCGAGAAGTGTTTTCGTCCTTATGCAGCCAATCGGCCCGACCATCGAAAAAAAGATTGTTACACCCATTGCCGCGATGTCGATCACCGGATATCCGTCGGGTCAGGTTACTGCCCTTGGTAGTTTCTTCCGACGCGGGCAAATGCGTCCTCGACCAAACGTCCAGATAGTTCATCCGGGACAGGATATCCAGCTCATATTCGTTCCGGACGACAGGGCGCCACTCTCCAGCCGAGTTATCGGCCATATAAATCCGCTGGGCGGGTGACTTAACACTGCTGAGCCTGGTCGGCTCATCCATTTGGTTCCCCTGCTCACCACCTCTTAGACCCGGATCCTGCATATCCCAGGCATTCACAACATAATCCACTGTCTGCTCGGCGTTTCTGTGGCCGTATTGACCTACTCCGCTACGAGGAAAGGATGGGCACTGATATACATCAACCTCCCTGTAATCTTGGATTTCTCTATATTCACTGCCTAAGTACGGAATGAATTCCAGTATCCATTTCACTTCATGGTCTAATGCACGGGGAATAAAGCCCCCGTTATCATCGGCGTACATGGTCATGGCCATGCCAAGTTGTTTGAGGCTGCTAAGGCAATAGACGGTCCTGGCCTGTTTCCGCACCCGCTGAAGGGCCGGCATCAATATCCCCATCAACAACGCAATAATAGCGATTACCACCAGCAGTTCTATCAGCGTGAATCCCGTTAGTCCTAAGGACTCCTTTCGGAGAAAACTCCGGTGTTGTTGCCGGACGTCTGTTTCCCCGTGTTTTTCGGGAAATCCTCTGTTTCCACGATAGAGGTTTCTTTTTTCTAACGGGATGAATCCTTGTTGTTTGCACACGGCTATAACCACCTTTCCTTAAAATTGCTAAAATAGAATCCACCCATATTAATTATACAATCTGCAAACCCAAAGTCAATAAAAAAGATAGTAACCTGTCGGTAACGGGTTACAGAACTTAGGTCGTTATGATACCCCAACCGAGCTTATGGTTTTTTAGTTCTTTTCATCATTTTTCTAAACATTATCCTCAGCCTGCCCCGGTATTTCCTTGGAGTCAAAGACAGAAGCTTGCGTTGAAACACTATCCTCAATCCCAGAATCTCCAACCCGATAAGTGCCAGCCAGGAGCCCGGAGAAAGCGGTGTCACCAATGCCAACACACCGAGGATAATCAACACTATGCCTAAGATTATTCTTAAAGCTCTTCGCATGTGTCAATCCGTAATCTGTGCAATCTGCCCTTCAAATCTGTAATACAATCTTGTATATTCTTGTTTTTTATGCGTGTATTTTGTTTTAAGCGATTGTATCATCTGTAATTACAATAGGTTATGGAACATTTTGTTTAGACAAACTTTTGGTTGCGGCTACGCTGCGCCAGGTAATCTGTGGTTCAGTAATGTAGAGTATACCCCGAATACTATTTCGTCCAAAATAGTCAGTGTCTGTCAGTATCCTAAAATAGCATTGAATCCGCGTACACGTCCTGGAACTCCGGCTCATGGGCGATTTCGATGTATTCGATCTTGCCGGCTAACTCGCGGGCCTTGTCTCGGCATTGCCGGCTGACAAGTATCATCCGTGCACCGGAAGCAGCGGCATTACCAACAAAACGAATATTTTCCACAGGAACTATAGGCAACAGGCCTATTCGCAGAGCACTTTCTTTTCGGATGTAATTGCCAAATGCACCGGCCAAAAGGATATGTTCTATCTCGTAATCTTCAAGGCCGATCCTCTTCTGTAAAAGCTTGATGCCCGCCCGGATGGCAGCTTTTGCTAATTGCATCTGGCGAATGTCCTTTTGCGTCAAAAACACCTTCCGCTCACTTACGTTCGCGGCTCTGTAGAGGCAAAAAGCTAATTGGCCATCCTGTTCGATGATTCGTGAAAAAATGGTCGGTGGGAGCTTGTCCTTCAGTTTTTGCGGCTCGACGAACCGGCCTGTTGCATCGATTATACCAAAATCCAGCATTACCGCCACGGCGTCAATCAGGCCGCTGCCGCATATCGAGCGGGGTGAGACATTTCCTATCACGTCCAAATCTATCCCGATTCCATCGGGATCTTCATTTACAACGACGGCCTCTATCGCGCCTTCAGCCGCTCTGCTGCCGCAGGTTATACGTGCGCCTTCCAGAGCCGGCCCGGCCGCGCAGCTTGCCGCATAAAGTTTTTCTTTCGTACCGAGCACAAGCTCGCCGTTTGTGCCGATATCAACGACCAGCGTCATTTCTTCGGCTGAATCAATATCCACCGCGAGCGCGACGGCAATTGTATCCGAGCCTACGAAACCCGCTATATTTTCAACGGTATGGACATTGCCGGCAGGATTCATTTCCAGAAGCAACTGAGCAGCAGGTACATCGTGTGCATCGAGAGAAAAGGCCTTATATGGTGCCTGACCGAGCTGGGTTATCGGCAATTTCAGGAAGATATGGTTCATAGTCGTATTGCCAACGACACACATTTCGTATATGTGCTTTGTTTCGATAGACGTCTTTTTACAGAGCTTTGTAGTCAGGTCATTTACACAGTCTATTATGGCTTTGTGAAGTTCTGTAGATTGTTCGTCTGTTTGTGCGTATGCGATTCTGCTGATAACATCGTCACCATATCGGCTTTGGGGGTTGAGGATTGCTTGCGTAGCGTGACACTCGCCGTCAGCCATATTGATTAGCTTGGCGACGACGGTCGTTGTGCCGATATCGACAGCCAGTCCGAATATTTTTTCTGTTGCACCTTTTTCCCGATATTTTTTATGTACAGTCGCAGCCAGTTCGATTTGTGTATCGATGCCGTATTCCAGGATTTTCTGCTCGAAGAACCTGGAACCGGCGGGAATTGTTACTGTAAGGTCGTTTTGAATATGGTGTTGACATGCGAGGACCTCTCGACCGTCCGGTTCGAGGTTTACCAGGCACTTTTTACAGGTGCCTTTACCGCCGCAAACGGTGTTCAGGATTATGTCGGCCTGGCCCGCAGCCTCGAAAAGTGTAGCACCTGCGTGAATGGAGATTTGCTTATTGTCGGGTTTGAAAGTGATTGTGAAGTGTTTCATTCTCGTATCCGCCTGTCAGTCCTAAGGACTCCTTACGGAGAAGCGGATGTATCCATCTCGTATCTCGTATCTCGTTACAGCTTCCCGAGATACTTTTGACGAGATACATTTTGTCGCTCACGCTCAGCTTATTTTATGCCGTATTTTCCACTTGGCGCGTCTTTTTTTACTGCCCACTTTGCGCCTACGTCTCGGTTTTGCCATCTATTTCTCCACAATCAGACAAAATTTGTTTATTGCACTATACTTTTAAGCCTTCGGAATATATGATATTATAAAAGAACTTAAAAGTAAAAAATAAAAATAAAAAAACCACGAACAAAAAGTTCGCAATTCAATTATGAAAAAGAGCCGGACCACACTGTTAGCAAAACTTTTGTCAGAGGCTGGTTTTTCGGCGAACCGGATTGGGATGCAAATATGATACAGTGCAAAGATTGCGAGTTATGTGAGATGGGTCCCGGCGGCAAAAAGACCTTCAAATGCGACCCGTTTACTAATATCAAGGAGCCGGAATGTATAGCCAAATGGCAGCTTATCCGCCTGGATATGCTGTTGGCCAGCTATCAGGGAATGCTCAAGTGGTACGGGAAAATGGCACCTCTGCAGGATAAAATCATCCAGTTTATGCAGCGAGAGATAAACGAGCTTGACGAAGCTGAGCAATGGAAACTCGAAGATGATGAGCAGGAGGAGGAAGAAGAGGACATTTAAACTGGTTAAAAGCCAGAGGCCTTATGCGTTTGTCCGGTTATCAACGGTGCCAATGCGTTATTTTCTTTTTCAAAATGGATTAGAAGACACCATATAGGACCACCAAATTTTATCCGGACGTTGATTTTTGTGGATTTTTGCAATAAATCGTCTCCCCAAGCCGTCTTTATTTATGTAAAAACGCTTAAATATGACAAAAAGCGATGACTTAGCCCAGATAATAATCGGCTGCAAGAACGGTGATTCTAAGTGTTTTTCGCAGATAGTCGATATGTATGCAAGCCGATGTTACGGTTATTTTTACCGTTTGACGGGTAATAACGATGTTAGTGACGAGTTGTTAAGCGAGCTATTTGTCAAGTTAGTGGAGAAAATTGCTTCTTACAAGGGCGGCTCCTTCGATGGCTGGCTGTTCAAAATAGCGTCTAATATTTTTCATGATTATTTAAGGAGCAAACAGCGACGGAAAAAATTGCTCGATGTTCAAAAAGAGCAGCTTGAATCACAGTTTACAGAGCCAAAACAATCCGACAACGAGCAAATTGATAAGTTACAGATACAGCTCACAAGGCTGGACACGAATACGAGAGAATTGATAATGCTGCGTTTTTATTCGGAACTGAGCTTTAAAGAAATAGCCCAAATGCGGTCCGAGCCGATAGGCACAACGTTGGCAAAGCTGCATCGGGGACTAAAGAAACTGAGGGAGTTAATGGAGGGATAATATTATGAATAATGAAAATCAGGAAAATTTGAAAGAGCTGTTCGAGACATTCCTGGATGCCGAGCAGGCTGAAAGCTGCGCTGAGGATGTTCAAAAGGCCGAAGAAATCCTCCGTAAACACCCTGCGCCTGAGCCTGATGCTATGCTCATAGCCAATATAAAAGCTGAAATCGCCATGCGTCTGCCGGCAAAAAGAGCATATGTGTTTAAGCACATAACTTACAAGATCGCTTGTGCCGCAGCAGCAGTTATGTTCCTCACGGCGATAGGCCTGAATTTATTCCAAAAAGGTCCCCCCAAACCCAATGGTATGCAACTTACCTCGATAATACCCACAGCAATTTGGGAGAGTGATGATATTGCCGCCGCCGACGCGGACCTGGTGATTTTCACTACCGAAATTGAACAAATTGAAGACGAGCTGATGTCCCTGCAGTTGGGAGAAGACGACGGCAACGGCGACAGTAAAATAACTGAATTAGAGATGGAGCTTATAGAAATTAATAATAGTGATTTCTGGAAGGGATAGAAAAATGGAGTTAACTCGTAGAATCATCTTAGTTCTGGCCGTAGCAGCGGTGGCAGCAGTAACCGTTCTACCTGGCTCTGCTGACGAGAAGAATGAAAAAGACATCTGGACTGAGGATGAACCACGAGGACCGGGAAGGGGAGCAAGGCCGGGACCCGGACGAGGGCCGGGACGGGGTTCAAGAAGATTCGAGCCAACAGATGAGGAAATTGACCGTGTTATGAAGAGCCTGCAGGAAAGCAACCCCGAAAAGGCAAAGGAGTTAGCCCGGTTACGCGAGAAAGACCCAAACCAGTTCAGCGTCGAACTTAGAAGACACGGCCATGAGGAGTTCGGCAAGATAATCAGGGAACGTATAGACAACTGGAGGAAGAGAAGACGTGCAGAATTTCTTGAATCGCTTGAAAAGTTTGACCCCAAGGAAGCCCAGGAGCTGGCTAAATTAAAAGACACAAACCCGGACCTTTATGCAGAAAAATACGAGCTCGCCTTGAAAAAATATGGACGAATTATTGAAGAAGGAAGGAGGAACCCTGAATTAGCTGAGGTCCTTATAGAAGATTTGAAACTGAAAAAAAGACGAGATGAGTTGCTCAAAAATATCAAGGCTGTCAAAAGCGAGAACGAAAATAAAAAATTAGTAGCTGAGCTGGAAGAGGTGGTTGCCGGTAGGTTTGACCTGATTGTCAGAAGAAAGCAAATAGCATACGAACGACTGCTTAGGTGGCTTGAGGAGCTGCGAAAACGTATCAGGGAAAGCAGAGGTGAGATTGTTAGGTGGAGGGATGATAAATTCAAGAATGAGAATGTAAAAAAGCGGATGCAGGACTTGCTTGGAGAAACTCCAACAGAATTCAGATGGGACTAAGCAATACTGATTGACATAGCTCGACATAGGAGAGCTGGTTAGTGGTGAGTGCTTAAAGGGAGGGGAAGATACTCAATTCAATACCTGTCCCGATGGTTTTAATCGGGATTCGACATTTCTTGCCTGCCCCGGTAATATCAGCCGGGGCTTGACCTTGTGCATTTATCCCTTGTGCTCTTGCCCCTTGTACACTAAGATGTTCTGGCGAGAATGGATATTTTGGTTGCTGTGGCGCGCCTGCAAGAAGATAAATCTAAAAAACAATTGACAATATTCCTTGTTTTCTTGGGAGGACTTCGTTGTGAATAGAAATGTGCTGATAGCAGCTATTCTGATAGCCTGCATTTTCAACTCAATAGGCCTGTCTGAGGAAAAACAGGCGAGGGCCGGGGTGAACTACTTGTTCTCTTACTTCAAAGACAACGGCCAGGACGGCCTGCACCTGGCATACAGTCACGATGGCCTGAAGTGGACGGCCTTAAAAAACGACCGATCGCTTCTTAAGCCGCAGGTCGCAGGCATGCTCATGCGCGACCCCTGCATCTGCCGCGGGCCGGACGGCACTTTTCATATGGTCTGGACCAGCAGCTGGCGGGAAAAAGGTATCGGAATCGCTCACTCCAAAGACCTCATCAAATGGTCCGAACAGAAATATATTCCTGTTATGGAACATGAGCCAACAGCGATGAACTGCTGGGCGCCCGAGATTTTTTATGACTCCACGAACAAAAAGTACCTCATCTATTGGTCCACAACAATCCCCGGCCGATTTCCCAGCACCGAAAACACGGGTGACAGAGATAGAGGGAAACAGCTAAATCACAGAATCTACTGCGTTACAACTAAGGACTTCCAGACCTATTCCAGGACGAGGCTTTTCTATGATGACGGATTTAATGTGATTGATGCCACAATCATCAAAGACGGCAGCAGGTATGTAATGTTCCTCAAAGATGAGACGAAAGAGCCTGTGGCAAAGAAGAATATCCGTATTGCTTACAGCGATAAACTTCAAGGGCCATACGGCCATGCGTCCGACCCGATTTCGCCCGACTGGGTCGAAGGCCCGACCGCCCTGAAAATCGACGACTATTGGTATTTATATTATGACGGATACACACGTCATCGGTACGAAGGCCTAAGGTCGAAGGACTTCAAGATTTGGGAGTCAATTACTGATAAGCTGTCCTTTCCTCCCGGCACCAGACACGGAACAGCCTTTATAGTTGAAGATGAACTTCTGAACAAACTCCTCGAATTAAAATAGAGTTGTTTATACGCCTTGAGTTCACGAACGTTTATACAAACTCAACGCCCTCCAACGTTCCATGTGGGCTTCTTATTCCATATTTAGTCCTGCAATTTATGCGGGATTTTTCCGCTTCCATATTCGACTTTGCATTCAGTCACTGCGAGCATCCAGCATCAAAGATCCCAACATTAACCAATTAACTAATTAGTTCCTGTTGCAGAAACAGTATTTGTCATTCCCGCGGAAGCGGGAATCCAGTTTTTCGTTCTGGACCCCTGCTTTCGCAGGGGTGACATAGTTGATTTTTGTTTTCCGCAACAGATACTAATTAACTACTCACCATTTTGCGAGCATCCAGCTTAGCCACTACTTCATCCGCTCTTCTTTCGGCTTTGCCGGCTACTTCGGATTAGCTGCAAGGTAGTCATTGATGTATTTATGAGTATGAGTTTTCACAGTTTGTCTTATAGAAGGTTCTTTTCCCCTGCCTACATAAAGGCCGCTGTCCCAGCAAATCCCCTCGGCATACCCATAGTTTCTCACCAGGTTCGCATCTTCGATATGGGCAATCCGCACACAATAAAGATAAGCTTCTTTGTATGCCGGGTCTGTGTACGCTACCAGATATACCGCCAGACGCGGACGCCCGTCTGCCTGTTCCATTTCTTCTTTGGTCAATACCTTAATCTCGTAATTTCGCAGCTCAAGCTCTACATCAGTTTGCAACTGCTCCTTCAATGCTTTTTCTTCCGACCCGGCCTTTGCAATGACGTCAACATATACATAGACCCCATCAGAGTCGCGCAAGCGTCTGCGTAACTCTTGTTGGATTTGTATTCTATCTGTTTCCTGGGCGAAGGTTATTGCTCCCAAAAGGACACTCAAAGAAACTAACGTGCCTATTATGACAAAAATCCAAAACCTTTTCGTTTTCATAATATCACCTTACCCGCTATACCCGAATAAATACACTAAGTATCCAACATATCCGCAGAGCAGCAGCGTACCGCTTAGGCGCCCGATGATGCGTTTACCGATAAGGACCGCCAAGGCAAAAGCCGCACTGACGATAATCATAATCCAGTAATCGGTCCCTCCTGCAAACCGTGGTTCTATTGTAAATTCACGGAC
>JAIVYN010000067.1:0-15366 GCA_048635425.1 Candidatus Aegiribacteria sp.
ACCAGTATCGGCTCAAAGGCCTGAACACCCATTCGATGAAGGGTCGGCGCACGGTTGAGCAGGACAGGATGCTGATGAATGACCTCTTCGAGGACATCCCAGACCTGTTCGTCACGTCGTTCAATCATTCTCTTAGCGCTTTTAATCGTATCGGCCAGGCCACGCTGTTTAAGTTTGCGAATAATGAAAGGCTGATACAGCTCGAGAGCTATTTTCTTCGGCAGACCGCATTGATAAAGTTTCAAATCAGGGCCTACCACAATTACCGACCGAGCCGAGTAATCTACACGCTTGCCAAGCAGGTTCTCACGGAATCGTCCCTGCTTGCCCTTAATCATATCGGTCAACGATTTCAGAGGTCGATTATTACTGCCCAGAACAGAACGCCGGCAACGGCCGTTATCAAGCAGCGAATCCACCGCCTGCTGCAGCATACGTTTCTCATTGCGGATAATCACCTCGGGAGCATTCAGATCCATCAGCTTCTTTAATCGGTTGTTGCGATTGATAATTCTCCTGTACAGGTCATTTAAATCACTGGTAGCGAAATTATCTCTTTCCAGCAGAACCAACGGCCTCAAATCCGGCGGAATAACAGGTGCTACCTCAAGAACCATCCACTGTGCTTTATTTTTACTGTTGTTGACCTGGTTAATAATCTTAAGCCGTTTTGTGAGGTCTTTTATCTTTTGTTTGCTGTTTGTCTTAGCTATGGCATCTTTAAGTTGAATGCTGACTTCCACAAGATCGAGGTTCTCCAATAGGGCTTTGATGGCTTCGGCGCCCATTCCCGCCTTGAATGCTTTTCCGTACTTATTTTCCGCTTCTCTGTAATCTTCCTCGCTCAGCAGTTGACCGGTCTTCAATGGGCTTTGGCCCGGGTCAGTTACGACATATTCCTGGAAATAGATAATTTTCTCCAGGTCAGTGGATTTCATTGCCAAAAGGTTTCCGAGCCGATTGGGTATAGCCTTGAAGAACCATATATGCACAACCGGTGCCGCCAGATTGATATGTCCCATTCGTTTTCTTCGCACTCGACTATGCGTAACTTTGACCCCGCATCGGTCGCAAATTATTCCCTTAAACTTAGTACCTTTGTACTTCCCGCAGGCACACTCCCAGTCACGCTCGGGCCCAAAGATCCGCTCACAAAACAAACCGTCCTTCTCCGGCCGATATGTACGATAGTTGATGGTCTCGGGCTTGCGTACTTCGCCAAAAGACCAGCTGCGAATATCATTAGGACTGGCCAATGAAATCTTGACCGAACCATAGTCATTAATCCGATCGTAAATACTTCCTAACATTTAAGGCCCCTTAATATTGCCTGCACCTGTAGTTGCCTGAACGGGTATTAGCAGGCACAGGTGACACTTTACATTGGATAATTCACTAATCACTTTTACAGTGCCGTGCTTCCAAGCCGTTTCTTTTCAAGCTGAATATTCAATCCTAATCCTCTTATTTCGTTACACAATACGTCAAAAGACAGTGGTGTTCCGGCTTCAAGACTGTTTTGTCCTTTCACCATTGATTCATAGATTTTGGTGCGTCCTTCAACGTCATCGCTTTTTACCGTGAGCATCTCCTGGAGAGTAAAAGCGGCCCCGTATCCTTCCAGAGCCCAGACTTCCATTTCACCGAATCTCTGTCCACCGGTTCTGGCCTTACCACCTAATGGCTGCTGTGTAATCAGACTATATGGCCCTGTTGCCCGGGCGTGAATCTTGTCATCGACAAGATGATGCAGTTTCATCATATAGATGTATCCGATTGTTGCAGACTGGTCAAAAGGCTCACCTGTCCTGCCGTCATACAATTGTGTCTTGAGGGTTTTCGGCACATCAATGAAAAATTCATCAGCAGGCGGCACTTGTTTGTTCTCTTGGAGCTCTGCTTTTCGTTCGCCCATAAGCTCGTTCGCCTCGGCAGTCAATTCATGGATGTCATTTTCGTTAGCCCCATCAAACACCGGTGTAATAGCGTTAAATCCTAACACCCTCGCAACCCAGCCGAGATGCGTTTCGAGAATCTGGCCAACATTCATTCGGCTCGGAACACCGAGAGGATTCAGCAATATGTCAAGAGGAGTACCATCCTCGAGAAACGGCATATCCTCCTCGGGCATAATCTTGGCGATGACACCCTTGTTGCCGTGGCGCCCGGCCATTTTGTCGCCAATTGACAGCGACCTTTTAATTGCAACGTAAATTTTTACCATTTGCAGAACGCCGCTGGGAAGCTCATCGCCGTGTTTCAAACTCTCAATCCTGTGCTTCTTTTCTTCCTGAATCTCAGTAATCTTGGCCCAGAATCTATCCACGATTCCTTGTACGTCATCCCGCTGCGAAGCAGGTTTAACCCACTTGATATTAAAGTTTTCTATCTGTTCATAAATAACATCGTCGTCAGCACTGGCTCCGACTTTCTGACGTGTGGATGGGTCGATGACGTTGACCTCGAACTTCTTGTGAATAGATTCCACCATCTGTCTGAATATCACACATTCTTTGGACCTCATCTGTTTTTGATATTCTTTTATCTGCAGCGACTGTGCCTTCTTTTGTTCCTCGGTGCCTGCGCCACGTCTGGTAAATCGTTCCGTCCTTATTACCACCCCTTCATATCCGCTGGGCATTTCAAGTGAGTCATTTTTGACATCTTCGCCGGCCCTGCCGAATATGGCATGAAGCAGCTTTTCTTCGGGCGTCAGTTCCGTCTTGCTCTTGGGCACAACCTTGCCTACTAAGATATCACCCGTGCAGACCCTTGTTCCTTCACAGACTACTCCGTATTCATCAAGGTTCCGTAGTGCCCTTTCACTGACATTGGGAATGTCACGGGTAAATTCCTCCTTACCAAGGCGGGTCTCGCGAACTTCGGCTGTAAATTCGTCGATGTGAATGCTCGTAAAGCTATCATCTTTACACAGTTTCTCGCTGACAATTATTGCGTCCTCAAAGTTAAACCCGTCAAAAGATACAAAGCCAACAAGGATATTTTTACCAAGAGCCAGCACGCCATTGGCGGTGCCTCCACCGTCTGCTATGATCTGGTCGGCCTTTACCCTGTCTCCGAGCTTGACTATGGGCTTTTGATTAAGACAAGTCCTTTCGTTCAAACCAACAAATTTGGCAAGATTATATTCCTCGGTATGGTTAATGACTATCTTCGTTGCGTCCACCTCAGTAACCACCCCGCTTCTTCGGGCACGGACGACCATACTTGAGTTTTGGCCGACAACTTTTTCCATACCCGTACCAACCAAAGGGGCCTCGGTCTTGAGCAGCGGAACTGCTTGTCGCTGCATATTCGAGCCCATCAAAGCACGGTTTGCATCGTCGTGCTCTAAGAACGGTATAAGTGAAGCTGAAACACCAACAATTTGTTTGGGTGAAATATCAAGGTAGTCAACTTCGTCGTTGGAAACTTGGGTCAGCTCACCGCCTTTTCTTGCAAGAACGAATCCTTCAGTGAGTTTGCCGCTGTCTGGGTCAACCGCGCTCGGAGGTGCGAATATTGCCTTCATCTCCTCATCAGCCCGCAAATATTCGATCTTATCGGTGGCCTTAGCTCTTGTGACTTTGCGATATGGCGTAAGTAAAAATCCATACTCATCAATCGCGGCAAATATTGCCAACGAAGCAATCAATCCGATATTTGTTCCTTCAGGCGTTTCAATTGGACAGATTCTGCCGTAATGGCTGATATGCACATCCCGCACTTCAAAGCCTGCCCGCCTTCTGTTCAAACCGCCCGGCCCAAGAGCAGACAGACGCCTTTCGTGCGTCAACTGGCTCAATGCGTTGGTCTGGTCAACAACCTGGCTCAACTCACCACGACCAAAGAAATAGTTGATACTGCTCGAAACGCTCTTGGAATTAACCAAATCTGCAATGCGCAGCGGCTCTTCGGCGTCTCGTTTATAACTCATCCGTTCCTGAACGGTCCTGCGCAGCTTAAGCAGCCCTTTTCTGATTTCATCTCCTGCGAGCTCATCGATTGTACGCAGCCTCCTGTTACCCAGATGGTCGATATCATCAACCTGGCCCTCGTTGTTCCGCAAAGCCATTATGTATTTCATCGTGTTGAGGAAATCTTCCGGCCGAAGAGTCATCTCTTCCTCGCCCACTGTCTGGTTGAATTTACGATTTAATCTGAACCTGCCGACCTTGCCAAGACGATAACGGTTGGAATCAAAAAATTTCTCCTTAAAGAAAGTTTTTGCCTTTTCTTTATTGGGCGGATTACCGGGGCGCAATCTCATATAAAACTTGAGCAATGCCTGCTCGTGGCTCTCGATAACATCCTCGGCTAAGGTGTTCAAAATGAGGACATCCCGCACCTCGTCGATAACCTCAATATAGATTGCTGCTCGTTTGGCCTTTTTAGCCTTTTTCTGCTTCTTGGTGCTTTTAACTTTGGGCTTCGCGTACGCAGCTTGTACCAAAGAAACTTTATCACTGATTTGCCCACCGGCTTTTACTATGATTTCACCGGACTCTTCGTCCACGAGCGGCTGCACCGACCACATAGTAGGCGCCAATTTACTTAGCGGCACCTTTTTCGTCGGATAAAACAACCGCAGAATCTGTTCTGTAATGCCGTATGACTCGTCCATCGCACGCAGCAAAATGGTTGCCGGTATCTTGCTGGACTGGTCGATTCTGACCACCAAAATGTCTTTATTCGTAACCCCTATCTCTATCCAGCTGCCCCTCTCAGGGATGACTCTACCGCCGTGCAGAACTCTGTCGCCTTCTTTGCTCTCGATAAGAAAATCAACGCCCGGACTTCGGTGCAGCTGGCTCACAATCACTCGCACCGCACCATTGATAATGAACTCTCCGCCGCCTATCATAACCGGTATTTCGCCAAGATACATTGCCTGCTCGGCCAAATCCTCACCCTCCTTGGTTCGCAATCTGCACCATATTTTCAACGGGTAGCCGTATGTCAGCCGTAACTGTCGGCACTGAATAGGGGTATAATGAGGCTTTTCCAGCTCGTAGCAGAGATATTCCAGAACCATCTTCTTGTCGTAGCTTTCGATAGGAAACGTCTCCCGGAAAAGGGCTTCGAGCCCGTTATGCTTTCTTCTCGTCGGTACGGCGTCTTGTTGCAAAAACCGCTCATAACTTCGTCTTTGTATTGCTACAAGGTCCGGAATCTCAACGGCATCTCGTACGCTTCCAAAATTTCGAACGCTTTGTCCACCACCAATTTCATGCATTGCCTATCTCCAGTAGGGACAACCCTATGTGGTTGCCCTAACCTCACTTCGTTTCCCTAATTTCTGCATTCCAAAAGGTCAGGCACACCGTCCTGCTCCTGCTTATGCTAATTCAACTACGGCCCCGACAGCTTCAAGCTGCTTTTGTGCGGCTTCGGCATCATCTTTACTCAGGCCCTCTTTGACCGGCTTGGGAACGTTGTCAACAAGGTCTTTGGCCTCTTTCAATCCCAATCCCGTTAAAGCCCTTACCTCCTTGATAACCTGAATCTTTTTCTCGCCGAATTCTTTGAGGATTACATCAAAGCTGGTTTTTTCTTCCTCCTCTTCAGCCGGGCCCTGTGCAGCGGGACCTGCTACCATAACAGCGCCGCCCGCTGCCGGCTCAATATCATATTCGTCCTTGAGATAATCGCCCAGCTCTTTGGCCTGCATCAACGTCAGACCCATTATATCGTCACCAAGCTTCTTGACCTTACTGCTCCATTTCCCTGTTTCTTTATTTGACTGTGTTTTCTTCGTTGCCTTGGTCTCCTTCGTTGCCTTATTCTCTTTCGTTACCTTAGCTTCTTTTGCTTTCTTAGCTTCTTTCGCTTGTTCTTCTGCCATTTCTATTAACTCCTGTTACATAGCGCCTCGTGGTAGCCGAAACTCCGCCGTTTCGTTTAACCCCGTTACTAAAACCAGGGACAGCCACACAGGCTCTTCTCATATTTCGTATTTCGTTTCACGCTGCTTGTTTTTCGCTGCCCTGGGCAATAGTCTCTATACAACCTGCCATAATCCCCGCAGGGGCACCAACCGTTGAGGCCAATCCCCTGGCAGGGGACTGTATCAAGCCGGCAATCTTGCTGAGCAGCTCTGCTCGCCTCGGCATCTTTGAAAGGTCCTCTGCTTCTTTAGCGTCTAAAGCTGAGCCGTCGAGAAAGGCTCCTTTAATCTCTATCACAGGGACCTTCTTGACCCATTCGGCCAATGCTTTTGCAACGTCAACGATACTGTCACCGCCATAAACGATAGCGCAAGGGCCGCTAAACAACGCCGCTGCCGGCTCCATCTGTTGGCCAAAAAGAGCTTTTTTAAACAGCGAGTTCTTGACCACCGATAAGCTGATGTGTTTTTCTTTAAGCTCACCGCGCATCAGATTATTGTCAACACCGCCGACACCCCTGGTGCTGACAACCAAAAAATCTTTGATGTCCTCGTTGACGATTTTCTTTTCCAGTTCCGACTGTAGTAACTCTTTTACGTATTTGCTCATCCTTCTCACCTATACTTCGTATCTGCCTATCAAAAGCAAACTTATCAATCTCAGAAACTCGAACATCGAATTCCGAAACAAATTCAAAACCTGTCCTGAGCAACGCCTGCCCTGAGCATGGTCGAATGGGCCGAAGGACTCAAATGCTCAAATGTCCAAAACTGACAGTAAAACTGTCATTCTGAGTGAGCGGCCAGCGAGCGAAGAATCTCCCAATCGAAAGCAAGATGCTTCGCGAAGTTTATCCTCGAGCGCAGCAAAGGGCTCAGCATTATATACAAAAGACGTTTTGGTAATTTGAATTTCGGTCATTTGATATTGTTTCCTCCACAAGGTGTCCTGCGGAGTGCTCCGGATTTCGTATTTCGGATTTACTCTCAATATTTCGTGCTTAGGATTTCGAATTTCACACTCGTCTTTACGATTTACGCTTCAAATAGTTCCTGTTGCGGAAACAGTATTTGTCATTCCCGCGAAAGCGGGAATCCAGTTTTTCGCTCTGGACCCCTGCTTTCGCAGGGGTGACATCGTCGATTTTCGTTTTCCGCAACAGATACTAAATAGCAACTGTTATGCCGGGGCTCATCGTCGCAGATATACTCATCTTTTTGATATACGTCCCTTTTGCAGCCGCCGGTCTTATCTTCTTTATATGCGAGACAAACGCATCGATATTATCTACCAGTTTTTCGGTCTCAAAGCTTTGCTTACCGACTACTACGTGAACATTGCCGCCGGCATCGTTTCTAAACTCGACTTTGCCCGCAGCAAATTCAGACACTGCGGTCACAACATTACCGGTAACCGTTCCATTTTTGGGCGAAGGCATCTTCCCTTGTGGCCCCAGTATCCGCCCAAGCTTACCCACCTTGCCCATCACCTTCGGCGATGCGATAGCCACATCGAAATCCATCCAGCCATCCGTGATTTTTTTAACAAGCTCATCGCAACCGGCCTCAACGGCACCAGCGCTTTGGGCTGCCTCAACATCCGAATCCTCGCAGAAAGCAATGACCTTTTTCTGCTTACCTATCCCGTGAGGCAAAGATATTGAGCCTCTAACCAGCTGGTCGGCCTGCTTCGGATCAATGCCTAAATGCAGCACACATTCTATGCTCTGGTCGAATTTCGCCGAATCGAACGATTTGACCTTCTCGACCGCCTCAGTCAGACTAAGGCTCTCTTTGCTTAACTGTTCCGATTCTTTCTTGTATCTTTTGCTTTTAACTCGCATAGTTCATATCTCATACTGCACACACTTCGTTAATAATCGGCTGAGATTTTGCAGAACCTTTTAATTACTAATCAATTACCTCCACGCCCATACTTCGGGCGGTACCTCTGATAATCTTCTCGGCCTGTTCTATGTCGTATGCGTTCAAATCCTTGAACTTGGTCTCAGTAATTTTACGCAGTTGCCCGGCACTGATTTTGCCGACCTTTTCTTTATTCGGAACGCCACTGCCCTTTGCAATTTCAGCCGCTTGTTTCAGCAGGACCGCCGCCGGAGGGCTTTTGACCTCAAACGTAAAACTTTTGTCTCGAAAAACCGTTATCACAACCGGCACGATTGTTCCGTTGAGTCCTTTTGTTCGCTCATTGAACTGCGAAACAAACTGACCTATGTTAACGCCATTCTGACCCAAAGCAGGCCCTATCGGCGGGGCCGGCGTCGCCTGTCCACCCGGTGCCTGCAATTTAATCTTTGTTACTACCTCTTTGGCCATAATCTCATCTCTCGTATAGCAACGAGCTAACTCGTGCCATAGGTAAGTTTGAAGTGTATAAAGTTGTGGATCATCTTTTCACTTTAGTTCACTTTAGGCACTTTAGCTCACTTTAGGCACTTTCTTTAGGCACTTTACAATTTCTCTATCTGCCAATACTCTATATCCAGCGGCGTACTTCGACCGAATATCGCAACAATTACCTTTACAATCCCACGTTCAGAATCAATTGAATCGACAACACCTTCGAAGTTTTCAAATGCACCTTCTCGAATCTTAATCATATCTCCTTGTTTAAACTCGACTTTGATGCTCGGTGCCTCCTCCGGCCTTTCCGCCTCTAAAAGCATCTTCGCCACATCCGTATCCCGCATCGGCGTCGGTATTCCATCCGTACCGATAAAATCTCCTACACCCGCGGTCCCCTTGATCATGAACCAGGCCTTTTCTGGAACACGCTTATCTTCGGTTGACTCCATCTCCATAAAAACATAGCCGGGATACAGTTTGCGCTTATGAACCGTCTGCCTGTTGCCACGGATACGCTTAATCCGCTCAACAGGAACCTCTATCCTGCCAATAATATCTACCAAATCCTCTCTTTCAACCTTCTGAGAAAGGGCTTCCTTGACCTGCACTTCCTTATTGGCCGCAACTCGTAAAACGTACCACTGCATCTTAACACCCTGTTTCGTATCCCATTCGAGATACAATATTACCCCAGGAGCCACGTAAAAAACGTTCTAAAGCCGATATCCGTGGTTCCAAGAAGCATAGCCATAAAAACCACAACCACTATAACGATAAACGTCGAAACTGCTATTTCCTGTTTGCTTGACCAGCTAACCTTCTTCATTTCGCCCTCAGCAGCGATCATAAAATCTGCAACGGAAGGTTTATTTATCAGCCAGGAAATCAAAAGAGCTAAAACAACAAATAAACCGGCAGGCACCATAGTTGCAACCCACAATGCCGCCTTACGGCTCAGTCCCCATTCGACAGCCTCTAATTTACTGTAAAGCTGCCAACAGCCCAAACCGGCAATTATCGCTGCGGCAAAAGCACTACAGAGCCTTGTATATTTGCCTTGGCCACGCTTATAAATACCAAAAATCATTCTTGACCTCGTATCCGCCAAACACAAGCAAGATTACCACTATCTTATCTCGCTCAACGTCTCACAATTCGAAGCAGGCCAGGAGGGAATCGAACCCCCAACCTTCGGTTTTGGAGACCGACGCTCTGCCAATTGAGCTACTGGCCTGTTCAATTGACTTTCGATTATTGATTATTTCTCATTAATTATTTGCTATTCTCTGAAACGCCGAAATACGCGTCTTTCAATAACCAATTACTTGCGCCGTATCTTATGAGCAGTATGCTTACGTTCCCTCTTACAGAACTTCTTTAGATTCAATTTCGGCGTACCTTCTGCTACACTAACACTTGTTCGATAGTTTCTATCTTTGCACTGGCTGCACTCAAGCCAGACATACTCCCTTTTGCTCTTCTTTTTAGCCATAAGGTTCATCCACAACAGACAGGCACACTTAATTAAGAAACATCCGATTTTTCCGCAGATGCCTGTCCGGATACACTCTGCCGCTCGCAGCGCCCTGGTTGTTGACGCCCGCAGCTACCAGAGAAGTTATCCAGAGATGTTCATTCAACAATCTTAATTACCACACCGGCACCGACCGTCTTACCTCCCTCTCGAATAGCAAAACGAAGGCCTTCCTCCATAGCAATTGGCGAAATAATCTCCACCTCCATCGCTATATTGTCGCCCGGCATACACATCTCTGCACTTTTGCCTTCTCTGCTCATCAGCCCAAGGACCGCGCCGGTAACATCGGTTGTTCTGAAATAAAACTGTGGTTTGTATTTCGCGAAGAACGGTGTATGACGACCACCCTCTTCTTTAGATAAAACATAAACTTCAGCATGAAACTTGGTATGCGGAGTAATACTACCGGGTGCCGCTACGACCTGTCCACGCTCTAAATCCTTCTTTTCAACGCCCCGCAAAAGCACGCCGATGTTATCGCCGGCCTGGCCTTCATTGAGCGTCTTGTTAAACATTTCAACGCCGGTTACAACCGTCTTGCGAGTCTCCTTGGCAAGACCGACGATTTCAATCTCCTCGCCGGTGTGCACTTTACCACGCTCAATCCTGCCTGTACCGACCGTACCACGGCCTTTAATGCTGAAAACGTCCTCCACCGGCATAAGAAACGGCTTGTCAACTTCACGCTCGGGAATTGGAAAATAATCGTCAACCGCAACCATCAGCTCATCGATGCACTTGCAGGCCTCGTCATCCTTACCTTCGCTTTCCATCGCTGCCAAAGCCGAACCCATAATAATAGGAATATCATCACCGGGAAATTCATATTTGTTTAGCAGGTCTCTTATCTCCAGATCGACCAGCTCGATCAGTTCAGGGTCGTCAACCTGGTCCACTTTATTCAGGAAAACCACAATCCTGGGCACATTAACCTGACGGGCAAGCAAGATATGCTCACGAGTCTGGGGCATCGGGCCATCACCTGCCGCCACTACCAGAATAGCCCCGTCCATCTGGGCTGCTCCGGTAATCATATTCTTGATATAGTCGGCGTGTCCCGGACAATCAACGTGAGCGTAATGGCGCTTTTCCGTCTCATACTCTACGTGAGCAGTATTTATTGTAACGCCGCGCTCCTTTTCTTCCGGGGCATTGTCGATGTCATCAAATCTCTTGATATTACCGCCACCGGCTTTATGTGCCAGCCGCATCGTGATTGCTGCCGTCAACGTCGTCTTGCCGTGGTCAATATGGCCGATAGTGCCAATATTGATATGTGGTTTCGTCCGTTCGTATACCGCCTTAGCCATCTTAATATAAACCTCCAATGTACAGGGTTAGTATTTACTTGTCCCTATCTGATTTCCCAAAAAACTGTTTTCACTATGCCTATAATCAATTCACAGCCAGGGTCCCTGCTTCTCCCACACCAAAACAGCCTTAAATTACCCTGCAGCAGAGCTGCGAGGCTCACACCGTCTTGATGCTGGACAAGCTACCCCGGCTTGACCCGCTTGCATTTAGCTGCTGATGGGGCTTGAACCCATGACCTCGTCCTTACCAAGGACGCGCTCTACCACTGAGCTACAGCAGCAACCGACAGCCCGTCGGATTCTTGGTGCGGTGAACCGGGCAAGAAACAACGTCTTGGCCGGCCAAGACGCCACAAAATTTAAATAGTAATTTCACTGCCCGACTCACCGTCACTACTTTGCTCTGCGAACTCGTCCAGCCTTCGTAGCCGTATCTACTACGGCGGAGCAGGGTGCCACGTAGTGTAGCTACCTCACTACAGTAGCAGCTACGAAAAGCAGAGGCTTCTCGCAGTGAATCGAATAAGAAACCACGCTTTTGCCCCGGCTAAAAAGCCGAAAAATAAAAACAATATCCCTTTATTCCTGCTCAATTTATATACACTGATAGCGCAGGAATCCATAACTCTTCAATAGCTTTTTTATGTAAACTTAGTAATTTATCGAAATAAACCTAAGAATGCAACCATAAAAAACAAAAAAAATACGAAAAAATTGAAATTTTTTCCTTTTTTTTGTAAGAAATTACACCCAAGCGGCTCTCGTCCCACCGCAACAACGCACAAACACCTGCACCTATCGCCAAATTGGCTCAACTACAGGGTAGCAACACTTCAACCAGCAAACTCGAATATTAACTGAATCTAAATAACTGCGGAATTGCTATCTATTCCTCTTTGGGCTTGACGGCTTCTGCAGGTTTTTCCACCACTTTACCTTTACCAAGACGCTCTGTCTGGTTTTTGAGCCATTCTTGCCACTTCGGCCTGGCCCCGGAAAGCTTTACTCCGCTCAGTGCTTTTAAGACTCCGTTGGGATCGGCTCCGGGGGGCGGTTTGCTCAGATAATTGTTAATTGAGCCCAGAACAGCGCCCTCTGGACTCAAATCTCCCTTCGCTAAGCATGTTCTCACCAATTCGGCTGCAAGGTCCAATTTTGAACCTCTCAAGTACGCATCTAATAAATTGGGCAGGATTGCCTCTCTTTCCTCGGTGGTCCCGGCAGTTTTGTACAGCCTGTCTAAATACTCCACCGACCGTTCAAACTGGCCAATTCTTTTATAAAGCTCAGCCAGATTCTCTCTAACGTCTTTGAGCATTTCTGTTCTGTTTTCGCCTTGGGCCTTTGCCTCTGCTTTCTTAAGAAAAGCAATTTTCTTATCTTCAGATAATTTGATTTTGCTGCTTTGCGAGGTGAATTTGCCCATCCATTCGTTCAGGATGCCGGAATCGGAGCCATCGAATATCTTAAGCATCGCCTGCCAGGCCGGCCCACCCTCGGAGTTTGAACCTATTTTTTCTGCCAGCCAGGTCAAATCTTCTTTGCCCCCAATCTCACCGGCAAGGTCTATCAATTTTTTCCTTAGTATCTCGCTGGGGTCATTCACAAAATCTTTTCTCAATCTTTTCAATGCGCTTGCTTTATCGATATAGATAAGCCCATCCACTGCTGTTTCACGGACAAAAGCTGTTTCGTCACGCAGAGCTTCTACAAATAACGGCCCAAAAAGCGCAGCCGCCTTGGCCTTGGCGGCACTGCCCTGTGTGCATAAGCCGGACATCGCGCTGAGAAGCTCGCCTCGGAGTGCTCCGTCAGGCTTTTTCTTTTGTTCGTTATATCTTTTGACAAGCAAACCAAGATACACGTCGAGCTCTTCCGGTTTTAATCCTTCCGGCTCAAGCAGCTTTCTTATAACTTCCGCTCCCTTTCGTGCTTTTACCGCTTCCTCTTCAGAAAGGTATTTCGATGCCAATTCCAGGGCCTCTTTTCTTATTTCCGGTGAAATATTGACCGCTGAAGAAGGTAAAAGGGCAAAGGAGCACGCACCTCCGAGCGCATCCAACAATTCGACTTTGACCTGCTCGTCAGGCTCGGATTCAAGCTGGGTTAATAGCTGTTGAGCAGAATTCATCACCCTCAAAGACGACAGTCCGGCTGTCTTTAAACGAACTTCTCTGTCCGGGTCAGAAATCAATTTGACCAAAATAGGTTCAAGTTCATCTGTCGGCAATTTTGAAGTGCCTGACGCTACCCGCCATTGGTGGACCTTTTCAAGAGCCCATAATTTGATTACCGCTTCTGAACTGCCCAAATGCTCAGCTAAAAATTTACCTCTGGCTCCGTCATCACTGATGCCATCGTATATCTTGCCCAATGCTGATTGATATCTGCTTTGCCAGGAATTCAATTCGACTCTCATCTTACGCATCTGCGCTTCCTGGCGAATCAGCCAGTCCCGAAGGAATTCGTCTCGACCTTTGCTCCGCAGCTCACTGATATTTTGCTCACGTGTCCAGTAGTTTTCGCCGACCGGTATACCCAGAGAACGCAGGGCCTTTTCCGCCTCGGCCGATACCGGTTTTTCCGGGTCGTCAACCAGCCTTATAAGTCTGATAGTTGCCTCCATATCCGGCCAAAGTTTCAAAGCATGTATGGTATTTAATCTCGTTTTGACCGGTTTTGAGGCATCTGTTACTATCTCCTCGAGCGATTGTTCAATTTTGTCATACTCATAAATCAGCGTTGCCTCCGCAGCCAGCTGGGACTCAGCCGCAACATCCGTGGCAAAGACACTAAACAACGGCTGGATGAAATCTTCCTTGTTCTTTATGTCTCCATCCGATGACCGGGTCTGAATCAATGCTTTACAGACAGCCATACGTGCGGCACTGTTTTTCGTTTGCATCAGCGCGTCAATGAGAATCTTTCTGGCTAAGGGGTTTTCACTACCCAACATCACAGTGGCTGCTTTTATGCGTATCTGTTCGCTCGGGCCTTCGAGAAGGGCATTCTTGTTGATTTCCAATTGCTCGTCAGGCTTGGCCTCTGCAGACGCTCCATTTGTTGCATTAGCCGCAAAGGCCGGTGTGTTTGAACTAATAACGGCTTGCTGGCATCCTATCGCCAACATCAATATTATAAGATATAACCTCTTCATGCTCATCCGGATGACCTTGAGAAATCTGCTGGGTTCCCGCCTTGCAGGGTACCTGCCCATCAACTTCATTATCATATAATAACCTACAAACTACAACCAAGTCAATTGGTTAATTTGTTAAATGGTTAATTTTTCAATACAAATCGACGAACTCACCACTCACCAATTAACTAATATCTGTTACGGAAAACACAAATCGACCATGTCACCCCTGCGAAACCTGTCCTGAGCGAAGTCGAAGGAGCAGGGGTCCAGAGCGAAAAAGCTGGATTCCCGCTTCCGCGGGAATGACAAATACTGTTTCAGCAACAGGAACTAACTACTCACCAATTAACCACCCACCAATTAACCACTCACCAATCACGGTCTCGGATGGTATTTTCGGTGAATCTTTCTTAATCTTTCCTGGTCAACGTGCGTATAAATCTGCGTAGTGGCTATGTCCACATGCCCGAGCATCTCCTGGAGGCTTCGCAAATCCGCACCACCAGCCAACAGATGCGTTGCGAAGCAATGTCTTAATGTGTGCACAGTTAAATTTCTGGGCATACCTGCCCGAATCGCATATTTCTTGACCAATCTCCAAATCTCAATACGGCTCAGAGGCCGACCTGTTCGGGATAGCAAAAGAAAATCGCCGCTGAAAGACTTGACCAGCTTCGGCCTTCCAACAGGGTGGGTCAGATACTCTTCTATCGCTGCGATGGCTACTTTGCCGATCGGGACCACGCGTTCTCTGTTGCCTTTGCCAAGACAGCGCAGGTAGCCGATATTAAGGTTCAAGTCGGAGGTTTTCAGCCCCGCTATCTCGCTGGCACGTACCCCGGTCGCATAGAGCAATTCAAGCATCGCCTTATCACGAAGGTAAAAAGGCTCATCCGGACACGGTGTATTCAGAAGCTCAAGAACCTGTTGTTTGCTGCAAACACACGGCAGCTTCTGCCAGACCTTCGGGCTTTCAAGCATTGAGGTCAGGTCGTCTTCGACAAGACCGGTAAGCTTGCCGAACCGCAGGAACATTCTTATCGCAACCAGAGAACGCTTAATCGAGCTTTCGCTTTTTTGCTCCTGGGTGAGGATTCGCAGATAGTTTTGAATAAGGGCC
>JAIVYN010000068.1:0-15301 GCA_048635425.1 Candidatus Aegiribacteria sp.
GAAGAACCGGCTAAGAAACGGGATGAGGCAAAGCTCGGTGTCAAAAAGGCAGCTGTCTCTATCAAGTCCGATGCGATAACTCCGACGGGCGAGCGCAAAGAGGAGGTCCGAGAGACTGTAGCTGACAAGGTGGAGATTCCGCCCGTCCAAGAGACGGTAAACGAAATGACTCGGAAGGTTGAAGGTGTCGTGGCCGGACAGTCGGCGCAGGTCACCGGCACGCTGGGCACAGGTAAGCTTGATTACTACTCGAAAGGCACAGAAACTGTGTCGGTTGTGCGGGAAGAAGAACTTGTGATTTCGGCAGAAGAACTCAGCCGCCCGGCCAAGCCGGAAGTTTCCAAGGAATCGCGCGAGTCTTTCAAGCTCCAGTCTCCGGTGGCGGTTAGTATGGCAAAGACTGTCAGCGCTGTCGACAGCGATCTCGTTCTTCCTGAGGACGGGCTGCAAGACAGCAGCCTGGAACTGTGGCGCCACCGACAGGATTCACTGCAAACGCTGTATGCTGAATTGACCTCGCCTCACCGGGCTCTGTCAGAAGCCAAATCCCGGCGGATGGAAGGCCGGCCTTCTACCGAGGAAGTGGAGGGACAGCTTTTGTACAGCTATTACCAGATTGCCAAGTTGACGCAAGATGAAAGCGAACGGGCAGCAGCAGTCAGCTATCTGACCGACTACGCTCAAAAAGCCGAATCCCGCTGGAAAGACCTGACACTGAGATACCTGGAGGAGCTGAGCCGCAGTAAGAAGTAGACCCCCTTTTGTCGGAGTCTTAAGCAAAACTTTTTGTACCCCGATTCGTATATTACATGCAGAACGGCTAATGGTGCACCAGATAAGGAGTTGTTATGGCAAAACGACTGTATCGATCAGCAACGAATAAGATAATCGGAGGCGTTTGCGGTGGGTTGGGTGAGTATTTTGATGTCGACCCGGTCCTGGTGCGAGTTATCACCGTCCTGCTCTTCTTAGCTACAGGTTTTGGGATTCTGGCCTATATTATCGCCTGGATAATCATTCCCAAAAGGGGCCTTGACGTAGAGACGGTTCCGGCCAACCACGAGTATTCCTCATGGAGCCGGTACCTGCCGGGACTGATTCTCATGGTTATCGGGGTCATTTTGCTCATCCGCGAAAACTGGTTCTGGTTTGACTGGGGGGAGTTCTGGCCGGTTATTTTGATTGTCGTTGGGCTTCTGCTGATATTCCGGAGAAGTCGGAAAAGTGAAAATGACGAGGTGCCTACGGTTAACGTAAGCCACCAACACAACAACGCCCAGAATGGAGGAACGATCTCATGAGTCCGGCCCGCTTCCGATGGGGGCTTTTTCTGGTGCTTTTGGGGACTCTGCTCCTGTTGCGGAACAGCGATGTGCTCAACGACAATTTCTGGAGCGACCTTCTGATCTACTTGCCGGTAATATTGATAGCGGTGGGAATTGAAAAGATATTCGCCAAGTCCCGTGTGAAAGTCATCTCGTACCTGACCTCCGTTTTCCTTTTTTTGGGAGCTTTCTATATGTAAATTTTTATGGTATAAAAATATTATAATGAAAATTCGCATAAAGAGACTAAAACCGGGCATACTCGAAGCTCTCGGCCGGGAATTTGCCCAATATATTACCGACGATGTTACTTTGATAGCCGGGGCCGAATTGGGCGGCGTGGCCTTGGCCGCAGCTACCGCGATGGAATCCGGCAAAAACTGGGTCATCATTCGCAACAGCAAAAAGGACTACGGAACCGGCAAAATGGTCGAGGGCGTCTTGAAGGCCGGCGACGTTGTTTTGCTGGTTGAGGACATCGCCACCACCGGCGGACAGGTCCTCGAAGCCGCCAAGATTATCACCGAGGCCGGTGCTACTGTCAAAAATATCGTCTGCGTAATCGACCGCAAACAGGGGGCCGAAGAAAACATCACCCAGGCCGGCTACAAATTCGAGTCCATCCTGACAAAAAACGACCTCGGCATAAAAGACACGGACTGATTTTTGCACCGCAGTCTCACGTCTTCCCACATAAAAATTGACACAACAGGCATTTTCTCTCCGTAACCTTATTGCCTGAAAAATTTTATGGATTCTTAGAAATCTTCGAAGAAGCTAAGTGGCATTGACAGGTACCTTGCATTGCGATATAGTGAATGTTATGAGCGCCAAGTTTTTTGACAACCGGACTAACCAGCTTCACAAGGGGCTGCTGGAACTTTGCATATTTGCTCGCAACTCACACAAGCTTACGGATTACTAAGTTACGGTTTCAGGACCAAGGAAAGTTTGATCCAATCCGACAACATGCTTTTCCAATCCTTTTGTTTACAATAGGAGACGAAATTCTGATTTTTGTTTTTCTTGTTCTTGTACTCACATAAGATTTCGAATTACTCGAATATTCTTAAATCAGTTTGAAATAATTACTAAGTGGCATTGACAGGTACCTTGTATTGCGATATAGTGAATGTTATGAGTGCTATGTTTTTTGATAATTATACTAATCAGCTTCGCAAGGGAGTAAGTGAATTTTATGAACGCTAAATTTTTTGATAACTGGACCAACCAGCTTCGTAAGGGGTTATTGGAACTTTGCATATTAAACGATATCCGAAACAGAAAAATGTACGGATATGAAATTGTAAGAAAACTGGGCAGAGTTGAAGGACTGATTATCAACAAAGGCGCGATTTACCCAATCCTGAGAAGATTAAGACGCAATGGATTAGTTAAGATTTTTATGCAGGATTCGCCTGAGGGTCCTACGAGGAAATATTATAAACTTACAGAAAAAGGTAGAGATATTGTATGCCAGATGAACGCCTACTGGGACGCAATCAGGAATCAAACTGATTCTATCCAGAAAGGTCAAAAGAAGCGAAAAACCTGACCCGCAGTGAACAAAATCATCTGGATACCTATCTACGCCAAAAAGAACATGCCTGCAAACAGGTACAGGTCGGCTACAAATTCGAGTCCATCCTTACAAAAAACCCTTGTGTCTTACACTAATTGAACAGATGGAAAGTTTAAAAGCTCACCAGAGACTCTTGTACAGCCGTTTTTGCTCTGTGAGAGAAGAGAATTGAGGTTTATAGCATCGTGTTTTGCCATACAGACACCTGTTCTTATTCCGATAGGCAATTTCAAGGGAGGTTGCCTTGTCTTGTTTCATATTCTTTAACTGCTTTTACAACAAATACTTGTGCTTGCCTCTGTGGATCCACACAATTATGTATGTTCGTTCAATTACCCTAAGACACAAGGCAAAAAACGACCACGGCATAAAAGAAAAAGATTGACTGGAGCCGGCAACTACTTAAGCGTTATCTCCATCGGTCGGTGCAGAAGCATCCATGGTTTTAGCCCGTACCGGGAGAATATATGCGTGAAGTTATGACTGCTACACCGATATTATGGCCAGCGATGTCATCATACTAACCTCTTGATGTAGGTGTTGTGGGCGGGACTTAGCCGGCAGATGTTTCCAGTATCAATATAGCATCTTCCCATCCATCGGGCGTCGAAAAGGACCTCGCTGCCGTATTCGAAAAACTGCCAATCGGGACCGAATCGCCGCTTTTCGGGTCAACCCAAAATGCGTTCACTTTACTTCCCGCGGTAATTTTATTCATATTGATGGAAAATGAGCTTTTGCTGCCTAAATAAACCATTATCCATTCGCCGTTTTTATGATGGGCCGCCAAATTCAGCACATCTCCGCCGGTTTGGCCGCCGCTTGCAAAAATCGATTGGTCCGGGACGAGATACCACCACTCTTTTCGGCCCAGAAATATTTTCTTAAGGACGCCCATTTGACGAGCACCCGGCGCATCCAGGGCTTTCTTCCATGTAGGCAGAACCCGCCAGCTATCGTTGTGGCCGTAGGTGTGATGAGCACCGGCCAGGTACGAATAATAGGCCTGCCTGCGAATCCACAGGGGAGTTATCTCAAATCCATATTCAGAGCCTGCTTCATATGCACCTTCGGCCATTAAAACGGGCTTTACCGGCTTGAGGTTATAATCCTTTGTCACCATAGGATAAATCAGCTTAACACCATTCCATGTTTGCATTGAATTGAAGTCGAGCCAATCTTCATTGTGAATGAAGCTGGATGAGTATGGTGCAGGGTCGGGCTTAAAAGTAATAAGATGGTAACCTCCATCTCCTTCGTGAAGACCCGCAGCCAGCTCTCGAAGAACAGGAACAAACTCCTGTTTGGCCTCAGGTGTCATCGACCAGACAATATTGGGCACATCCTTATACCGCTGAGCCAGCCACTTCGCCCAGGCCCGGGCATTCTTTAGCGTTATATACTTGCGGTAACGTTGATGATAAAGGGTCACCGAGAAGACCAGGTTATTTTCACGAGCTATCCGGATAACAGAATCCACATTCTTGAAATACGCCTCGTTTGGCGTGAGGGGGTCGTTATTCATCCAGGGCTTTTCACCGTACACATTGGGCTGTGTGCCGTCACCAACACCCATGAGCATAGCCTGAACAAAGACAAAACCATTGCCTTTAACCCTTTCAAGAGTCGTCCTAACTTCGTCCAGAGTATATTCCCGAAAGATTTGCCATTGGGTAGTGCCTAACCAGAAGACGGGATTGTTATTCTGGTCTATAAAATATCGCCGATTCTCACTTACCTTGATTGGGAAAACCGGCTGCTCAGCCGCCGCGCTTACTGCAATTATTAAAAATAATTGCACCAATAAAATGACTCTCTTAATCGTTATCTTCATTTTTTTATCTCCCTTTTTAAGTCTATAATTCAACACATTCCATTTCCCCTACACCATAACATTTGAGTGCTTCACAAACCAAAATGGGAGAGCCGGATTTTAAATACTTCCGACCAGAGAAACAATTCTTTTGGCGATTGTTGCTTTGCTTGCCTGCGAGAGTTTTAACCATTCGCGCCCAGCTATTTTTATTTGAACGGTTGATTTGTCAGCACCGATAGCAGCAGAGGTGTTGGCGATTATCATATCAAGGTTCTTTTCTCTCAGCTTCTTTTCTGCACGGCCTCGGACGGCTTTGTCTTCGAGAGCAAAACCGACCACAATTTGATTTTTCTTTTTATTCTTTCCCGCCCATTTCAAGATATCGGTTGTTGGCTTTAATTTGAGAGTCAGATGTTTGGCGGTCTTTTTGATTTTTGTTTTAGCCGGCTGGGCAGGAGTATAATCGGCCACGGCCGCAGCCATAATCAGACAATCGCACTTCTCAAAATGCTTTTTGACCGCCTCGAACATCTGAGCGGCGGTTTCAACTTCGATTATTTTGGCCTCACTCGGTGGTCTTCGTGTGGTTGGAGCATTTACCAGGATTACTTTATGCCCGGCCTTGAGCGCCGCACGGGCAAGGGCGTAACCCATCCTGCCGCTGCTTGCGTTGGAGATAAAGCGGACCGGGTCAATGTATTCCCGGGTGCCGCCTGCTGTAATTAAAATTCGCATCCCGATTCTTGATACTCGATTCTCGATACTTGGTACTCGAATTTCACTTTTTACGAGCATCGAGCATCCAGCATCGAGTCACACTTTGCGCTTGTTAGTTTTAGAGGCGATTTTCTCGATAGTTTTCAGGATGTCCTGCGGCTCTGCCATTCTTCCGATGCCTTCAGCTCCACAGGCGAGCCGGCCCTCGACAGGGCCTATCAGTTGAAAACCTCTTTCTTTGACCGCCTTGACGTTGCGCTGCACGGCTGGATTGTTCCACATATTATTGTTCATCGCAGGAGCTAAAAGTGCCGCCTCTGATTTAATCAGCCGCCAAGCCGCACAAAGGATTGTACTAAGTAAATCATCACAGATACCGTTTGCTATTTTGCCTATGATATTAGCCGTTGCCGGCGCTACTACAACAATATCAGCCCAGTCAACCAAAGCAATATGGCCGATTTTATATTCTTCGGGCATACTCCACAGGCTCGTAAAAACGGCTGAGCAGGTAACCGCCTCGAAGCTTTTTGGGCCAATGAGCCGACAGGCGTTTTCCGTCATTACGGTATTTACCCTGGCGCCGGCAGCGGTCAGCTTGCCGGCCAAATCGACAGCCTTGTATGCAGCGATTCCGCCGCTGACACCCAGCAGAATATTCAGATTGTCGAGCATCTCGTATCTCGTTTTACCCCGTTAGAAATTTTACTTTTCGTGCCGCATCTTCATCATTTCCAGAATTTCTAACGGGGTTTTACCGCCGATGCGTAGCGTAGAGCTGATTTATCTCTAATTTTTCTTTTTGTTCCCTGAGGCCTTTGCGGGCAATCCGTCATCGACGGCGATCTTGTCCTGCAGGATCTCCTGAATAACAATTTCGAGCATTGTTCTGTCTGCGGCATCCTCAATCAACGGCCTGGCACCCTGCAAAAGCTCGCCCAATCGTTTTTGAATCAGCGCCGTCAATTTGAATCTACCGCCAACTTTGTTAATTATCTCTTCACTCTTGAGCTCATCTATCATCTTTTACCTCATAACTAAAGTGCCTAAAGTGAGCTAAAGTGACAGCAAAGCTGTCATTCTGAGCGAAGCGAAGAATCTCTTTTTCGTTAGCCAGATCCTTCGGCTTCGCCTCAGGATGGCACTTACGTGCCACTTTAGGCACTTTCAATGATTTGCACACATTCGTCCACTGCCTGCTGCAAATCCTCATTTATAACCATATGTTTATAATACTGCCAGGCCGCGGCGATTTCACTGCTTGCCCCGCTCAGTCTTTCTTCGGCAGCATCAACGGCTTCTCTGCCCCTGTGGTCCATACGTTCTATAAGGTCTTTTTCAGTCGGCGGTAAAATAAAAATCATCAGCGCATCCGGGAAAATTACCCTGGCTTGTTTGGCACCTTGAACGTCGATTTCAAGAATAACAGTGTTGCCCTCCCGCACGGCTTCTTCAACCTTGTCCCTCGGGGTTCCATATAGATGACCGAACACATCAGCGTGTTCCAGCAACAGGCCCTTATCAATTCGCTCTTGAAACTCCTGTTCCGATATAAACCAATAATCCTGGCCGTCAACTTCAGCTTCGCTCCTCGGCCTGGTAGTAACCGAGACGCTAAGATAAACATTATCCAGCCGCTTAACCACCTCTTCACAGATAGTGCTCTTGCCAACACCAGATGGGCCGCTCACTATCACCACCTTGCCTTTTCTGTTCTCAATGTCGTTCATTCCAGCTCCAGTACAAACTTGCGACGCCCTTTACGTTCTGCATCCTTTCTACTCTACATTCTGAACCTGTTCCTTAATCCGGTCTATTCGGCATTTTATATCGACCACACAGCGGATAATCTCAGTATCGGAGGCTTTGCTGGCAATGGTGTTTGCCTCTCTGAGCATCTCCTGGCTGATAAAATCCAACCTGCGTCCGACCTGGTCATCAGCCTGACAGCATTGAACAAATTGCTGCAGATGTGAATCCAGCCGAGCAATTTCCTCGGATATATCCGACCTGTCTGCAAAAACCGCAACTTCTCTGGCAAGGGTTTCCTCATCCAATTTCAGTCTTGCCTGTGCAAGCAGCTCATCGACTCTTTGCTTTAGTTTTTTTGCGTACTGTTTGAGAACTACACCGCACCGAGTCTGTATTTTCTGAAGGTTTTGTTGTATGGCCGTGCACTGTTTTTTCAAATCATCATGGAGTATCTTTCCTTCGACGGCTCTCATTTTTCCGACCTTATCTATGGCCTGCTGACTTATTTGGCAAACCAGCTTTTTGATTTTCTCGGCCACTTCTTTTTCAGGCGATACCGGCTGAACAATTCCGGGCAGGTTCAACAAATTACCAACATCAACGGTTCCCTTAACAGAAGCCGACGACGCGGCCCGGCTCAATTTTTCCACAACTGCCTGAAGGGCCGTCTCATTTATATCAAAGAGCGTATTTGCCGAGGTATCCTTGAGCCGAAGCACATAATTTACCGTTCCACGCGACAAATTCCTTCGCAGAAGTTTATCAATATCTTCTTCCAGAAACGCCGCTAATTCCGGCAACCTTACAATCGCCTTGAAGTAGCGATTGTTAAGGGTCTTGATTTCAACGACGTAACTTACGCCGTTGACCTCACCCTGCGCCTCGCCATAACCGGTCATACTATTTATCATAACGTTAGGCTTTCAAGCCGAATTCGGCCGTGCGCACAACCATTATATGCGCACCTTGAAACAATCTCCTCATTAACCACCGGGCGAATTTACATCGGCACCGGCATTAACATCACTGGTCGTATCCTCGATGCCGACGGATGGGGGTAGCTGCTCCGGGCTTGTCAACGGCTGCTGCTGAACCGGCTGGTCTCCAAAATCACTTACAGACGGTTTGTAGAACTTGGCCATCACCACTGCAAGGGTCAGAAACATACCCACCAACACTATTGTTACCCAGGTCAGGAAGTCACCGGTTTTGGAACCCAAAATTCCGCCGGCCATGCCGCCGCCGAATGCTGCACTTAAACCGCCACCTCTGCCCTTCTGAATCAAAATGATCAGAATCAGCGCCACGCAGCAAACGACAAACAAGACACCGACCACCTTCAAAATAAAACCTATTGCCAATAGTGGAAAAACGGTCATATTCGTTACCCTTTCAATTATATTGCCACCTGCATTATTGCGAGAAAATCATCTGCCTTCAAACTTGCCCCGCCGACCAGCAGGCCGTCGATATCAGGCTGTCCCATCAGGTCCGCCGCGTTGTTGGGCTTTGCCGAGCCACCATAGAGAATACGAATTCCCTCAGCTAATTGGTCATCGTACATCTGGGCTAACAGCTTTCGTATAAAATCGTGCACTTCCTGGGCCTGCTGCGGTGTCGCCGTCAGGCCTGTCCCGATGGCCCAGACCGGCTCATACGCTATGGTTACCGCTGAGACCTTTTCGGCACTCAGGCCGGCCAGACCGTTTTTTACATGCCGGGTTATCACCCCATTTGTTTGCGAAGCTTCCCGCTCGGCGAGCAGCTCGCCTACACATAATATCGGTAAAAGCCCACCTACAATTGCAGCGGTAACTTTTTTATTTATCAGCTCATCAGTCTCACCGATTACGTGCCGACGTTCCGAATGGCCACAGAGACAATACGTACAGCCAATATCCTTCAGCATCGACGAGCTTATCTCGCCGGTAAAAGCACCCTTCGGTTCATAGTAAATATCCTGGGCGCCGACGCCAACACTCGATGCGCTAAGAGCTTTGGCCACAGCCTGCAGATAAACAAAAGGCGGACAAACCGCCACGGTTACACTTCCGCTCGCTGCTGCCTCCATTGCCCCTGAAGCAATACGCTCAGCCAGCTCTACGCTGGTGTAGCTGTCGGTGTTCATTTTCCAGTTACCTGCCACGAATGGTTTTCTCATAAAACTCTCCTGATTAGTTCGTAGTTCTTAGTAAACTTTTGCAAAATTGAGGTTAGGCATACTTTGGAAAGAAAAAATCGTTTTTTAATTTTTTCTTTTCAAACAGTACGTTGTTGCGTAATAAACAGTTAGCTGATTATTCAAGAAAATCGAAAACCTGATTTTCTTAAATAATATATGCCTAACCTCAATTTTGCATAATTCTTATCCGTAACTAAAGGCTCTGCAAAATACAACTAAAGCAGCTCCGTCGCTCTTGGGAAGCTGCCCAATATCGAAAGCTGCAAACAATGCTTCCGCGCTTCTTCCATTCCCTCACGGACGTTCTTGTCCGTTCTGTGTCCCAAAAAGTCCACGAAGAAATAGTACTCCCACTGTCTTTTTTTGCTGGGCCTGGACTCGATATTTGTCATATTGATATCGTATCGCTTGAAAACATCAAGCACATCGGCTAAGGCACCGGCTTTATGAGCGGTGCTGAACAATATAGCTGTCTTATCTTCGCCGGTCGGCCTTGCGTCTTCCCGGCTGATTACTAAAAATCTGGTTATATTGTTGGCAATATCCTCGATATTCTCGCAAATGATTCGCAGCCCATATAATTCCGCAGCCACGTTGGAGCCAATGGCAGCGGCCCTGGGCTCATCGGCAGCCATTTGTGCCGCCTTGGCGGTGGAAGCTACGGGTATAGTTTGTGCCTCCTTAAAGGTGGCACTTAGCCAGTTTCGGCACTGGACGAAAACTTCCGGCTTCGAGTAAATCTTCTCGATTTCTTCCAAAGAACAATTGCCCAAAAGACTATGATGGATTGCCATCAGAACCTCAGCGCAGACTTTCACATTCGAATCTATCAGGGCATCAAGCGTTTCTATTACGCCGCCGCCCATAGTATTCTCTACCGGCGCAAGGCCCAGGTCGCAATGACCCTTGCTCACTTCATCAAAGATACTTGTGATATCCGCCAACGGTTCGTATTCGACACTTTGGCCGAACTTGAGCATCGAGGCGGTATGGCTGAAGCTGCCGGCGGGGCCAAGATAGCCGATTCGCAACGGCCTTTCCAAAACAAAAGACCCGCTCATCAACTCGCGCCAAATAGCTACCAGACACCTGTCAGGCAGCGGGCCTTCATTGGCCTTGGTAATCCTGGCAAACACCTCTTTTTCACGGTCCGGCGAATAAACCGGTTTGTCGGTCCTGGTCTTTAGCTTTCCTATATCCACCACAACCCGCGCACGCTCATTGAGCAGCTTGACAAGCTGATGGTCAAGTTCGTCTATTTTCTTTCTCAGTTCTTCAAGAGACATAAATTAAAAGCAAAAAATCAAAAATAAAGCTGTTAGCAAATCTTAGCTGCCATCCGCTATTTTTGTAAAAGCTAACATATCTAACAGAATTTTGCTCTTGCGTCAATAAATTTGGCTTCAGCAAATGAAAAAAACAAAACCCGTGCAATCTGTGAAATCTGTGGTTAAATCTGTGTAACTTGTGCCCGCGTAGGCGGGTATCCGTGGTTAAAAATGCAAAAAGTGATAAAATACGTGGTTTTCAAGACTAAATGGGGCTATTTTGGCATTGCCGGCACCGAATATGCTCTTTGCCGAACCCAACTACCCGGGCCGAAACCCGAAAAAATCAAATCCCTTCTTCTAAAAAATTTCCACCACCCACAGCTCGACAAAACCTTTTTAAGAACACTTCAGGAACAGATAACCGCCTATTTTGAGGGTGTGTGCGTGAATTTTAGCCGGGATATTCCTTTGGCCCTCGATGGATTTAGTTCGTTTGGCATCTCGGTTTTAACCGCCTGCAGGGCCATAGAATTCGGTCAAACAATAAGTTATTCTGGCTTGGCGAAAAAATCAGGCCGACCCAACGCCTCCAGGGCCGTCGGCAGCACACTTGCCAAAAATCCACTGCCGCTGATTATCCCCTGCCATCGTATAATCCGCAGCGACGGAAAACTCGGCGGCTTCTCCGCACCGGGTGGAATAACATTAAAAGAGAAGATGCTTGAACTTGAGCGTCAGGCCCCGAAAGCCTGAGACCGCTGTTTTTCCACATTCCCCCTGTTTTTAACTCCTTAAACCGCCTAATTTTTTAAAAAATCTTCTTATTTTCATTGACAATTACACGAGTTTCGTGTATAATTACACGATACATAGATGAAATCGTTGAAAATCAAGAAAGGAGCGATAGTATTATGAATGAATTCATTGAAAAAAACAGGCGATTACTTAAGATTTATTGTGTTGTAGCTCGAATCATCGGTTGGGGGCTTTTGATTACGGCTGGCATATGGGCTATCTCGATCTTGTCAGGACATGTTCTTCTTAGAACGGCAAGTGCTATTCTCACCGAGCCAATTATAATCTTAACACGCATAGTTGTTGGGCTGAGCATGTTAGGTGTAGCCCAGTTCATAAGGTTCTTATCTGAAACTGAGTATCAACCAGGCTGGATACTGCGTTATATAGAAAAGATTCTCTACCTATATGCTGCCATTCGAATTGTGTGTATAGTTTTTCTCTTTTTTTATGTCGCCAACCTAAGGGGCAATTCCCTTAATAATTATCTATGGATATACATTTTCTTTACTGGGTTTCCGGATTTAGCGGGGCCGTTGATTGCAGTCGGACTGGGTCAGATACTGCGGCGAGTTATGCCCGTAATCGAGGAGTCAAAAACGCTGGTCTAAAAGGAGGTTTACAAATGATTAACATTCGACTGGATTATGTCCTTCTGGACAAGCGGATGAAGCTAAAAGATTTAGCCCAGGCTACAGGTCTGGCGGTAAACAACCTGTCCATTCTTAAAACCAACAAGGCCCGCGCAATTCGCTTTTCCACTTTGAACGGCTTATGTAAAGCATTGAGCTGCACGCCGGGTGATTTGATTGAGTACGTCCCGGATGAGGATGAGAATTCTTAAATTTATTCCAGATGTACGACGCCGGTTCGCCGGTCGGCCTCAAGGCTGGCTCTCTTGATAATATCGTAGAGTTCGCGAGGCCTGTGCACCTTTTCAAATTCAAACTTCGGGTCCGTCTTGTCGGTCGTTATCAGCCCCACAGTACCGATCCCGAAAATACAATCGAGCACGCTCCTGCGCATCTTCAGGTCAATCACCCTGAACATATCCAGATTGTCAACCCGTCTGTCGAGGATGCCCCGGCTCCATTCAATTCTATCAGGCGAAACTTCGTAGCGGGTCATTTTGAGCCTGACAATTTTCAACATAAGAGCAAGCACAACAATTAAGCCAAGCCCAAAGCCGGCGATAATCCTGTACCCGCCAACTGTCCAGCTTTGGCTTTCGGTAAGTCCCAAACCTAACAGGTCATTAACGAGGTTCTCGAGGGGCAGCCTTACCAAAAGGCCCGCTAAAACAATAAAGAACAAACCCTTGACCATCGCCGGCGCCATTCCCCACAGAGAAGGCCTGGCTACAAACAGGACGTTATCGGTATCGGTTGTTTCTTCGTCCTCGGATGACTGCGAATCCGACTCAGGATCCACCTCCAGAGCCTTGGCCTTGTCACTGTTGAGAAATTCCCCGCAGAATCGGCATTTGATTGCACGGGCCTGTATGGTCTCAGCACAAAACAGGCATTGCTTTGTCTGGAAATCAGTAAACACCATTAACTATATATCGGAAATACACCAGAATTTAAGCAAGAGATTTTTTCGTCTATAACTGATAGAAACTCAAACTGATTGATTTCTTGGTTGCCTAAAAAACACAAGCAAAAACAATGGCTTCTTACGAAATTTCTAAAAAAACTGTTTTTCCCTAATTTAGCCAATGCTTTATTAATACTGGACTTATGGTGAAACCAAGTTTTCAGCCAACCGACGTTGGAAAAAAGTCGTAAAAAAATGTAAAAGAAACTTGACAAAATGTAAAGTATGCTTTACATTTACAAACATAGAGAAACCCAAAAATGTAAGAGGTAAAACAAGCGTAAACTGAGAAGTTTTGCTGCAAAATGTCGGCAAAGTGCTGAGCAAACATAGAGAAGTCAAAAATGTAAGAGGCGAAAGCTTAAGCTATGCTGCAAATTTCCTACAAAGTAGCTGCAAAGTGTTAAGTGAGAACTTGGGAAAGTGAGAAAAGTCAGAGATAAAGTATCCGGATATGAAAACTATTGAGCTTTGCGTTATTAAAGGAACTCAGGGTGGCCCCTCAAACCCTGGCCTGAGTTCGTCGAAGGCTTGTTTGGGGGTGGTCTCATCAACCCTTTCGTGCAACTCGCCTTTACAACAGTTTCATTTATTTTGTAAACATCAATAATTATAGTTAAAAAAAGGAAATCCCATGAATAGAACACAAAAAGGGGCATGGTTCACTTTTGGCGTCGCGATTCTGCTTCTTACTTTCGGGCTCATCATATTCACACAGATGTTTGCGGCCGGGGCAACGTCAATAACATTAGTCAGGATTTGGTTGTTAGTAATTTTGTTTTTTATGGTCATCTCGACGGTTTTGCTTCGCATCAAACAAAGCCGGGCCGAGGTGGATTTCGATGAGCGAGACAATTCCATTAAGAAAAACGCCGTGCTGGTATCGTTTGTCTCGCTCTGGGTCTTATTGTCCGCTGCCAGCATAATTCCATCGTTCGTTGCCGGAGATGCAGGCTCAATTCCGGTTTGCCTGCTGCCAATTATCAATTTCGGTGTATTCATTATTGTTATGCTGGTTTACTCTACGGCGATTCTTATTCAGTATGGCCGGGGGATAAAGGAGAAAAATCATGAATAAAACACAGGAAGAATCATGGATTTGGCTGTTTTTGGGATTACCTTGTTTTCTCATCCCAGGCGGAGTTGCCGTATTTATTGCTTATGACAGGGGAATATCCTTTGCACCAGTATTTATGTTTGCAAGCATTGTCATCTGGGGCGGCTTATTTTGGTTATTTCCTTTTATTTGCGGCAAAATCCGCAAAGGAAAAAAGAAGGTTAGTTTCGATGAGCGGGACCAATTAATCCACAAAAAAGCAGTTATGGCCGCATATGTCGTGCTTTGGTTATATTTCGTTGCTGCATGCGTGATTGCTTGGTGCATAGTCGGTCCACATGGCTCTATCTCAGTTAATGTGATGCCCCTGACACTTTTAGGGGGTCTTGTCATTTTTACGTCTGTGCAGGGTCTGGCTTCCCTGATTCAGTACGGCTGGAGTAGCAAAGGAGAAAAATCATGAATAAACTACAGAAAATCGCCTTGCTTAATCTCAGTGTAGCGACAGCAGGTTTAGCGCTTCAACTAATCCAGTTTCTTATAAGTGATTTCTTGGTTACACGCCTTATTGCTTCCTCAGTGACATTAATCCTTTGTTCTTTCCTGGTGGCATCATATATATTTCGCGGGAGGGTAGCTAAACAGGGCGGCCTGCATTATGATGAGCGCGATAGTTATATTCATAAAAGGGCCACTTTGGCCGGCTTCATAACGTTTTTCTTAGTCCTCTTTTCAGAAGTCATGATCTCGCTGTCAATTGTTGGTTTTGGCAGCTCAATACCTATCGGCTGGATCTTCACACTATTCGTTCTGGCTGCTTTGAGTATTTCTTTCGTAGAGTCAGTGACTATCCTGATTCAATACGGCTGGGGGAGCAAGGATGGGCACTAACAAACTTAGTAATAATATCCGTCGGCTGCGCTTTGAGAATGGCCAAATGACCCAGCAGCAATTGGCTGACAAAGTTGGAGTGACACGCCAGACAATTATTGCCACCGAAGCCGGTAAGTATGCACCTTCACTGCCCCTGGCCTTTAAAATAGCCCGAAATTTCGGTGTGCCGATAGAAACTGTATTTCAATATGAGGCCGAGGATTCTTAGTGTTTTGTCACATCTCAATTGATTATTGTCATTCCCGCGCAAGCGGGAATCTCACTGTCTTTCCATATATGAAACCCTTCGCTTCGCTCAGGGTGACAATTGGGTC
>JAIVYN010000069.1:0-15261 GCA_048635425.1 Candidatus Aegiribacteria sp.
AGAAGGTAAATCTCCATTTTTTATATGAATGCAGATATTCTTCATAAACATCTCTGGAACCAATAGTCAAACTGATAATAGGATGTAATAAAGTCAAAATAGTCTTTAACAATATCTTTTTTGGTTTGGGTGCCCTATTGATTGCAATTTCTTCAAGTTCATTTATATATTGTTCTTTCAGATATTCCGATAAGCATAATTTTGAAACAGGCTTATCAAAGTATTCTTCAATTATATTAGAAGTTTCTTTTCGAAATTCTTTGAAAACTTTTTGATTTCTAAGTTTGATTAAATCTCTTATATCTGTTACATATATCTCAGGGATCAATACACTATAAGCTTCTTCAAAAAGTTCCCTATACTTAAGATCAATTATGCTATCTGAGCCTCTGAGAAATTTGTATTTTATTATATCAGAATGTGTGTCATCCATGTATAGAGGCATTCTCATCCCACTACTCTGCAAGATTTGCGAGTTAATAACAAAAGACTCCCAATATGGATCTTCAAAGTCTTTATCTTTAATCAATGAACAAAATTTTTGGTCTTCTAAATCTAAGTCAATTGCTTTAAATAAAATATCTGCATGTTTTTTCTTAACTTTTTGAATCTGGTTTTCATATCCTTCTCTTTTTATTATCGTTTTGTCTAATAGAATTGGTAGGTCGTTTAACGTTTCAATAGTTTTTTCTATTGCATCGGGATTCTTCTTATGCCCTCTCCTAAGAGTGGGAATAAGGATATCAACAAACTTTTTTGAATGCTTCTCATTGTCGCTTTTCAATTTATCAATTAATCCAAGTCTTTCATTAAAATATCTTTCTCCATGACAGGGTATTGTCCATAAGTATTTGATATCCAATCCATAATAATTGGCAATAGTTGAAATCAATAAAAATGCATTCGCATAATTGTGACCAAGTAGTTCGTTATGTTTTATTTTGCTTGCATTATCTAAATTAATAAGTATCTCTGCTAAATTCGGTGATATTGAAAGCACATCCTCCAATATATTTTCACCGTCGAAGATTCCGTCATATATCAATACTAAATTGATGATATCCCTATATGTTGGGCTTCCGGGATATCCATACCAAATCAACTCTTTTTGTGTCATTTTACTATACACTTTCTATTATTCCGTTACTATTTTCCTTTCTCTGAAATTTGCCTGTTAAGCTTAAGCCCTACGCACTTTCCACTACTTACACTGATTTTTGTTTAGCTTTGATTTCCTCAAGAGCTCTTTTAGCAATACTGCGCACAGATATGCTCACATCATTTAATGCTTCTTTCAGTGGTTCAATCGCTCTAGCATCACCTATCCTCCTAAGAGCATCTGCGGCACCCCCACGCACACGTTCATTCTCGTCTTTTAATGCCTCTGTCAGTGGTTCAATCGCCTTAGCATCACCTATGCTCCCAAGAGCATTTGCAACATTCACACGCACGCTTTCATCCGCCTCTTTTAATGCCTCTATCAGTGGCACAACTGCCTTAGCATCTCCTATACATCCAAGAGCATATGCAGCATTCACATGCACACTTTCATTCTCGCTTTTTAATGCCTCTATCAGTGGCACAACTGCCTTAGTATCACCTATCCTTCCAAGAGCAGGTGCAGCCTGCAAACGCACATTTATCGTATCGTCCCTTAAAGCCTTTATAAGAGGTCCAACAGCCTCAGCATTGCCTATCCATCCAAGAGCATCTGCAGCATTCATACACACACTTTCATTCTCATCCTCTAAAGCCTTTATAAGGGGTTCAACAGACTTAGCATCTCCTATCCCTCTAAGAGCCATTACAGCATTCACCCGTATTTCTGCATTCTTTTCTTTCAATTTCGATGTAACTATATCCTGATATTGATGCTTATCTAAATCAGGCATTTTTTTAATTGCACTTGTAGCATGCCACATTTTTACAATATCTCCACTTAATAACTCATCCAATATTGATTCATCAAACACCAAAACTTCTTCGGGTGCTTTAGTTCCAGAAAGGTAGATATAAGGTTCAATATCTATTCCACAAAGGAATGGCCCATCTTTTAATACGCTCTTCAAATCCTCGCTTTTATGATATTTCTGCAGTGTCTCAGAGTCTTCTAACTCTTTTCTCAGTTCTTCCTCAGCTTCCCCTTTTGCAAGTCTTTCTAACTTACAAAGAAAATCTTGCTCTCTATACTTTACAACATCTTTATAAAATTCGGGAAACGTATATTCGATGACGAAAAGTTTTGCAGATAATTCCGGCTTAATCCCTCCTCCCGCTATCTCTGCAATTGCCTGTCGTATTCCAAGTATATTTAAAAACATCTTTACCTTTCTGGGATTGCAACCCGTATATTTTGCAACAATCTCTGCATATCCCTTTTCTTTTTCACTGACTTATCCACGTGACTGGACGGAGAATGGTGTTAGCACGTTGACGATTTGGTTCAGGGGCGATTCGGCTAACGCTGCCGAGACTTTGTATGTTGCTCTCAATGGCAGCGCGGTGGTCAATCACGATAATACAAATGCGGCGCAGATAACTACCTGGACACAATGGACTATCGACCTGCAGGCCTTTGCCGACCAGGGCGTGAACCTGGCCAATGTCAATATGATTGCCCTTGGCCTGGGCAACAGGAACAATCCGGTAGCCGGTGGTTCTGGTACGATGTACTTCGATGATATTCGTTTGTATCGGCCGGCACCGTAAGCCGCAAGCAACATAGGAGTCATAAGCCGTTATTGATTGTGTGTTTAGGATTTCGATATTCGAATTTAGAGTTTTTAATTTTGAAGGAGGACTATTATGTGTAAAAAATTGATTTATCTGGTCTCTTTTGTCCTGGTGGCAGGTCTGGTTGGCGGCGCGGCAAACGCAGACCCGCTCCATCAGGACCCCGGTCCGGACGGGATTGTGTCAGTGGAAGCTGAGAACTTTGATGACAATGTTGAAGTAGGTGGCCATAAATGGGAGGAGACCGGCCCAACGGATGGCTTTACCGGCGAGCTCGGTATGTGGGCGCCCAACGGCCAAGGCGGAGGCGGCAGCGACTATGCCGCCAATAGTGAGCGTCTGGAGTATGAGATTAACTTTGTCAAGACCGGCCCGCACTACGTGTGGATCCTGGGCTGGGGGGCCAGCGGGACCGATGACTCCTGCCATGCCGGTCTGGACGGCGAGGCAACGCCCCTTTCTGACCGAATGAGCGGCTGGAGCACCGATTACGAATGGAACAACGGAAGGTATCAAAGGCCGGAGCCTTCGCAGATCGACATAACTTCGACCGGCATCCACACGTTGAACATCTGGGTGCGTGAGGACGGACTTATCATCGATAAGATCGTCCTGACCACCAATCCGGATTTCACGCTCACCTCGAACGAGCAAGGCCCTCCTGAAAGCCATCGTGGTGCCGTCTTGAATGCTTCTAATCCCTCTCCGGCTGAAGGTGAGCTATATTTGGATACTTGGGCCAGTCTTAGCTGGTCGGCGGGTGCGACTGCGGCCTCGCACGATGTGTACTTCAGCGACAATTTTGACAATGTGAACGACGGCACCCCCGACTCGCCGACGTTCCGGGGCAACCAGCCCTCGACGTTTCTTGTAGTCGGCTTTCCGGGATTTGCTTATCCCGACGGCCTTGTTCCGGGCACGACCTACTACTGGCGGGTCGATGAAATTGAGGCTGACGGCACTACAATACACAAAGGCATTGTCTGGAATTTTACGGTTCCCCCCAGGACTGCATACGACCCTTACCCGGCTGATGGGACCTCATTCATAGACCTGGATGCGATCCTTAGCTGGACGGTAGGTTTCAATGCGAAGCTGCACCATGTATATTTCGGTGATAACTTTGATGATGTGAACAGCGGCGTTGTGGGTCTTTCTCAGGGAACTACAAGCTATACTCCCGGCCCTCTTGAACACAACAAGCTTTACTACTGGCGGATCGATGAGTTCGATGCCATCAACACCTACAAAGGCGATGTCTGGAGCTTCAAGACCGCAAAGGTCGGCGGAGGTATGCGAGGTGACTACTACAGAGGTATGAATTTCGAGAATCTCGTGCTGACGCGATTAGACCCTCAAATCGACTTTAACTGGGGCAGCGGCGAACCCGATCCACTGGTAGGTGAAGATAACTTCTCGGTCAGATGGACCGGTGAAGTGGAGGCGGCATTTACTGAGACCTACAGATTCTACACCAATAGCGATGACGGTGTGCGTCTATGGGTGGATGGTCAAGAGCTCGTTGACGACTGGGAGAGCCAATCAACCACCGAGAACAGTGAAACAATTGACCTTGTCGCCGGGCAGGTGTACGTCATTGTAATGGAATATTATGCGGAAGGCGGCGACGCAGTGGCAGAGCTGAGCTGGGCAAGTCCATCGACATCGAGGCAGCTCATTCCACAGGCTGCATTGTCTCCGCCTGTAAAGGCCGGCAGCCCGAACCCACCCGATGGAGCTCCAGATGTGAAAATGATGCCTATTCTTAGATGGAACGCGGGAGATTATGCCGCTTCGCACGATGTGTACCTCGGTACTGACGAAGAAGCCGTAAAGAACGCCGATACAAGCTCACCTGAGTACAAAGGGACCAAAGACCTTGGTTCCGAAAGATATGAACCCGAAAAACTCACCTGGTACACCACGTACTACTGGCGCATCGACGAAGTCAATGACGTCACCCCCGGCAGCCCATGGACAGGCAATGTCTGGAGCTTTACGACAGGTGATTTCCTTGTCGTGGACGACTTTGAGGACTACGACATTGGCAACAATGAGATATGGTGGGCATGGAAAGATGGGTTTGGCTATGCCTCGCATCCTACTAAACCGCCCTATCCCGGTAATGGGACAGGCTCTATGGTTGGCAATGAAACCACAGCTTCTTACACCGAGGAAACTATCCTTCACGGAGGCTTACAGGCGATGCCGTTCTTCTACGACAACAACATGCAGGGCAAGTCCAAGTATGCAGAGGCAGAGCTGACATTGGACACCATGCGTGACTGGACTGAGGAAGGCGTTACGGAATTGGTACTTTGGTTCCATGGCAATGGGGCTAATGCTCCTGAGCAGATGTATGTAAAGCTTAACGGCTCGAAGGTGGTATATGACGGTGACGTGACTGACATAACCCGGCCGCAATGGAAGCAGTGGACCATCGACCTAACTTCGTTTGGCGTGAACCTGCAGAATGTCACGAGCTTTAGCATTGGCTTTGGTAACGATACGAATCCGACACCCGGCGGTTCAGGTATGGTTCTCTTTGATGACATTCGGCTGTATCGGTCGGCGCCTCCTGAGGTTGTTGTTTCTTCGGAAGAAATATGGCTCGAAGCAGAGGCGGCTAATACAATAACCGCACCCTTCCAGGTCTATACGCAAGTGCCCGGGGCCTCCGGTGGTGAGTATATCGGCACAACCGACGATGTCGGTAACAGCAGTGATAACCCACCATCTCCTGACGGTACTGCGACTTACACTTTTACTGTAGCGGGCGGAACCTACAAAATCAGTTGTCGCATAATTATCCCTGACGGCGACTCCTTCTGGTTCCGCATCCAGGGCGCTACTACCCAGACAACTAACCACAGTAGCGGCTGGGTACGATGGAGTGACCCTCAGGACTCAGACGTCTGGTACTGGGAAGATGTTTTCAGCGCCGAAGATGATGGCGACACTGTGCTCTTCACCATGGATCCCGGGACGTACACCCTGGAGGTCGGATACCGGGAGGACGCTGCGTTGATGGATGCCATCTTGATTTCTAAGATTGACTAAACGACGTTGCCGCGTCCGGCACCGATTGAGCTTAAGCTCTCGCCTAATTGGCGGTGTCAAACTCACGGCGACAGGCGATAGGACAATAGATTTGCTTCACTTGTACCTGCTGTTACGCAAGTGCAGGCAATTCGGGGCCTATACTGATTGATTCGGTATAGGCCCCTCTTTTATTGATTATCCTCCAAGGCCCACGACCTGCCGAGACGTGGCTCTGGCACGGATACTTGGAGTCGTGAATATACTTTGGGGGAAGACAAAAAACGCTTGCATTATACGCCATATTCGCGCAGACTTTTGTTGTAAAATTGCGCATGGAGGCTGAACAATGAGCGACAGGTGTTTTTTCTTTGCCGGCGGGGGGACGGGAGGGCATATATATCCTGCCCTTGCTGTTGCAGAGCAAATAGTGAAAATCCAGCCAACAGCGAAGATACATTTTTTCTGCAGCACCCGCAGTATTGATGAACAAATCCTTGGGCAAACCGGTTTCGAATATACTCCGCTTCCTGCCAAAGGTTTTTCCATTCGGCCCGGCAAACTAATCAGCTTTTGCAGCTCGTTTTTGACCAGCTACAAGATTGCAAAAGAAATAATCGCTAAAAGTAAAGACGCCGTGGTGATAGGGGCCGGCGGGTTTGTGTCAGGGCCGGTCTGCCTGGCGGCACATAAACGTAAAGTCCCCATCGGACTTTTGAATGTTGATATTTTGCCCGGGCGCGCAAATAAGATAATAGCGCGCTGGGCGGACGAGATTTTCGTGCAGTTCCGGGAAACGTCGCAGTTCTTTGCGGGCCGGGATGCGAAGGTCAATGTTGTTGGCTGTCCGCTGCGAAGCGGTTTTGAAAATCCCCAGCCAAACCAAGCGATAGAGCAGTTAGGTCTTGATAAAGAAAAAAAGATTCTGCTTATAACCGGCGCTTCAAGCGGCTCGGAGAACATTAACACAGCCGTGTGTTCACTGCTAAGAAAGTTGGATACTTTTGCAAATAACTGGCAGATAGTTCATCTTGCGGGGCGGCGCAATCTTGAAAAAGTCAAGAGCAAGTACAGTGATGCCAAAATCGACTATATGGTGTTAGGGTATTTTGACGATATGCCGGACCTGTTGGCTGCTGCGGATTTGGTCATCGGCAGAAGTGGTGCGGTCAGCGTCGCTGAATTCGCAGCGGCTGGAACGCCAAGTATCTGTATGCCCTATCCGTATCACAGGGACAGGCACCAGTACCTCAATGCGGGCAAATTAGTTGAGGCCGGAGCGGCGGTTATAGTAGATGACCTCCCGGATGAAAAAGACAGGGCCGAATGGCTGGCCGAAGAGCTAAAAGAGCTGATGAAAGACCAAAACAAACGCCAAAAAATGGAAAGGAGCTGCGAAGCAATTGCAAAGAAGGAGGCCGGCTTTAAAGTCGCGGAAAAGCTGATTGAAATCAAAAGTTAGCAAATATCGATTTGTGGGGTGCAGGTCAGAAATCGGCGGCAACCACTAAAGGTATCTATTTTTTCAAAAATCACTTGACAGAAATGGTCTTTGCCGATAGCATAGCTATCCTTTAGCCGCCAATGAGGATGGGCTAAGATATTGATGCGAATGCTCTTAAAAAATATCAAAGAGCAGAATCGTTTTGTTGGTAGAGTTTACACAGAAAGAGAGAACGATGAACACATTCAATAACACACGCCGTGATTTTCTTAAATCCGCTATAGGCGGAATGTATTTTGGCGCCGCTGCGGTCGCGGCCGGGCCATTGAGTAAAGTATTAGCATTTAGTTCAACCGGACCCGGCTCAAGAATGAAATTCGGGCTGGTTACTTACCTCTGGGGCCAGGACTGGGACCTGCCGACGCTGATAGCCAACTGCGAAAAGAGCAGAGTCCTTGGTGTCGAGCTGCGAACACAGCACGCTCATGGAGTCGAATCGGACCTTAACGCCCGACAACGACGCGAGGTGAAGAAACGCTTCGCCGGCAGCCCGGTGACACTCGTCGGCCTTGGTACCAACTTTGCCTTCCATCATACCGACTCTGCGAGGCTACGCAGAGACATTAAGGGAGCAAAGGAGTATATCAGGCTCTCAAGCGATGTGGGCGGCACCGGCGTCAAGGTCAAACCGAATGACCTGCCGAAAGCTGTATCGCAGGAAAAAACTGTTGAGCAGATAGGCAAAGCACTGAATGAGTTAGGTCGATTTGCCGCCGACTATGGGCAGGTGATTCGACTGGAGGTTCACGGGGCATGTTCGCCGTTGCCTATCATAAAGGCGATTATGGACGTGGCCGACCATCCCAATGTCGGCGTTTGCTGGAATTCCAACTCCCAGGACCTTCAAGGTGAGGGACTCCGAGTTAACTTCAACCTGGTCAAGGATAGATTTGCTGATACCGTCCACGTCCGCGAGCTGAACATCGGCAGCTATCCCTACCAGGAGCTGATGAACCTGTTTGTGGCGATGGACTACGCCGGCTGGATACTTCTCGAAGCCCGCACAAAACCACAGGACCGTGTCAAGGCATTGGCCGAGCAGCGCCATGTCTTTGAGGATATGGTCGCCAAGGCGCAAAGCTCCCGGACAGGGCAAAAAGGTACTTCGGGTGTTAAGATTACAAAGCAAGAGAAGACGCTGCGAGTGGATATCAATGGCAAACTTTTTACGGAATACTGTTTTAAGGATGTGCCGCGTCCTTATTTCTATCCGGTGATTGGGCCGACGGGTGTGCCGATTGTTCGGCACTGGCCGATGAAAGAAGGTAAAGATGAAGCGCAGGACCACGTGCATCATCGCAGCCTGTGGTTTACGCACGGAGAGATAAACGGGCACGATTTCTGGGGCGAAGGCGGAAAAAGCGGAAAGATTGTTCACGATAAATTCCTCAAGGTCACTTTCGGCCGCGACTTGGGTGTAATTCAGGCAAATAATAAATACGTGGCACGCGACGGCCAGATTATATGCACAGATACCCGAACGCACAGGTTCTACAACCGGCCGGATGGTCAAATAATGGACTTCGAGATTACCATCCACGCCTCAGAAGGCAAGGTGGTTATGGGTGATACCAAGGAAGGCTCAATGGCGATTCGATTAACGCCGACAATGCGACTCAGAGGGGAAGTCGGAAAAGGACATATTCTCAACAGTGAAGGTCATCGCGACAAAGAAACCTGGGGTAAGCGGGCGGCCTGGTGTGATTACTATGGGCCGGTCGAAGATAAAATCGTAGGCGTTGCTATTTTCGACCATCCGCAGAACCCGAAACATCCGACCTGGTGGCACGTTCGTGATTACGGACTGTTCGCAGCCAATCCCTTCGGAGTGCACAACTTCGAGAACAAACCAAAAGGCGTAGGAGATATTACCATCGGCGCCGGTGAGAGTTTGACCTTTAAGTATCGGTTCTATTTCCATAAAGGCGATGCGAACCAGGCCAAGGTGGCTGAACATTACCGCGAATACGCGGCAGGAAAATAAGCAAAATATATTAGACAGAAAACCTTTGTAAGAAATATAGGAGAAACATTATGAGCAAGTTAACTCGTAGAGATTTTATGAAAAGTACCATGGCTGCCGGCGCGGCGATGGCGTTGTTGAGTCCTAATTCACGCGTCCGCGGTGCGAACGAAAGGCTTCGCGTAGCGGTCATTGGGACCGGCGGCCAGGGCTGGGGCCATATGCGGTACTTCAGCGATATCGAAGGGGTTGAAGTCGTCGCGATTTGTGATGCCGACCGGGCCCACATTGAGGACCGTGCCAAGCGGCTCGAAAAGATAACCGGCAAGAAGCCAAAAACTTGCTTGGACATGCGTGACATCTTTGACGACAAGTCCATCGACGCGGTCACCTCGGCCACGCCCAACCACTGGCATTCGCTTATAACGATATGGGCCTGCCAGGCGGGCAAGGACGTCTATATGGAGAAGCCGGTCTCGCATAACATCTGGGAAGGCCGAAAGTCGGTTGAGGCCGCCCGCAAGTACAACCGCATTGTGCAGACCGGAACGCAGAAGCGTTCTTCCGAGGCACATAAAGCCGCCTTTAAATGGATTCGCGAGGGGAAACTTGGCGATGTAAAGTGGGTCCGCTCTCTATGCTACAAGGCCCGCTTCGAAGGCACAAATGGAATTGTTAACGGGACCAATGGCCCGAATCCGGTACCCCAGAGTGTGGATTACAATCTGTGGTGCGGACCCGCCGAGATGGAGCCGCTGCGACGAAAGCAGTTGCACTACAAATGGCACTGGGTATGGAACATGGGCAACGGTGACCTCGGCAACCAGGGAATTCACGAGATGGACCTGGGCCGCTGGGCGCTGGGCGACCCGAAGCTGGCGCCGCGCGTGATGAGCTTCGGCGGCAGATTCAGAGTCAACGATGCCGGCGAGACAGCCAATACACAAATCGTGTTCTTCGACTACAAGCCCGCTCCGCTGATATTTGAGGTTCGCGGCCTGCCTCGCAACAAGGGCAGCAAATCGATGGACGGCTGGCGACGCACCGGGACCAACATCGGCGTTGTCGTGCAGTGCGAGAATGGCTATTGGGCCGCGGGAGACGGCGGCGGCTGGATCTGGGATAACAACAACAAGCGAACCGACAGGCAAATCGGCGGTGGCGGCGGCGGCGGCCACCACCAGAATTTCATCGACGCCGTCCGCAGCCACAAGGTCAGCGACCTCAACGCCGACATCGAGAAGGGCCACCTCTCCAGCGCACTATGTCACATGGGCAACATCTCTTACCGGCTGGGCAGAAAAATGTCGGTTAGCGAAGCCAGGAACAGCATCGACAATGAGTACATCATGGATTCGTTCGAGAGGATGCTCGAGCATCTCAAGGTCAATGAGGTGGACCTGGAGAAAGAGCCTATCACAATGGGACCGATGCTGACGATGGATCCCCAAAAGGAAAAATTCGTCGGTGAATACAGTGACATGGCGAATATGTATGTCAAGCGCAATTACCGCGAACCGTTTGTTGTACCGGATAGGGTTTAATGAAGTTTGCTCTTTGCAATGAGATGTTCGAAGGCCGGCCGATGGCCGAGGTCTGCTCTACCGCCAGCCGATTAGGGTACGATGGGATTGAGATAGCGCCCTTTACCCTGTCGGCGTCGGCGGAGGACATTAGTGCTGAGCAGCGGAAAGAGGTTCGGCGGGTTATTGCTGATAACGGTCTCCAGACCGTGGGCCTACACTGGCTCTTTGCCGGGCCCACCGGTCTGCATATGACCACTACTGATGATAAAATCTGGGGCAGGACAAGGGATTACTTGTCCTGCCTCCTTGATTTATGCAGCGACCTTGACGGCAAAGTGTTAGTGCTCGGCTCGCCGAAGCAGCGGAGTATCGTTGAAGGGCAGACCAAAGAAGGTGCCTGGAAAAGAGCGGTGGAATTGCTCAGCTCTGTTCTGGATAAGGCAAGTCAGTCCGGCCTTACCATCTGTCTTGAGCCGCTGTCGCCAGTGGAAACCGATTTTATTAACACGGTCGCCGAAGGTATGCAGATGGTTCGCCAAATCAACCATCCGAACCTGAAGATTCACCTCGATGTCAAAGCGATGTGCGCCGAAGCTACGCCGGTGCCTGATATTATCCGCTCGGTCCGGGCCGAGGACATCGGTCATTTTCACGTCAACGACCCCAACCTTTACGGCCCCGGGATGGGAGATGTGGACTACGGTCCCATTGCCGAGGCGATAAAGGACGTCGGTTGGGACAAGTGGCTCAGCGTCGAGGTGTTCAAATACGACCCGGACCCGGAGACTATCGCCCGCAAGAGCATCGAGTACCTGCGGTCGTATTTTTAGAAAAATGGTGGGGCAAGCCCCACTCTACCACTACTTTGCCCAGACACATCATCACAAGGCTCTCCGCCTGCCTCGTTTTTCATTCACAGATGTGTTTTGTATCTCGTTACAGACAGCAGGCGAGCAGGCGGGATTTGAGGGATTTCTTGGCCCGGTAGAATCGAACGCGGGCCATCTGAGGCGTCGTGCGTGTCAGGGACGCGATTTCCGCATAGGGCATCTGCTCGTAGTAGCGAAGGCGAAGAACATCTCTATGCTGCCGGCTGAGCTGTTCGACTATGTCCGAGACCTGCCGGAGCCTCTCCTTATGAATCTTCGTTTCCAGCAGGTTCTCACTGGCAGCTTGGGCAAAGGACGCCTGATACTGTTTTTGAAGGAGCCGGGCCTTCCCGGAGGACCGAACTCGGCGCCGTCTAAGGTTATCCTGGATCTTGCTACGGGCGATTCGATATACCCAGGGCCAGAATCTTCGCATTTCCCGTAGTGAAGTTACTTGCCGGACAATGGACAATAGAGTTTCCTGCAGGACATCCTCGGTCAGGTCGTGATTCAAAGTGGTACGAAAGACAAACGGATACAGCCGCTCCCGGACAACAACAGCCAGACGTCCCATGCTTGTCCGGCTGCCAGAACGAGCCTCGGAGAGTAACTGCTGGATGTATTCGTTGTCCTCATTCATAACTATTCGGAAGAGCCAAAATTTCTCTCGAAAAAGGCTTTTATTCTACTACTGTCTCTTCCGCATCCGCCGTCGGGCCGCCATCAACTTTTTCCGCCCCCTTGAGGACCCGCCAGGCTGGCGGTGTGAGTTCCGGGACGTGCCAATCGCTTTTGCAGCGATGGCACTTAGCCATATCAGGCCTTCTCATTTTGCCGCAATTCAGACAGGTTACCAAAGTTATCTTCGGCCGAGTCAATCTATAAGTAATATAGGCGGTCAGACCAAAGGCAAGCGTTCCAATTATCCAGTAAGCTCTTGCATTTTCCGAAAGCCCAACAACAACAGCATCTTTGCTGACCCGGCAGGCAAGCCATATCGCCAGGATTATCGACGGCAATATCAACCACAGTGCGGAAAAAAATCTTTCTGCAAAATTTTCAGAACGCTCTCTACCCATCATTGCTATGAATGAATTAGGCAGGAAAAACAGCGCCCTGTGGCCGGAAGCAGCCTCGAAGGACGAAGCTGTCAAATAAGAGGCAACAGAGAGAATCGGCGGATGAAGGTTTTCAGCCAGATATTTGCCTATGGTAAGCGCGGGCGACCAGGGAGCCCCAAAGAAAAACCCCTTGCTGGATTGAATATATGAGGTCTGGCGGTCTTCTCGCTTCAGAAACCTGCTGTATTCTGTTTTGATAACTTTACCTTTTTCATCGAATACAGCAAGGACCATAGCTGTTCCATCACGAGAAAGGCTCGCTGCGAACATGCCCAGGTATTTTCTCTCAACCCTGGCCGGCGAGCGCTTAAAGTAAAAAGATGGGTCGCCAAAAGTTACCCGGACCTCTTCAGGATTCTCAAAAAAGTATGTTGTTAAGGCCAACGGCCAAACCTCGTAACCGAACAAATCTCGTGGTGTTACTAAATTCCTTGAGCCGAAGTAAGTCTCCGGCCCAGGCAGCCGGCCCGCGGTTCCCGGCAATTCCGGGGTCCTTCTGACAAATTCGAGGGTTCCTTTGTCGAGCAGGTAAATCCGGCCGGTTTCGTCAAGGACAAGCAGATACGGCCCGGCATCACGCAGATACGGCCCGGCATCACGCTCGGGACCAGTCGGTATGATTGGTTTGAATTTGGTCCGCGAATTACCTGTTTTGTTTGGATCCTCGTCAGGAACCCTAATTCGAGGAGGTGACCAGTTCAAATAGCGGAACAAAGAGTTGTTTTTACTCAATAGGCCTATTTGGATTGGTTTGTTAGAGTCATCTTTGCCGAGTTTCGGGCCTTTGGTTACTGTTCTTTGATTAAAATCAATTTTGTAAAAGCATCGCAGCTTTTTATCATATAATATTAACTCACGTAATTTTTCCCATCTACCATCGACCCATCTGCGTTCGATCCAGCCAAGGTCTATAATGGGATCGATAAATCGGCTGAGAGTTTTATCTCGGGTCTCTGAAACTCCTTCCGGGCCGACATAGAGTTGCACCTCCTTCCGCAATGTAGTTTTGTCAGGCATTATTTGCTTCTCGGTATAGCGGTGGACTATCTGGCCGGACTTTTTATCAAAATACATCCAATTTCCGTTAGAGAAATAAACGTTTGAGCGGCGTCCTCCCGGGAACCTTGCAATAAAATAGTCGAAAATCCCAAGGGATAGAAGTCCTTTTTCTTCGAAGCGCATTCTTGCTGACACTATGGAGCGATAAGTGACATTAGGGTCATTTTCAAACTCGGGCGGCACCAGGCCGGAAGGTCTTATAAAAACACTTTTGACATCATCAGACATTCTAACTGCAAGGGATGTCTCGCACGCAAATCGGAACCAGAATAACGGTATCGACAGTAATGCCAGAACAACAAAGCCGGTAGCGAAAACTTTAACAGGATAGTTTAAGGCCGTGCCTTTAATTAGGGGCTTCATAATTATATTCCTAAAGTGATGTTGTCATAAACGTATGCCAGGTCCGGATTAGAGAGGCAACAATGAACAGAACAAGTATTACTACGATATGCACGCCAAAACCTTTGATAAGAATCAGCGGGATAAAGATACAGGTTAAGAAAAGCGCGCCTAACGAGGGCGTAAGCGCACTTGAGTTCCAGCCGGTTTGTAAGCCAATGCAATAGCAGGCAAAAGCCATTAGAAATACCACTACGGATATTTCAAAAACCATACCGCCAAACATCGGGACAGGTGGACTCAAAAGACGCAATAAAATCCCGGATGCGATAGTTAAAGGTACAAACAAAATAAGAATTGCCAAAATCCCGGCGATAATCCTGGCAAGCAATATCCGGCTTCTGCTTACCGCTAAAGTCGATAAAAGTGCGGAGATTTTCCTGGTTTTGTCTAAATACATCTGGGTAGCGCCCATAGCACAGATGCCAAATATGACAATAGTAGCAGCCGGGACTCCAAAGCCTATTGAAAACAACGGCGGTTCTTTTGGGTCGTATTGGTGTATCAAAGAAATCGAAATGATGATAAAAACCGCCGAGAAAACAGCCGCCCCGATGAAATATACGATATGGTCCTGAATTTCTCTTTTTATAAGTGCAAACATTTCCTGTCTCCTGTTATCAGCTTTCAATGTATTCCGGATTGGGCTTAGTACATTCTATGAACATGTCCTCAAGGCTCATCGGGATTTCGGTGCAGCTTGAGGGCTTGAAAATTTCGAGAGCAGTTTGTTTCTGCTTATTCCAGTTGGCAACGGTTATTACCATCTCCCGGCCCTGTATTTGTTGATTTATAATCTCCGTCAGATGGAGGTTTGGCGGCGCGGATTCAGGGAAGATTACCCGCAATTTTTTGACCCGCTCTTTAAGTTCCTCAAGCGGACAATCCACAACGAGCTTGCCGGCGGCGAGTATTCCTATCTTATCGGCGATTCGCTCCACGTCGCTGAGGATATGGGAGCAGAACAAAATGGTTCGCCCCTGCTGTTGAATTAGCTCGATGGCAAGCTCGAGGAACTGCCGGCGGGCAACGGTATCAAGTCCCA
>JAIVYN010000070.1:0-15142 GCA_048635425.1 Candidatus Aegiribacteria sp.
AAGGCAACACTATCAATCAGCGTACTGCCATCGGAGTCGAACAGAGCTATCTCCTCGCCGTCCGCACCGAGTTTAAAATTCGCATGCAGCCCGGCGTCTGTCGTATCATTGTCGGCCCATATCAACAGATAGCCCCCTGCGGGGATGGTAGTTAAAGCCGAATTGCCATAGGGAATTCGCCACTTGCTCGGAACAGACAGATTGTCCGTCAGGTACATCCCACCTACATTAATAGCATCGGTGCCGTAGTTGTAGAGCTCGACCCAGTCATCATATTGGCCCTGCGTGTCCCGCATACAACTGCTATTGGAGGCCATAAATTCATTGATTGCCAGAGGTATGCCTGTCTGGTGCCACTGGTCGGCCAACAGGGCAAAATCACTCATATCGACCTGGTCATCCCTGTCGAGGTCGGCTGGGTTTTCCGGAGGGGCCAACCACTGCTCGGCAAAAACATGGATGTCTAGGAAGTTGACCTGGCAATCTCCATTTAAGTCCCCTATCGGACAGTCGGCCTTCACAGTCCGCAAGGACTCCATAGGAGAGCCGAGTAAGGACACAGCTAATACCAGGCTGAGCAATGAGATTTTCATGAATCGGGGCATTTTAGCTAATCCCTTCCCCACTTATATTTTAACCGCTTAGTGCGGTTTAACCTCCGTAGTTGATAGGCTTTACATATTTTAACATATTGAGAACAGTCGAGTCAATACCTTTTGGTCGAAAGTAGCAGCAGGGGCTTAAGGGAAAACTTATCGACACCGCCCAACTCCTTTTTGTTACGAAAATCTATTGAAACCTTTTAGACCGGTCCCACCAGCTAACTAGAGCGCACTGGGCCGTGCAAGGACTCGCTAAAAATGGCTTCGGTTAGCGCATTTTCGTAATCCACATTTTGGCAGTGATGACGTGGAGTCCCAATTCAATGAATGAACCGGACGAATATTTTGCTATGTCTTAATAATCTACTTGAGCTGCCTTGACATTCTGCAAGTTCCAGATAGGTGTTTGGCAACGTTTTGCTACGATTGACCATGACATAAGCAGATTCACGATGTCCATTATAATTGTATCGTGAATCCGAAAAGCTGTCCAGGTAAGTTACGAAGCATGGCTGATAAATCGTAACAGGATGCCTCAAAGAAAAAAATAAGGTAACAGAGATTTTATTATTTGACTTTGAGCTCTTCATAGGTGTTTGTTGAGCGTTGCATGCTCATTACCTGAAATTGGCTTGCTAATAAATAATAGTAAGGATTTTGCACATTTAAAGTAGCGATGTTGTTAAGCAAGACCAAATTGCAGAACATTGCACGATTCAGGAGGATGAGGTAAAATGAACTAATAAATATTCGGAACATAGCAGAAAACGATATAGGATTGAACAAATTATCTTGGCAAGGAAAGTTGACATCAGTCCACTACAGATTCGACTGCTCCGAGCATTTAACCAACGCAGCCATAGTTATGTTAGCTATGTACTGCGGATTTTGGTTTAAATAAAGTTGTCCGGTGATTAATGCAAAGTAGTAGGAATCCCTATGACATCTACTACAAGAACTATCTCTTTCATTGTCGTATTTCTTGCGTTGGCTATATCCTCAGTTTTGGGCACTGACATCAAAACCTCTATAGTTCCCAAGGGCCATCCACGAGTTTATGTAAGGCCAAATGATATACCAGAGATAAAGGCAAAACTACATTCGCCGGAATTTACAGTTTCCTTGGCAATTGTTAGAGAGAGCAGGCACCCACTTTGTCAGGCATTTGTCAATCTCACCACTGGCCAGAAGGAAAAGGGTCGTACCGCGATTGCAAATGCTCTACGTGAGCTTAAGAAGTGTACTGATGCTCGAACACCCAATAATGCTATGCATTGGGGAGCCTGTGTATATGATTGGTGCTATGACTTGCTATTACCGAAGGAGAAGAATCAGTTCATCTTAGAATTTAAGCGTATCGCTGCTTCTCATCATCCTGGGTACCCAGCTAATCCAAACGGCCACGCCGTAGTTGGTCATGGTACCGAAGGTTGGCTGCTTACAGACCAGTTACCGGCGGGTTTGGCAATCTATGATGAGTCGCCTCAGATGTTTGATGCTGCAGCGCAATTGTTTTTTACCAAATTTGTACCCGTTCGTAATTTTCTATACTCCGCCCACATGCATCACCAAGGTGATTCCTACATCGCCACCAGGTTCCAGCACGACTTGCTGGCGAGCTGGTTATTTCGGCGAATCGGTGCAGGTGACGTGTTCACACGCCAGCAACAATTTGTGGCCTATCAGCTTCTGTATCACCTGCGGCCGGACGGTCAGCAGTTCAGAAGCGGAGATACCTATGACTGCAGCGGCAGGAGCAATTCCAAGCGGCGCCTGATGCTTTTGGCCGGTATGTACTACGAGGATCCTTATTTGCTTGAGATGGCTGATTCGGATTCCTATAGTCGGCCATCATTTTTCGATCTGATATTCGCACTACTGTTTCGAAGAGCCGACTTAGAGAAACGCCCACTTGGAGAATTACCTCTATCAAAATACTTCGCTGAGCCTATGGGTGAGATGGTTGCTCGTACCGGGTGGCGGATGGGCTTAGATCCTGAATGTCCCCTTCGGGGAATGGGAGAAAATCCCTCGCCTTCAGGCGAAGACTTTAGTATTGTTTCGGCATGGAGCATTATCGCAAATCCAGCCATACGACATATGATATCAAGTTTCACTTAGTGTGGATTACGAAGTATCGAAAATCTATTCTAACAGGAGAGATAGCTAAAAGGGCCAGAGAGCTAATACGAGAGGTATGTCGCACTTGTGATGTTGAGATAATCCGCGGACATGTAGCTAAGGATCATGTGCACATATTCGTTTCGGTTCCGCCCCATATATCGGTTAGCAAGCTTATGCAGAGCATAAAGGGCAAAAGTTCCAGGAAGATGATGTCAGAGTTCAGGAATCTAAGCAAACAGTTCTGGGGCAGACACATCTGGGCCAGAGGGTATTTTGCAGCAAGTTCAGGCAATGTTACAGATGAAGTGATTATGCAGTATATAGAGCTTCAGGGTAAAGAGCCTGAGGACGGAGATTTCCGTATAGATGGCGGACTTTAGTGGGCTTACAGCCCAGCCATAAAGCTACCGCCTTCAGGCGGTAGTAGTTTACTTAAGTATCCGGATGAAAAGAAATGTATCATTTATATATAATTCTTTTGGGAATAGGTAAACGTCCCGAACTCAGAGCTCAACGAGAAATACAGAGTAGGCGTCCGACCTCAGTCCCGCGAGGGATGCCTTCTGTTCAGCGCGCTGGTGGCAATACGGAAACGTCCGCGGTAAGATCCCCGTGAAAATCCTTGTTCATACAGACGGAAGAACTACACAGGCCGGTAATGTCCACAACATATGCCTGGATCTGACCGCCAGCGTTTCCCCAGTTGCTTACGGCACAGAATTTTTTGCCGTCAAATGAAACTGCACCGTGAGTCTCGGAAAGATAATCGACTTTTACGTTTGGGATGTAAGCTAGGCGTTCGACAACGGGTTCGGTGTCCCAGGTGAGTTCGACTGCGATCACCTCATCTACATACAAACCTTTGTGTGTGCTCTGAATGTAGGCCCATCCGGGCCTGTGCGTATTGCGCGTTCCTGTGTGACTTCCGGCCGGGCACAGAGCCTTTTCTCTGCCGTCTTTCAGACGCCGCATGATGCACTGCCCCTGATTCGGGCTCGACTTGGCGATCCCTACCGCGACGTCATCGCCGTTCTGATCAATCCCTAAATCATAATGGCTCGGATGCCCATAGCTGCTCCATCTCGCGCCGACTTCGCGGCTCGTCGTCGACTCATATACCTGGGTGACGTCATTTTGTGTTCCCTTGCCGTTTACAACAATATATTTCCCGGAAAAGCAGATCGACACCCAGTCTATATCCCAACCTGTCAAATCAATATCTGGGTATTTCTTCTTTTCCTTCATATCATAAGCAAATGTCACCTTCTTGCCGCTCTTGACGGCATAAGGAGCAATCCACCTTCCATCTCCGGAAATATTGCCCTCCGACATGTAAGATAGACCGGAGTAGCCGGAGAATGTTGCAATTGTGTTCGACGTGCCTTTTGCCAGGTTGAACTGCTCAATTCTGCTTCCGTTTCTGGGTAAGACGATCATAATATCAGGTTTTACCGGATGAAAGCGGGCAGGACCTGAAGGCATCTTCAAGTCGAGAGGCTCGTACGTATTACCGTCCAGAAACATCTTGCACCCCTTGTTAAGAAACAGCACGCTTCCATCAGCGTTCCAGGGGGGATCCTTCTGGTAATGGTTTCTGCAATTCTGCGGCCATGTGCCCCCGATGGCCGGTATGGGCTGTCCCTTGTCCCCGGACACGCGCGTGATCTTCGAGCCGAAGTACGGATCGGTAAACGTCTCCAGATATCCCGGTTTGGCGAGCTTGCTCTTGGAGATGGCCTCGGTATATGTGACCACATTCCCTCCCAGAGGATGGGATGGATTCGGGAAATAGAACTTTGCGGTCGCGGTACTCGCAAGCACGGATACCAGAATGACTTTCGGCATCGTATCCTGGAATGAGGGGTATGGGGTGGCTCCAATGTTGGTGATGGGGTATACGCATAGCAATAGTGTGATGGTTTGTCTTATCCTAATACCTTTCACGGCATATCCTCCAGCAGCATACGATTATTCCTTGGCTCCGTGCTTGCGAAGGAGTTCGACGATTTCAGAACTACATGGGCTTTATCAGACAACGAGGATCAACCCTTTCCGGCAAGGTCAATGAGGAAAGCGTATATGAAAGCCGTTTCATGATACCTTTTATAACGTCCAGAAACTCCTCCATGTCCGGCCTCCATATATGTGCGCAACAAAAGCCGGTTATTATTCGTTTTCAAGGCACGTAGCTTGGCGACCCACTTAGCCGGCTCCCAGTACTGCACTTGTGAATCCTGAAGGCTTGTAGTGACGAGAATATTAGGATAGTCCATCTTCTTCACATTATCATAGGGAGAATAAGAAAGCATGTAGTCATAGTATTCTCTCTTGTTAGGATTGCCCCACTCGTCGTACTCATTGGTTGTCAGTGGAATGCTTTCGTCAAGCATAGTTGTGATGACATCCACAAAGGGCACGGATGCGATAGCTCCTTTGAACAAATCAGGCCTCATGTTCACGACTGCTCCGATGAGCAGGCCCCCGGCACTGCCTCCGGAGACAAAGAGTCTGTCCGTACAGGTATATTTCTCAGTGGCAAGATGCTCGGCGCAGGCTATGAAATCTGTGAACGTGTTCTTTTTCTTCAAGAGCTTTCCATCTTCGTACCATTGTCGACCTAGTTCCTGACCACCTCGTATATGGGCGATAGCAAACACAAAACTACGATCCAAGAGGCTGATCCTGAATGGGTCAAATGCGGCATCCATACTTGCCCCATAGGAGCCATACCCGTAAAGCAGGAGTGGATTGGTACCATCCTTCTTAAGTCCTTGCCGATAGACAATAGAAATGGGGATCTTCACACCATCTTTTGCTCGAGCGTAAAGACGTTCGCTCCTGTAATTATTGGAGTCAAAGCCGCCCAGTACTTCTTCTTGTTTTAGGAGAGTCTTCTGCCGAACTTCCATATCGTAATCGTACACTGATCTGGGAGTCGTTAAGGAACTGTAGGTATATCTGAGAATGGAGGTATCAAAATCAAAATTGTTGCTTGGGTACGCAAGGTAGGCAGGCTCCCCAAAATCCAGGTAATGCTCGTCTTGTCCGTTCCAGGGCTTAATCCTGAGTTGCAGGAGTCCATTCTGCCGTTCGATGACAACAAGATAATCCCGAAAGATTTCGATACCTTCCAGCAGCATATCCTTCCGATGAGGTATCAGCTCCTTCCAATGTTCTTGACCGGTTTGATCGACTGGAGTCATCATCAGGCGGAAGTTCTTCGCCTGGTCGTTGGTAACCACATAGAAATGATCCTTGTAGTGGTCCAAGAAATACTCGTGTTCTCTCTTTCGAGCTAGGAATACCTTGAATTCGCCAGCAGGATCGTCTGCCTCAACATAGCGGTACTCCGTGCTCAAGGTGTGCACTGACATGATCATTACATATCTCTTTGACTTGGTCTTGTAAACGTAGCAGGAGAAGTTATCATCAGTTTCCTCGAAGACCAGTATATCATCAGCGGGGTCTGCACCCAAAACGTGTCGGTACACCCTGTAGGATCTCAGCGTGACTGGATCCTGTTTCGTATAGAAAACGGTTTTGTTATCATTGGCCCAGGCGACGTTCCCGGTCACTTGCGGTATTTCATCTTCAAGCAAATCCCCTGTCACGAGGCTTTTGAATCGAATGGTGTATATTCTTCGACCGACCGTATCCACCGCGTAGGCGAGCAGGTCCTGATTGTAGCTTACAACTCCTCGACGAACGGAAATGAAATCATGACCCTCCGCCAACTCATTGACATTGAGCATGATCTCTTCTTCGCTCTCCAGTGTCCCTCTTTGGCGACAGTAGATGGGATATTCCTTTCCCTCTTCATAGCGAGTGTAGTAGTAATAGTCGTCCTGCTTGTACGGCACGGACATATCTGTCTGTTTGATACGGCCCTTGAATTCTTCAAACAGGGTTTGCTGGATGCCTTCGGTATGGGCCATGACCGAATCAGTGTACTCGTTTTCGACTTTGAGATATTCAACAGCTTTTGGATTGTCCCGCTCCTTCAGCCAGTAATAGTTATCGATTCGGACATGTCCGTGTTTCTCAAGTTTCTTCGGGACCTTTTTTGCAACGGGTGGCACTGGCTTGGGAGCATATTCACCGACTGCTAATGGGAGGATCTCTACCTTTCGGAATTCCACAGGATGACTTTCTGCCTGAAGGGCGATGTACCCTTCATGGAGCATCTTCTCTCCATCGACGATCAGCTTCTGGGCGTCAGGGTCCTTCTCATCAAGCTGCGGCCTCTCATATTCCAACACGACCTGCCCGTTAACGATATGCTTGATGATGGAATTGCCGTGCACCTCAACTTCCATAGTCACCCACTGGTCGTCGTGATAAGTTTTCGAACGGGAGGGTATACAATGACGGGTCACCAGTTCGCCGTCCATCACGATGTGCGTACCGGGAGTACATACGTTTCCGGTTGAACGTTCATCCTTGCCGTTACCTCCGAGCAGCTGGGCTTCTATAGAAACTGGAAAGTTCTGATCTTTTGTCATGCTCTCGGGGGATTGACAATGCAGCATCAGCCCGCTGTTTCGAAAGGCCCATTCAGGACCTCCAGGAGTCTGATCTCCCACGAACCGATACTGCACCCGAAGAATATAGTGTGAAAACTTGTCCTTATAGAATAGGTGCCCGAATTTCCCGTCGAATTTCTCGTACTGATCGTAAGAGACCTTCAGGATTCCATCCTCCACACAAAACGTGTTCCCGTAATTGTCATTTAGTTCATGACCGGTAATCTTGATGATCCACCCCTCGAGGTTCTTGCCGTTGAAAAGACTAATCCAGCGGTCCTGGTTTACCGTGCCTTGTTCCATTGCACAACCGCAAAGGATGGTTATGACGGTCAGGCCCAGGACGATCTGCCAATACGTCATTATCCTTGGCTGAAGATTCTTGTTGGGAAGCTGTTTGTTAGCCATTTTCAATTACTCCTTAAACTGATTCTTCTTCCGGTTAAGTCTCGACTGCTTCAGATTGTACCCTTTTTTTACATTCTTTCCTATTAGTTTTCCGTTTTCTTCTATCCTTCCGGGTCCCTCAAAAAACCCTCCTGGCAGTCGAGGGTCGAGGTGTGGGTGCTTTGAGGCGCGGGTAGTTTACAAAAATATCCTTCGGACAAAGGAAAAAAGCCGTTAAGGCCTGATGAAATTGTCGATGTCTGAGGGAGTTGCAAAATTCCAGAATTCTTCGAAAAATCACCTCTTTCAGGAGCTGGAAAACACCCTGATTTTCAGGTGACATCATGTCTCCAAAATGACACCACAAATGTTGATTTTGCCCATATCGAGTCCGAATAAATGTCAATTTTTTGCGAAAATACAAATATTTCTTGATAATTTTTCATTTTTTTCGGATTAAGTAGACGGATGAAAAGAAACTTAAGTATCCGGAGGTCATTATTAAGATTTCCATGCTTATTTAATAACCGTACGGTAATATAGCAAAAAGGGCTGTTTGGTGTTATGATACAGCCCAATGAGCAGATCAGAAACACAAAAACAAATATCCCTATCGTTTAATCGAGGGACACTTTTCCTTACAGGGCTAACTCGTAAGGAGTTACTTGACGCTTGTGGTTCGTGTGTTCGGAGATGGGATACTCGTGTTGGGGCCTGGCGGTGTGATGCGATTCATTATGCTACAATTTATAAGGCTTTACTTGAGCGATTTGGGGCGGACTTTACTGATGAAGTTATGAAACCTGCTTGTGTTTCCTGGCCCAAGGTAGAACTGCCGAAACTAAGGCCGGAGCAGACAGAAGCACTTGCTGCGTGGAGTCAGGCTGGCTGTCGCGGACAGATAATTATGCCGACCGGAACAGGCAAGACTGAGGTGGCACTTGCGGCAATGGCTCGGACGAAAACAGCGACGCTGGTAGTTGCACCGGTTCGGGATTTGATGTATCAGTGGCACCGGAGGATTTTGCGGGCCTTTGATGTAGATGGCGGTATCGTCGGCGATGGCTTGTCTAATATAAAGCCGATAACAGTTACAACGTATGACAGTGCGTATATTCATATGGCTAAGATGGGAGCTGGTTTTGGGCTGTTGATCTTTGATGAAGAGCATCATCTACCCGGCAAATGCCGCCGTGAGGCAGCTATTCTGAGTACCGCAACAATGAGGCTTGGATTGACAGCTACGCCGCACCGGTCGGATGGTTTACATAAGGATTTGGATTGGCTAATTGGTCCTGTTGTTTATGATATGCCATTTAGGGAAGCTAAAGGTTCGACCTTAGCCGATTTTGATGTTGTGCGTATTCCGGTGGCATTGACTGACAGCGAACAGGCGACGTATGACCAGTGCAGCCGGATGATTCGGCACTTTATAATCTCACGCCGCAAGGAACAGTCAGGCTACAGGTGGCAGGATTTATGTAAAGAATCAGGCAAAGACCCACAGGCCCGCAATGCACAGAAAGCTTATTATCTCAAGCAATCTATCGAGAACCGTGCCGCTGAAAAGCTGCGGGTGTTGGAAGACATCTTCAGGCTACATAAAGGTCAGCAAATTCTTGTTTTTGCAGGCTCGAATATAATGGCAATAGAAGTATCCAGGCGTTTCCTTGTGCCAACGATCCTGTCGCATACCCGCAAACGCGAACGCCTCGCCGTGCTGGATAGTTTTGCTAATAGCAAATTTGAGGTTCTTGTTGCCAACCGTGTTCTGGATGAAGGGGTTGACGTGCCTGAAGCGAAAGTGGCTGTTGTTATTGGCGGTCAAGGCTCAACCCGTCAGGCCAAACAAAGACTCGGCAGGGTTTTGAGAAGAACCGGCAGTGCCAGGGCTACTTTGTATGAAGTAATCTGTGAGAATACCAAGGAAGTTCAACGCAGCCGAAAGCGACGAAAAAGCGATGCTTACGAGCGAACAATCCATCGTAGACTTTAAGGCCGGACGGGCCATTCCCGACCGCCTGACGCAGAGTACGCATCGGCATTATACCGAATATGCCGAGAAGATGCTCTCTGTCTACAGCAATGGTGTGGGCCAACAGCGGCGCCAGTTGCACCGCCAAGTTGAATCCCTTTTTGCTGATGAGCCTGATTGTCCCATTCGCCGAATTCAGGCTTTTTGTAAGCTGCTGGATGACACAAGTGTTTATCAAACTGACCCTGATGGTAAAGCGGCAAAACTTCGGTTGCAGGTTTTCACTGAAGCTGGCCGTTTCCACCCGCTTGTTGAACAGCCGGACCAGCTCTTTGAACATGATGAAAAAAGGATAAAGCGGGAGCTTTCAAACAAGCTCGGCCTGCCGTGGGACCAGATTGAACAGAGTCTGTATTCAGACGTGATAGCTTACCAACGGCTGGAACGCTTTGATGGATATCACAATTCCTCAGCTTTACTGTCTCGATATAATGTGGCTCAGCTTCAGGCATCTCTTTACAGGGCTGAGAATATGATTGTATCAGCAACGGATGATTTCAAAACCATACTCCGTTATGCTAAGTTAGCTCACCTTTTGCACGATATAGTACGTTCAGGTCCTTCGAAATACCGGATTACTTTTTCAGGGCCGGCCTCGGTATTACATGAGACTCGCCGATATGGCGTAAATTTTGCCAGGTTTCTACCGGTGTTGCTGGCCTGTAAAGGCTGGAAAATGACTGCATCGGTTAAAACTCCATGGAACCGGTCTGCAAAACTTGTTATTTCCGACAAAGACGGTTTCACCAGCCATTTGCCTTCACCAGATGAGTTCGACTCAACTCTGGAAGAATCCTTTGCTAAGAAATTCGGCTCTGAACGTAACGGCTGGCAGTTGATCCGTGAAGGCCGGATTTTACATGACCATCAAAAAACTTTTGTCCCTGATTTTACTTTCCGCCATAAAAACGGCACCGAGGTACTTTTAGAAATAGTTGGTTTCTGGACACCGGAATATCTGGCACACAGACGAGAAACCTTGCAACAATTTCGACATCACAGGATTATAATTGCAGTGCCAGAAAAAAACCTGCGAGAAGGAGCAAACATCGGGGAAAATGTGCTGGTTTATAAAACAGTATTAAAACTAACACCTTTAATGGAAATTCTGGAGAAAATCCGAACCGAAGACAGAAACTGTTAAAAGTAACTTCGAGAGTATTTTGTCTATGATGGAAAATATTCAAAAGGCAATGACTAAGTATTGGGGCTATGATGGTTTTCTGCCATTACAGAAAGAAGCTATGGAATGCATTAGCCGCGGCACCGATTCGATAGTAGTTCTGCCAACCGGTGGCGGCAAATCACTTTGTTTTCAGGCGCCGGCCGTGACTATGCCGGGACTTGCTGTTGTGGTATCGCCTCTTATATCTTTGATGAAAGATCAGGTTGACGCATTAACAGAATGCGGTGTTTCAGCAATGAGAATTGACAGTTCCATGTCTGTAAGTGAACGCGATAGTGTTATTGCCAGAATCAATGAGCAAACGCTGAAACTGCTGTATCTGTCTCCTGAGCGGTTTTTGTCTGATGGCTTCGTTGATTTTCTTAAAAAAACGAAGCTGTCCTTTATCGCTGTTGATGAAGCTCACTGTGTCAGTATGTGGGGTCATGATTTTCGGCCAGAATATCGTCAACTGGGGTCATTAAAGCAGATTTTCCCTGACGTTACCATTGCGGCTTACACTGCTACCGCTACTGAACACGTTCGCAACGACATTGCCGAGCAGTTGCGACTCAAAAACCCTCAAATGCTAATCGGCTCATTCGATAGGCCAAATCTGGTCTATAAAGTTCGGCCAAGAAAAACGATACTAAAACAGGTTTGTGCCGCACTTGACCGCCACAAAGGCGAGTCCGGCATTATCTACTGCATCCGACGCAAAGACGTCGATTCCATGCGTGCTCAACTGGCCACTAAAGGCTATAGTGTCGCACCATACCATGCTGGTATGACAGATGAAGACCGCAAAAAAAATCAGGAACAATTCATCAATGAAAAGGTTGATACCATTGTAGCGACAATCGCTTTTGGCATGGGTATCGACAAATCTAATGTTCGTTACGTCATTCACACCGGCATGCCTAAATCTCTTGAGCACTATCAACAGGAAAGCGGCCGGGCAGGCCGTGACGGACTTGAGGCGGAATGCTGTTTATTCTATTCGGGTGGTGATTACGGCATCTGGAAAAGCTTAATGAGGGATATGCTTGCAGAGATCCAGAAGATTGCCATGATTAAACTCAACGGAATGTATAGCTACTGTACCGGCGGGGTATGCAGACATAAGGCGATTCTTCGTTACTTCGGCCAGGACCTCAAAAAGGATAACTGCACCGCCTGTGACATGTGTCTTGGCGAATTGGATTGTATAGATGACTCATTAGTAACCGCTCAGAAAATCCTGTCCTGCATAGCTCGTCTTGACCAGCGATTTGGCGGCAACTATACTGCTCTGGTACTGACCGGCTCAGAAGATAAGCGAATAATAGAAAACAACCATGACAAGCTAAGTACCTATGGCTTACTTAGCGACTACTCGAAACACATCGTACATGACTGGATTGAGCAACTTACAGGACAGGACTACATTGAAAAAACCGGCGAATACAATGTGCTGAACATAACCGAAAAAGGCTGGCATGTTCTAAAGGGAAAAGAAACACCCCGGCTGCTGAAACCAGTAGAAAGACCCGTTAAAGCATCCAAGGTTATTACGGATTCTTGGGAAGGTGTTGATAAGGGATTATTTGAAGCTTTACGAAAATTACGGTCAACTATTGCAAGCAAAAAGAAGGTGCCTGCTTATATCGTTTTTGGCGATGCAGCCCTGAGAGATATGGCCAGGCAAAGGCCTTCCACGCTTGATGGTTTCTTCGAAGTCAAAGGTGTTGGTGAGGCAAAATGTGAACAATATGGCGAAGTTGTCCTTGCAGCCATTAAAGATTACTGCCAGGCAAATTCATTGGAGATGGATGGCCAAACGTTTGCTCATCTACCCAGGGATACGGGTTGTTGATTTTCTCTCGCTTGATATACTCAACCAGGTATTGGGTTGTGGTTGGCTCGTTCAATAGATTTTGCCACTTCTTTTACGGAAAGTTTTTGCTCGAACAGATCAAAGGCAAGCTGCCTTGCTTTGCTCAGCTTCGAACGTTTTTTGGGCTCACCTATTGGTGGTTCGAAAGAGGTTGTTTCTATCTACATGCCCAGGGCTTATCCATTGTCGGTCATGCCGACCCCGACATAAGAATCTGATTGAACCCTAAAGACAAAATCCAGACCCATTTTTCAGGTCATAATCGCAGTTTCTTGAGGTCGTGCTTGAGCCAAAAAGAATTAGCTCACCTCTTCAATAAAGGAAAGCAGGTTCACGAGCTAGATAGGCCCTAAAAGGCCACAGCCAAAGTCCGGTCGATTTACCCTTTCACCCGGATTGGTGAATAAGACCTGGTGAATCATATCGCGGATTCGACCAGAAGTCTGGATTAAAAAAAAAGTTTCGGGAGCATTTGCCAATAGTACCACGTGACATTTAGTCTAACCTTTTATAAAATAGACATTTAAACCCTTGGGCTCCTCGCTCGCCATTTTACCCACTTTCTGCTATAATATCTGTCTCAAATTGACTTTCTATATACCTTGGAGGAGCATTCAAATAGACCTCGGTTCATGCAGCTTTGGTGCTTTGAAATACCCCGAACAATTCGTGGAGATAAAAACAGGAAGTGTTGTCGAAATTTGAAAGCGAAAAACATAATAACGAAGACTTCGTATGACAAACCAACACCTGAACGTCAAACTATGGACGTTGATCTTTTGCAGTCTAATGGTTGCTGCGAGAGCCGGAGGCGGGGAAGTAGGAAAGTATCTGGGGCCAGGCAGCGTGGTCCCATCGAGCGATAGCCGGATGCTGTATATCGCCTTTGCCGACGCAAAGCGGATCGCCTTCGTTAATATCCACAGCGGCAAGGTTACTCGTTCGATTGCCACACCAGCTAAACCGACCGGCCTAACGTTGAGTCCTGATGGTCGAGAGCTCTATGTAACCTGCGCTGCTGCGCAAAGCACGCTCCTCGTTATGGATGCTGAATCCGGTAAGATAAAGACGACGATTCCAGTAGGACACACGGCGTGCGGCCCGACGGTTACGCCCGATGGAAAACGGCTGTACGTCTGCAACCGCTTTGACAATGACGTTTCCGTGATCGACCTAAAGACCCGCAAGGAGGTAGCCAGGATATCTGCCACTCGTGAGCCGCTCGCCACAGCCATTACTCCCGACGGTAAGTCGGTGCTGATAATCAATCACCTTCCGGCCGACCGCGCCGATACATCCGATGTGGCCGCACTGGTGACAATCATTGATACACAGAGCAACGCAACAATTACGATTCGCCTTCCAAGCGGTGCATCTGGGCTGCGAGGCATTTCTGTATCTCCCGACGGCAAGTATGCCTACGTAACGCATATCCTGGCCCGCTATGAACTGCCCACAAAACAGGTGGAATACGGATGGATGAATGCCAACGCACTGAGCGTCATCGAAATGAGGGAAAAGAAGCTGCTCAGCACCGTGCTATTGGATGACATGTACTTGGGTGCAGCCAATCCGTGGGGTGTGGCCTGCACGACTAATGGGAAATGGATCTGCGTGACCCACGCGGGCACCAATGAGTTGAGCGTGATCGACGCGACAGCCCTCTTGGAGAAGCTGCTGGCGATGCCAGTGAACCCAGAGTCGAGCAAGGTGGGAGAAGTCCTATATGACGATCGGAACGAGTTATTGGACTATTTCCGCCGTCTTCGGGCTCGCCTGAAGGGCAAAAAGGAAGAAAGCGGCGAGCTCTATACCTTGGGCTCCGCTGCCGGTGTATCTAATGACCTTACCTTTCTGGCTGGCTTACGTCGGCGAATCAAGCTAAAGGGCAAGGGGCCGCGCGGAATAGCGGTCATTGGCTCTAAAGCCTATGTTGCCCAGTACTTCACTGATACATTGAGCGTAGTTCAACTTGAACCCAAATCGCCCAACATTGTCCAGGAGTTGGCGCTCGGCCCTAAGCCAAAACTGACCGACCGGCGACGTGGAGAGATGCTCTTTAACGACGCCGAATTATGCTTCCAACACTGGCAAAGCTGCGCCAGCTGCCATCCGGATGGCCGCATGGATGGCCTTAACTGGGACCTGACCAATGACGGAATAGGCAACCTGAAAAATACCAAGAGCCTGCTCCTCAGTCACAAGACACCGCCAGTGATGAGTTCGGGGGTCCGCGCATCGGCCGAAATGGCCGTTCGGACGGGCCTCAAACATATTCTCTTCACAAATCCTCCAGAGGAAGATGCGGCCACAATTGACACATATCTGAAGTCGGTCGAGCCGGTACCCAGCCCATACCTCGTTGACGGTCGGCTCAGCCCGGCAGCCAAGCAAGGCAAGAAGTTGTTCTTCAGCAAGGAGATCGGAAGA
>JAIVYN010000071.1:0-14969 GCA_048635425.1 Candidatus Aegiribacteria sp.
AATGAAACCGCCTTCCGGCTCCAAAAAAACAAACCCAATTCAAACCCAATTCTTGTGGATTCCTGCTGGACTTTATCCCGCATACGATGCGGGGCAGGAATGACAATGCTTGAGGATAACGCATGAAATCTAAAATCAGACCATTGACAGTTCCGATCCTTGTGGGTAATGTATCGCTTAATTCGGACTGTGGTACTTGAATTTCTTGACGGTGCTTTTTTATGAAAATTTCACTGAATTGGCTAAGTGATTATATCGAAACCGGCCTTGGTGCTGACCCCGTTAGAGGCCCGAAAGGAAAAGGCTCTAACGGGGCTGACCAAATCGCTGAGATACTGAGCGATTTAGGATTTCCTTGTGAGGGGATAGAACATCTCGGTGACGATGTTGTAATCGACGTTGAGATAACCAGCAACCGCGGTGATTGCTTGGGCTATATCGGTATTGCCCGAGAGCTGACTGCTGCGACCGGCAAAGAGCTAAAGATACCGGCTGTTGACCTGGACGAGTTGGATAAAGACGTTAGAGAATTCGCCGATGTAGAAATTGTCGAGCCGGATTTGTGCGGCCGATATACCGCCCGGATTATTGACGGCATCAAAGTTGCCCCATCGCCGGATTGGCTCAGAAGACGGCTTGAAGCTGTGGGGCTGCGGAGCGTCAATAATGTGGTTGATGCGACCAACTATGCAATGATGGAGACCGGCCAGCCGCCGCACGCCTTCGATTACGCTAAGATTGCTGATGGCAAAATAATAGTCAGAAAGACCATTGCCGGCGAACGTCTGACCAGCATTGATGGTACACAGTGCGATCTTAATCCTAATATGTTGGTTATTGCCGATGCACAAGGACCTGTGGCTATAGCCGGCGTTATGGGCGGGCTGGATACCGAGGTCAGCGAAACGACCACCACAATTCTTCTGGAGGATGCCTACTTTGACCCTGTCAGTGTCCGCACAACATCCCGCAGACTCGCACTGCCTTCGGAGGCCGCCTTTCGATTTGAACGTACCGTCGATATCGAGATGGTGGACTGGGCCTCAAAACGCACAGCACAACTGATAACTCAGGTAGCAGGCGGTAAAGTGGCTAAGGGAGTGGTTGATATTTATCCGAAAAAGCCGGGACAGAAAGAGGTAACGCTGCGGCTTTCACGCTTAAACAGATTGCTCGGTATCGAGGTCCCTTGCGAAGAAGTGCTGAGAATTCTCACTGCTTTAAGTTTCAAGCCGCAAAGCAGGGATGATTTGATAGTTTGCTCGGTACCTTCGTGGCGCAGTGACGTTTATCGTGAAGTTGATTTAATTGAAGAAGTCGCACGTGTATATGGCTATAACAAGGTGCCGACAGAATCTAAAATCAAAATCGAAGTGGTGCCGGTCGATACACATCAGAAGTTGGTCGAATCGCTCGGAATGTATCTTAACGGCTGTGGCTTTTATGAAACGATTAACGTTGGCTTTGTTGACAATTCTATTGCAGAGCTTTTCACGAAGACAGGTGTTAAGGAATATTTGGCGGTAAAAGACGTATCCAGAAAGAATGCGAATCTGCTTCGCCAGACCCTTATCGGCTCTCTGCTGGGAGTTTTAAAAACAAACCTTAACGCCAAGAACTTGCCGTGCAGGATATTTGAGATTGCAGATACTTTTGTGCCGGCACCTGAGCAGGGCAGTGGGCTGCCGATTCAGAAGACTAAACTGGCCCTGGTCTGTGACAGTGATTTTAGAGACCTGCGTGGCGTGATTGAAGGGCTGATAAAAAATATTGATAGAGATGCACAAATTGTTTTTGCTCCTGCGGACTTTCTCTGGGCGCAAACCGGTGCCCAAATCATCGTGAACTCTCAAGCAATCGGTACCGCAGGGATTGTGTCGGGTGCGGTGAAAGAGAAATTTGATTTCAAAGAGCTTTCGCCCTGCACTGCAGAGCTGGAATTTGGACAGCTTTTGACTCTGCAAAGTGGCGCCATAAAAGTCAAGCCGCTACCAAGATTCCCGGCGATACAGCGCGACCTTTCGATTATCGTGGACGAGAATATCCGTTGGGCTGATATTATTGAGGCGGTTAGAAACAAGGCATCCGTCGAACTTGAAGAGATTCAATTTGTCGGTATATACCATGGCAAGGGCATTGGGTCCGGCAAAAAAAGTGTTACGCTTTCGCTGCGCTTTAGAGATGAGGACGGCACGTTGACCCACCAGAGAGTTGACAACTTTGAGGCTGATATTGTAGAGAGTTTGGCTAAGTCCGTACGTGCAGAACTACGCACCGTCTGATTCATATTACATGAGAAGCTCCTTCTGCAAAGTCAATACAACAGAGCTGGGAACGTAAGCGACCGGTCAATAACTAAGGACTGGTAAAGAAATTAGGTTTCGTTTTGGCTCCAGCGAGGACAAGGCTGGCAAGGAAGCAAAACGCAGGCCTACTGGTTGGTAGTCCGAGTTTTGCTGACGCCGCCAGCCGAAGCCGCAGCCAGCCAAAAATGGAAGATAATTTATTTATAAGTTCTAAGGTTTCAGTTAGCCGCAAACACCGGATGTGGCTATTTTAATTTTAAGTTTGAATTTGACTTTAGAAAAAAGGCCCTAAAAGCCGAAAAATCAATAAAGAGAAAGGCTGAAGAATTTAATTATTTGCCTGAATTATATTGCTATTTTATTGACTTTTCGTTTGTAATCTGTTATAAAATAAAGTTGCGGGCTAACCCCTGCGGTGTTCGTATAAGAAGCAGGTGTTTGAAAGAACCGATACCCGTACTCAGGGAAATCAGGCCTTGATGGATCGGAAATGCCTACCCGATAGGACTTTCGGACACAAGCAACGATTGCCCACTTGGTAGTAAAGGGTCCTTTTCAAACGCTTTTTTACGGCACTCGTGGAGGAGGGCCACGCAACTAAGATAAAAGGCCTGTTTGTTCAGGCCTTTTTTTGTTTTTTCCACAAAGTGGGGGATATATCGGACATTTCAAATTTGACAAACTTAGCATTTGCTTTGGTTTTTCGGGTTAAGACAATCAATATATTTGTCGATTAAAATTAAACGGAAACTAATGGAGAATCCCTATTTGACCTAAATTGTGGAGGACTAAGAATGCCAGGCGTCAGAAGCTTCACCATTTTGCCGGCGTTGTCCGAGCCTATAAAGAACCTTGAGGTTATCGCTAAGAATATGTTTTGGTGCTGGAACCCTGAGTTTGCAGAATTATTCAAACGTGTTGATAGTGATTTATGGTCGGCTTGCAGCCACAATCCGGTGAAACTGCTTGGCACTATTTCGCAGGAAAAATTGGACAAACTGGCTGAAAATCAGGGCTTTTTGGGTCAGCTGCAGAACGCTGCCGAAAAGCTCAAATCATATCTTAATAGACCGACCTGGTACGAAAAGGTTTGTTCAAAATCCCCAAAACCAATTATTGCCTATTTTAGTGCAGAGTTTGGCATTCATGAATGTTTGCCAATTTATGCAGGTGGCTTAGGAGTCCTGGCGGGAGACCACCTAAAAAGTTCTTCTGACCTTGGTGTTCCATTGGTGGGCGTCGGTCTTTTGTATCAGAAGGGTTATTTTAGCCAGTTTTTGAGCGTCGAAGGTGAGCAGCGGGAGGAATATATAGAGAATGATTTCTATAGTATGCCAATAGAGCTTGTACGCAAAGAAAGCGGTCGGCCCTTAACAATCAGTGTTGAGTATCCAGGCAGATGTGTAGTGGCACAAGTTTGGTGTGTTTCCATTGGCAGGGTGAAGTTATATCTACTGGATACGAACGTACCTGCGAATTCCTCGGGGGACCGTATGATTACCTGCAGTCTCTATGGCGGCGACCGCGAGCTGCGGATTCGCCAGGAGATTATGTTGGGCATTGGCGGCTTAAAGGCCCTGACCGCAATGGATATCACTCCAACCGTATGTCATATGAATGAAGGGCACGCTGCTTTTATGGCGCTGGAGAGAATCCGTGAATTGCGAACCGCCAAAAATATGACTTTTGATGAGGCCATGGAAGCAACAAAAGCCGGCAACGTTTTTACGATGCATACATCTGTTAAAGCCGGGCTTGATGAATTTAATGTGGCGTTGATGGATAAATATTTCAGTGGTTATTTCCCAAAGCTCGGGATAAATAGGGCACGGTTTTTGTCATTGGGAAGAATACTTCCTGACGATGATAGTGAGACGTTTAAGATGACAATTTTGGCCTTACGCTTGGGCGGTTATACGAATGGCGTAAGTAAATTGCATAGTCAAATAGCACGTGGTATATGGGGCAGCATTTGGCCTGGACTTCCTCTCGATGAGGTGCCTATAAAATCGATTACGAACGGTATTCACATCAAAAACTGGTTATCAGGTGAGATGAATTCTTTGTATGAAAGGTACCTTGGTCCGAATTGGGCAGATGAAATGATGGAAAAGCAACTCTGGAATAACGTCGAGCAAATTCCTGATGAGGAATTCTGGCAAATACATCAGCGATGTAAAGAGCAGTTAATTGTTTTTGCCCGCAACCGACTTAAGGCTCAGATGGAACGCAGAGGCACTTACCACACCGAAATGAACCGCGCCGAGGAGATTCTTGACCCTGAGGCACTGACCATTGGTTTTGCCAGAAGATTTGCCAGCTATAAAAGGGGCAATCTGCTGCTTAGAGACCCGAAGCGATTTGTAAAGCTGCTTACCGATCCCGAACGGCCTATTCAAATTATTTTTGCAGGTAAGGCCCACCCAAAGGACTCGGAAGGCAAGGACATTATACGTCAGATTGTTCACTTTGCAAACCATCACAACGTCACACGCCGCCTGGTATTTTTGGAAAACTACGATATTGATATGGCAAGGATTTTGCTTTGCGGTGTTGACCTCTGGCTAAACAATCCACGAAGACCGATGGAGGCCAGCGGCACAAGTGGTATGAAAGTAGCAGTCAACGGTGGACTGAATATGAGCACTTTAGACGGCTGGTGGTGCGAGGGTTACACGCCTGAGGGGGGCTGGGCCATTGGCGCAGGCCAGAGCTATGAGGATGAGGATTATCGAGATACGTTTGAGTCACGGGCAATTTATAATATTTTGGAAAATGAAGTTATTCCACTGTTTTACACCCGCTCGGCTGACAATTTGCCCCGGGCCTGGATACGCAGAGTAAAAAATTCTATCAAGTGGATATCGCCACGGTTCAACACGCACAGAATGGTTGCTGAATATACTCAAAGGCTCTACAATCCCGCTCTGGCCAAATACAGCTATCTGACTGCGACAGATTGCAACAGAGCCAGGGAGTTTTCAAAGTGGAAGGCCCAGATGAGAGAAGCCTGGTCCGAGTTCGCCGTCAAAGATGTGGTAATGGAAGTTCACAACGGCAATGGTAACGAACAGCTAAATCCCAAACAGCCCCAATTAAAAGTTGGCTCGCAGTTATGCGTCAGGGCCTTGGTTAAGCTGGGCAGGATTAACCCAGATAATATTTCAGTTGAGCTTTATCATGGTCCTGTTGATACCTGGGGTAATATAAGGCGAGGCTCCGCTTTGAGAATGGATTATAAGGAAGCGGCTGAGCAGCAAGGCGAACACTGGTTTGTAGGCTCGATGCCTTGTAGAAACACAGGCCGACACGGCGTGGCTGTGAGAGTTTTACCTATGCACGACGACCTGGTTAATCCTTATGAAATGGGCCTGATTCTCTGGGAAACAACGAATTAAAGTTTGGAGTGCCTAAAGTGACAGCTTCGCTGTCATTCTGAACGCAGCGCAGCGAAGTGAAGAATCTCTTATTCGTTGGCCAGATCCTTCGGCTTCACCTCAGGATGACACTTACGTGTCACTTTAGACACTTTAGCTCACTTCGTTCTCTGTATCGCTCAGAAGCTCATAAACCTTCTCAGCGGAAGCTGCTTGTTCAAGCTTTTGTTTGAATTCTTCGTTCAGCATGAGTCTGCTTATGCTGGCCAATGCCTGAATATGTGGACCGGTCTGGTTAGCCGGCGAGACCAGCAGAATGAGAATTGTTACCGGTTTTCCATCGACACTTTCAAACTCGATCGGCTCCTGTGCGATTCCAATCGCCATAACCAGTTCCTTGACGGCATTGCATTTGCCGTGAGGGATGGCTATTCCAGCGCCCGTTCCGGTGCTACGTGTTCGTTCACGTGTCAAAACCGCGTTCAGGGCCACTTCTCTGTCTAACAATAATCCGTTCGCATTGAGCAAATCCACAAGTTCGGTTATTACGGCTTCCTTGTCTTTGTTTTCAACCGGAACTTTAACGCAGTTTGGCTGCAATATTTGTGTCAGAATCATATTTGTTATATCCAATACACTAAGCTACTTATCAATATTTACACAAACCTTGTATTTTACCTAACTATCGTCATGATTGCAAGGGTGTTACAATAAATTTTGAGCATATTTTTTTGGCGCTCATTTCATCGCCATCTTTTTGACTGCTGACTTTTCACCCTTTACATTCCGATATTGCCCGGATAAAATTAAGTACAGCAGGCGCGTGAATATATGGAGCGCAAGATTTCTAATTGTCAATAGTCCGAATACGAGATACGAACCGATGGAAAAAATAAAGCTTTACGATACTACCCTACGCGATGGTATGCAGGCCGAGGGCGTCAGTTTCTCTCTCGAAGACAAGCTTGCAATCACTAAATGCCTCGACGAGCTTGGCCTCGAATATATTGAAGGGGGATATGCGGCTTCCAATCCCAAGGAGATGCAGTTCTTTACCGAAGCCGCCAAACTGGGTTTACAGAATTCAAAAATTGCAGCGTTCGGTACTACTCGCAGAGCCGATTACGATGTCTCAGATGATGCTTCGCTGAATGCAATGCTTGCCTGCAAAACGCAGGTCGCTACTTTGGTTGGCAAAGCCTGGGACATGCATGTAACGGACGTTCTGGGCTGTTCGCTCGATGAGAACCTTACTATTTGCGCTGAGTCTGTCGAGTATCTTAAAAATCATGGCCTGGAGACTATTTTCGACGCCGAACACTTCTACGACGGCTACAAGCAAAATCCGGAATATGCGATGAAGGTTTTAGCTGCTGCCGCCCAGGCCGGTGCCGATGTGCTTGTGCTTTGCGATACTAACGGCGGTTCTTTAGCCGACGAGGTGTACGAAATCACGAAGACCGTCTGCGAGTATTTCAGCACGGTGGTGGTTGGGATTCACACCCATAATGATACTGACTGTGCCACAGCCAATTGTCTGGCTGCGGTTCGAGCCGGCGCCCGGCACATCCAGGGCACAATAAACGGGCTGGGCGAACGATGCGGAAACGCAAATTTGTGCGTGGTCGTACCAAACCTTGCATTTAAGATGGGCTTTGAAGTCCTTAGCCCGGAAAAAATCAAGACCCTGACCAAGGTATCTCGCTACGTTTTTGAAATAGGCAATTTAGCGCCGGTGATGAATATGCCATACGTTGGCGAGAGCGCCTTTGCGCATAAGGGCGGCCTGCACGTGGACGCCTTGCGAAAAAGTAAACAAACTTATGAGCACATTACGCCTGAACTTGTAGGAAACGAAAGGCGGTTTCTTATATCTGAACTAAGCGGCAAATCAACTGTCTTGGCTGAGCTGGAAAAGGCAAAGATAGGTGAGGATAAGGAATTAGCCCGGAAGATACTCAACCGTGTTCAGGAGCTTGAGAATCAGGGCTATCAATTCGAGGCGGCAAATGCCAGTTTTGACCTGCTGGTCAAAAAGATTATGGGCACATATAAGCCGTCTTTTGAGCTTGTGAAGTATCATACAATTGTTGAGAAACGCGCCACGGGCGATATGGTTACTGAGGCAACAGTCAAACTCATTCGGCCGGACGGCGTAACCGAACATGTCGTAGGCGAGGGTGACGGCCCGGTCAATGCACTTGATGCTGCTTTGCGAAAATCGCTGGAGAATTTTTATCCCGGGATTAAAGATATTCACCTGATTGATTATAAGGTTCGAGTAGTCAATGCCAAAGCTGGAACTGCTGCCCGTGTGCGTGTAATAATTGAGTCGCGGGACAAAAGCTCTATCTGGGGCACGGTCGGCTGCTCCGAGAACATCATCGAGGCATCCTGGCAGGCCCTCGTCGATAGTGTTGAGTACAAGTTACAAAAAGACATGCGGAATAGTTATTCCTGTTGACCGCATGTTTGAGAACTGTCGGGATTTATCCTAAGTAACCTGTTCCATATTATCCGAGGAGCTGTTTCATAAAGCTACGCAAATAATAGCGGCAAAGTTGAAAAATACCTGTGCCTGCGCCACCTGTGCCCGCACCTGTGCTGCCCGCACAGAAAACGCGGGTACAGGTGTCGAGGCAAACACAGGTGCAGGCAGATAAGGTTTCTCAGATGAAACTATTTATGTATAGACAGCTAACTTGTTTCGTTTTCTTTGTTTTTGTATTGACCTTTGCCGGCAATGCCTTAGCTCAACTGCCCACGGGATGGTCTCAGCAGGATATCGGTGAGGCGAGTATAGGCGGGATTGCTTTTGAAGAAAACAATGAATGGATTGTCGGTGGAGATGGTTCGGATATCTGGTACAGCTCAGATGCTTTCAGCTATGTGTGTACAACGGCGTTGGGCGACAGTGTAATAACGGCACGCATCGTGAGCATAGAAAAGACCCATGACTGGGCCAAGGCCGGCTTGATGATTCGTGAGACCCTTGAGCCCAATTCCAAACATGCCTTTATGGCGCTGACGCCGTCTGGAGGAACAACTTTTCTGCACCGCCAATTTACCGGTCAATCCACGAATTCATCAAATAGCAGGCCGGGCAAAATCACTTTGCCCTACTGGATTAGAATTGTGCGTCAAGGCAGCACATTCACAGGCTATTATTCGGCGGATGGCATTAATTGGTTCGCCCAGCCCAACGATGAGTTTGTCTCTCCCGACCCGCAAGGCCGTAACCCGGCGACCATCGACATGCCCCAGACCGTCTATATCGGTTTGGCTGTTACATCACGCATGGACGGTGTACAGTGCAGAGCTGTGTTCGACAACGTAATCGTTGTTGATTCGAGCCAATACGTTCAGCCGGACTTGCAGATTCGCACGGACGATGAGCTCCTGTATGCCGGCGATGATGTTTATAATGATTTAACCTTGCAGACGAAAAGCCAGGCAATTGGTGAGGGGATGGTTGCCATTTACGATATAAAGTTAGAGAACCAAAGGTTTGCATCTGACCGTTTTATAATTACCTGCTCGGCGCCGAATGAAAGTTGGAACGTAAGTTACTTTGATACTTTGAGCCAGGCTGATATCAGCGACGCAGTAACAGGCGCCGGATGGAGCAGCCCTGTTCTGCCTTCCGGCGGCTCTATGAAACTGATACTGGAAATTACGCCCGGACCTTACATACCTGATGGCAGTGTGCTGGAAGAGCTGGTCACAGCAGTCTCTTCAAGCGACCCGAATAAAGATGACATGGTCAAAGCGGTAACGACGTTCGCAGTCTCCCTCCCCCCATCTCTTCAGGGCCGGATATATACCATAAATGAGGATTTTGATAAAGGGACACTTATTAGCCTCGAGTATGAAACAGTTCCCGACCAATTGCAGCTTTCAACCGAGTCTACTACATTGCCGTTCATTTGGGTACCCAACTCCAATGAAGGGACAGTTTCCAAAGTTGATACAAGAAGCGGCAGAGAATTGGGCCGATATTGCACAGGGCCACGCTCAAATGGCAATCCCTCCAGAACAACGGTCGATCTATTCGGCAATTGCTGGGTAGGCAATCGCCACACCGGCACTGTGGTCAAGATAGGACTGCTGGAAAACGGACAATATATGGATCGCAACTGGAATGGCATTATTGAAACATCCCGCGACCTTGATGGAGATGGTAAAATTAGTGATGATGAAATTCTGCCCTGGGCCAGCGATGAATGTGTTATTTATGAGGTAGTGTTGATTCCGGAAGCCGAAGGGACCTACATACCAGGTCAGTATCAGGGAGCTTATACGAGCGATTCCTGGGAGGTTGGGCCGCGAGGAATTGCTGTGGACAAATCCAGCAATATTTGGGCAGGCTGTTTCAGCAGTATGATGTATTATTATATACGTGGTTCGGATGGGCAAATATTAAAGACTATTGACGTTTCGTTGTTCAATCATACCGCTTATGGGGCTGTTGTGGATGAGAATGGTATTCTTTGGTCTTCCGGCCACGATGAGGGCCATGTGCTGCGATTGGACCCGATGGACGATTCACTTTCTATTGTAAATGTAGGACATTTTGTTTATGGCTTGGGATTAGACAGGTTCGGACATCTTTTTGTTTCCGGATGGACAGGTTCTAAACTTTCCAGGATTAATATACAAACCGGCACGCTCGACTGGACAAAGCCCGGCGTATTTGAATCAAGAGGAGTGGCCTGTACAGATGACGGCAATGTCTGGACTGCTGATTCCCAGCCTTGTACCGTGACTCGTTGGAGCAATGACGGCGCTAAACTACAGACCATTCCTGTTGGAAATACTCCTACAGGCGTGGTGGTTGATGCTGACGGCAAGGTTTGGGTAGTGGATAACGGCGATGAGTATATTAACAGGATAGACCCTCAAACTAATCTGATTGACCTTTCGAAAAGAATTGCCGGCACCAGGCACTACGGCTACAGTGATATGACTGGACTAATATCGAGAACGTTCACGACAAAAACCGGCTCATGGACGGTTGTTCACAATACTAAGGTTTTTGATTCACAATGGGGCCTGGTATCCTGGAACAGCTATGAGCCGACAGGAACCTCTTTGGCTGTTAAAGCGAGGAGCTCTAATGACCGGCGTAGATGGTCTGTATGGGAAGATGTCAAAAACGATTCGGCCCTCTACAATACTCCGAACGGAAGATATTTGGAAATGAAAGTTACTTTTCAAAGTGCGGACGAGCAGGCCTCACCGATACTTTATGACCTGATGGTTAACCCATTACCATACTGCGGAGATTCCGAGCATCCGTACCCCTTCTCCGACCTTAATAAGGATTGCAAAGTTGACTTCGTAGATTTCGCAATTATGGCAGCCGAGTGGCTACTTTGTACTGCCCCTGATTGTGATTAGGTTTCGGCTTGTAAGGCCCAATTTTCTTTTCTGAAAATCCTTGTTTGACTATTGACTGCCTGGGATACGATTGATTATAATTAGCCAATTAGTCAGGATTTGGAGGTTTTATAATGTTTAATAATAAGTTACTCATAACGTTTTTGACAGTTTTCAGTGCTATTTTTTTCTCTGCTGAGGTCTTTGGTTTCAGTAACACCGCAGATAGCGGCTGGAAGGCCTCACCTAAATTAGCCGAGGCACTTATGAAACGACGCCCCGAGACCAACTATTCCGAGCAAAGAGTTCCGAAGTACACTTTGCCAAATCCATTGGTACTCTCCGATGGAACGAAGGTGACCAATGCCAGAACATGGCGGACCAAACGTCGGCCGGAAATACTCGAGCTTTTCCGAAAATATGTCTATGGTCGCGCGCCAAAGCTGGAGCCGAAGAATATATCCTTCAAGGTCTTTGACCTGGAGCGAAATGCACTGGCCGGTTTGGCCACTCGCAAGCAGGTAACCGTGAACTTTACCGGTAAAAAAGATGGGCCGAAGATGGACATCCTTATCTATCTGCCCAATGCGGTCAAAACGCCTGTTCCGGCCTTTGTTATCCTGAACTTTGGCGGCAACCATACAATCAACCGCGACCCTGCTATCAAGCTCTCAGAAAACTGGATGCGCCCGGGAAGCAAAGGGGTAGTGAAAAACCGCGCTAATGAAGAATCGCGTGGTCGCGGCCGTGCGAGATTTCCGATCGAAAAGATTCTCAAACGCGGCTACGGCCTGGCAACGATTTACTATGGTGACATCGACCCGGACTTTCACGATGGTTTTAAAAATGGTGTACACCCGGTCTTTGATAAACTAATCGACGGCGAACGTCCAGCCGATGCCTGGGGCGCCATCGGCGCCTGGGCGTGGGGCCTGAGCCGGGCCATGGACTACTTTGAAACCGATGGTGACATTGATAACAAGCGTGTTGCTGTTTTGGGTCACTCACGTTTGGGCAAGACGGCCCTCTGGGCAGGAGCAAGGGACGAGCGTTTTGCCTTCGTGATTTCCAACAACTCCGGCTGCGGGGGGGCGGCGCTGAGTCGCCGGCGATTCGGGGAAACCGTCGAGCGCATTAATAAGAGCTTTCCGCACTGGTTCTGCGAAAATTTCAAGAAATACAACGGCAAGGAAGACGACCTGCCGGTTGACCAGCATATGCTCATTGCACTGATTGCGCCGCGTCCGGTTTATGTAACCAGTGCAGATGGGGACTTGTGGGCTGACCCGCGAGGAGAATTCTTGGCGTGCAAGAATGCAGCTCCCGTTTATCGTTTGCTGGGCGTCGATGGACTGGGCGTTAGACAGATGCCCGGCCTTGACAAGTCTGTTCAGAAAGGTGCCATCGGTTATCACGTTCGTTCCGGCGGCCATAACCTTACCCAATATGACTGGCAGCAGTTTATGGATTTTGCAGATATGCATTTTGCAGCAATGGGTCGGAACTAAAGCTCCATCCAAGGCCCCCTCGGCTGCTCCAGGGACATCATCGAAGCATTCGAAGCATCCTAACTATATTTTTTTCTTGACGTTAAGATAGCAAATCTGGTATAAATATAATTGGTTGGGTGTGTGGAATCTTTAAGCTGTTCCAAATAAAGGAGGAGCTATAGGAGGAGCTATTATGCAAGGCGCAGAGTTAGTTGTAACATCGACTTTGTGCTTCACAAGTGGAGGTTTTCACGTTTCAACGAAAATTTCGTATCCCGCCTCTGCGGGAACGAGTGTTTTGGTGTGTGGCCAAAGCATAATTATCTTAGCTTTTTTGAAGGAGGATTATTATGTGTAGAAGATTAATTTACTTTGTTTTGGTATTGGCTTTTTGCCTGACCTCGATGGTCGATGCCGCCAATATCATCTGGATATCTGATGACTATGATGAGTTAGTCGACGGCATACCAGATGATCATGACTGGGTTGATTTCTTCGAGGCTCAGGGGTACACGGTCGACTATACACTGGGCGCTTCATTTGGGAACGGGTACTGGCGTACCCTGGATGCTGATAAAATAGCCGCCCTTAATGCCGCCGACCTGTTGATTCTAAGTCGCAGCAGCAATAGCGGTGATTACGCCTCTGATGCCACCGAGGCGGAGCAGTGGAATTCTATCACTACTCCGCTGATGCTACTTAATGTTTATATGGTCAGGAGCAGCCGTTGGTTGTGGGTCGACAATACCAGTCTGGCCGGGGATGGCGGCACTCCAACGCTCCAGGCCGTGGATCCAGCCCATCCTATTTTCTATGGCATGGCGCTCGATACCAAAAATCAGGTGGACATCTTTGACCAGACTGTGGGGACGGGCACATCCTCGTTTTACAACTCTCTTGATGTGGGCAACGGCACCTTATTAGCCTCACCAGTGGGCCAAGAACAAACTATTATCGCGGAATGGGAAACCGGAGTCGAGTTCCACGACGGGGGTGGTCAATTTGCCGGGGGCCGGCGCTTGCTATTGTGTATGGGAACGCGAGAAGGTGTGGGCTATGGTCGAGGCGAGTACAACCTCAACGCTGAGGGTGAGAAGCTGTTCCTTAATGCAATCGACTATATGCTTGGCACCTTGAAGCGATTAAAGGCTTCCGGTCCCGTACCGACCGATGGTGCCCTCCATGCGGATACTTGGGCCAATCTTGGATGGTCAGCGGGAGATACTGCGGCTTCGCACGATGTGTACTTCGGCGATACTTTTGACGATGTGAACGACGGTGCCGAAGGTACGTTCCAGGGCAACCAGACATCGACATTTGTTATTGTTGGTTTTCCCGGATTTGCTTTTCCGGATGGCCTTGTTCCCGGCACAACCTACTACTGGCGAATCGACGAGGTTGAAGCAGACGGTGCTACGAAACACAAAGGCGATGTCTGGAGCTTTTTGGTTCCTCCCAAAAAGTCTTACAACCCCAACCCACTTAATGGCGCAAAATTTATAGACCGGAATGCGGACCTTAGCTGGAGTCCGGGCTGGGGTGCGAAATTGCATACTGTGTACTTCGGTGACAATTTCGATGATGTGAACAATGCCGCTGAGGGTTTGCCCCAGGCAGGTATGACCTTTGACCCTGGAGAGCTTGAAATAGGGAAGCTTTATTACTGGCGAGTCGATGAATTTGATGCCGTTACCACCCATAAAGGCGATGTCTGGAGCTTTACAACTTTGCGTCCCGGTGGTGGTGTCAGAGCACAGTACTACAGAGGTGGAAATTTGGCCGGCAGTCCTATACTCAATCTTATAGATTTAGACATTAACTTTGACTGGGGCGATGGCTCACCGGATACGTTGCTCGAGGTAGATGATTTCTCAGTCAGATGGACGGGCGAGGTGGAAGTGGAGTTCTCTGAGACCTACACCTTCTACGCAAACACGGACGACGGTGTGCGTCTGAGCGTGAATGATCAGCTCATCATCGATAGGTGGGTGGATCGTCGGGCGCCGACGGAGGCAAAGGGTACGGTTGACCTTATTGGTGGGCAGCGATATCCGTTTACAATGGAATACTATGAAAGCGGTGACAGCGCTGTAGCACAACTGTCATGGGAAAGTCCCTCTTTGCCAAAACAGCTCATTCCGCAGGCAGCATTGTCGTTACCACTAAGGGCCAGCGGCGCGAACCCGTCTAATGGCGCTGTGGATGTGAAGCACACACCGATTCTTACGTGGAATGCCGGAGAGGCAGCCGCTTCGCACGAGGTTTATTTCGGCGCTGATGAAGATGCAGTCCGTAATGCCAATACGGATTCACCAGAGTACAAAGGCACCCGAAACCTTGCTTCCGAGAGCTATGATCCCGGAAAACTTGAATGGGATACCACTTACTACTGGCGTGTTGATGAAGTCAATAACGTC
>JAIVYN010000072.1:0-14925 GCA_048635425.1 Candidatus Aegiribacteria sp.
ATCCGCCGGCAATAATAATCTTCGGCTGGTCAAAGGCATCCAGCGCGGCAATGGCGCTCTGCGGTGTAGTGGCTATCGAATCGTTGTACCAGGAAACGCCATTTATTCGTCCGATAAGTTCGAGCCGATGAGGTAACGGTTTAAATGCAGGCAGGGAATTTCTAATGCTGTCATCGTCAATGCCTAAATACTTAGCTATGGCGATGGCGGCGGCAAGGTTTGAAAGATTGGCCCGGCCTGGTAGTGTAAAACTATCACGAATCTCTTTACTTACATCGCTGGTTGAAAACTTAATGCAAATCCTGCCGGTGTCCTTGCTGTATTTTTCAAACCATTCGGCGGCAATCTTGTCTTCGGCGTTGAAGATGGAAACAGCGGGTCTGTTTTCAGTAGGGTGGGGCTTGCCCCACCAAGTTTTGTTCGGTGGGCTAAAGCCCACCCTACGTACCTGAAATTTGAAGATATTTTCCTTGGCAGCGCAGTAATTAGCGAATGTACCATATCGGTCAAGATGGTTCGGTGTAAGATTCGTTAAGAGTGCGACTTTGGGTGCTTTTTGAATCTCCGCTAATTGCTCAAGCTGAAAGCTCGAAAGCTCCAGGACAACCAAATTATCTGCTTTAATTTTATCCAGAATGGTTAATAACGGCTGATTGCCGATGTTGCCGCTTAGCCAAACATTCTCGTAGCTCGATGCTCGATGCTCGATGCTCGATGCTCGACTTCTGTCCTCTGTCTTCTGTTTTCTCTCGTCGCTCGTCGCTCGTCGCTCGTCGCTCGCACTTCTGAGCAGATGGTCGGTCAGGGCGGCTGTTGTACTCTTGCCGTTGGCCCCTGTGATGCCGATTATCTGGGCGGAGCATAATTCAAAGAAGATGTTTATCTGGGACGTAACAAATTTGTTGTTTCGACGGGCGAGTTCGAGAAACTCATTATCGCAAGGCACGGCGGGATTGGCTATGATGATGTCGGCTTGCTTAAAATCAGCCGGGTCGTGCAAGCCGAGATGGAATTCTATATCAGGAAATTCTTCGAGCTTGTCTATCGAATCGCTTAACTGCGCGGCTGGGGCCAAATCCGTTACTATTACTTTAGCGCCGGCCCTTACAGCAAATTCGGCAACATCGACTCCGCCGCCGAAGCGGCCGAGGCCCATAATTAGAACTTTTTTGTCAGTGAAAAAATCCTTGTTCATAATTTCTATATAAGAGACTAAAAAAAAGGTTATCCCGTGTTTTCTTCCGCCTTGTGCCCAAGATAAATACAAACAACGCCGGCTGTCAACTGATTCGCCTGCACATTTAGAAAACCGGCCTCTTTCATAAGTGTGCAAAAGTCGTCAGCGCTATAAAAATTCTCAACAGTTTTGCCAAAATAACGATAGGCATAATCGTCGCCGGAGATCACACGACCCAGCAGGGGTACAAAATGGCGCAAGTAGAACAGGTAGCATTTTCTGAGTATTCTGTTGGCAGGCAATGAAAATTCGAGTATCAAAGAAATACCGCCCGGTCTCAAGATTCGGTGCATTTCTTTAAGAGTCTCAAATGTATCGGCGGTGTTCCTGATACCAAAAGCAATTGTTACTGCATCGAAGCTGTTTTCAGAGAAGGGTATTCCGGCTGCATCAGCCTGCACCAAACTGATTCGTTCTGTGAGTTTGTGACTGTTTATTTTCTCCCGGCAGATAGCCAACATATTTTCAGATATATCGAGTCCAACAGCTTTAGTTATGTTGTGGTTTTCGCGAAACAATGAAATCAATAGGTCGCCCGTGCCCGTTGCCAGGTCAAGAATTTCCAATTTGCCGTTTCTGCTCGAATTTAGATATTTAGCGGCTTTGCGACGCCAGAAAAAGTCCTGCCCGAACGACAACAAGTGGTTAAGAAGGTCGTAACGCGGCGCTATCCGGTCAAACATTCTGCAGATATCAACTTCGTGTCCAAAAGTTTTGCAGCTTTCAGAAGTTTGCAGAGACATTTTTCTTGTTTTAGATGAAGTTTTGAATATTACGTTACGGTTCTACTATTCTGTAACATGTGATTTGCATAGTTGTCATTGCGAGGCCTGCTCTGCAGGCCGTGGCAATCTCATCCGTTACGCTTTAAATTGCTTCGCTTCGCTCGCAATGACACCCATCATTTGAACTGTTACAGAGCACTACGTTTTTCGCTTTGCGTTTTATGTTCTTATATCAACGTTTGCATAGCGTTAGCCAAATCGACTTTTGCGTCGATGACGGCCTGCTCGATACATCTTTTCCAGTCGTCACCGAACTGGTCTTTGTACATCGGCTTTTCATAGGCGTAGATAATCGAGCGTGATGCGTTAATTAAAGCTCCGGTGCCGTCTGGTTTGCAGAACCGGACACAGTCGGCAGGCTCAGCGCCCTGAGAGCCGTAGCCCGGGACGAGGAACCATACCTTGTCATACTTCTGGCGCAGAGCAGTTGTTATCCGCGGCGCAGTACCGCCCACTACCATTCCCACATTACTATAGCCGTTTGTGCCGATTCGTTCAGTTTTATTGGCGATCTGGCCGACGACTTCAGCGAGCTTTTCGTACATTGTTTGGCCATCAGCATCGGTAAAATCCTGAATTGCGGCAGCGGAAGGATTGCTGGTACGAACCAGCACAAAAATACCCTTTCCCTGCTTGTCGGCCATGTCCGCAAAAGGCTCGATACCATCTGTTCCCGTGTAGCCGTTGACGGTTATGGCGTCGGGGGCAAGGTTGTCTTCGAGGCCGGCCAGTTCCGGATTTTCGAGATGAGCAGCGGCGTAAGCTGCAGCGGTGTGGCCTATGTCGCCGCGTTTTACGTCGCCGATTATTTCCAGGCCCAGCTCGTCAGCCTCGGAAATCAAAGAATAGTAAGTCTCCAGGCCTTCCCAGAGATACTTTTCAAAAAACGCAATGTTTATCTTCACAGCAGGTACCATCGGCGCAACGATTCGCATTGCCTGTGTGCAAAAATCGAAGATAGCATCGACCGCGGCGGCGGCATCAAACTCATCATTCATCTGGCGATGGTCTCTTATCGCAGAGGGCAGTCTGTTGTAAACAGGGTCCAGCCCGACAATTAAAGAAGTTTTCTTGGTTTTCACGGCGTCGCAAAGACGGTCAGCAAAATGACTTGCCATATTCTAAATCCTCATATTTGGAAAAATCTTTTAATAAACATTTGAACCACTATAATCATGCAAATGAATTTGAGCAAGACAGAAATACAAAGAACGGAAATAGATTTGAAAATTCGCAAAAAAGCGAGATTCAAAAAGCTGGTCATTTGGCTGCTGGTCGATTTGGCAGTAGCGGCTATTATCTTCGCCCTACTGTTATACAGACCCGGTCGCTATAAGCCGGCTGACCTTGGCTCCGGCAGCTACAAGCGGGGGCAGGTCAGTCCATATCTGACACACGATTTAGGACCGGCGCTGAATAAAGGTGTACAATACCGCGAGCCATTCGAGCTGGTCATTACCCAGAAGGGGCTAAACGATATAATTACCCGGGGTAACTGGCCAATGGAATCCGAAGGCGTCCTGCTTTACGCACCTGCAGCTCTTTTTGTTCCGGGTACCGTTGTGCTGATGGGAACGGCAGATGTCAAAGGCGTTGAATTCATCATTACTATTGAGTTAGAGCCCAAAATCGATGAGCAGGGGCTTTTGAACCTGCAGGTGGCGAAGGTGAAGGTCGGGGCTATGAATATTACGCCCCTTGCCAAGATGATGGCCAAAAAGATGTACATGCAGAGAATTAACGCTTTGGATGTCGATACAGAGGCTGTACAAACAAAAATAGTTGCGTCATTGCTTACTGATGAGCCGTTTGAGCCTGTTTTCAGGATTGACGACAAAAAGGTGCGAATTGAAAAAATAACTGTTGCCGAGGAAAAATTACTTTTGCGTCTGGTTCCAGCATCGTAGCACGTTTTGTGGTCTGAACCTCGTGCTTAATGCAAAAGAGGATTTTGGGCCCTGAAAAAGGCTATTTTATACGGACCTTGCCGGTTTTGGGGCACTGAGCCTTTTTTGTTTACGCCAGATTTGGGCTAAAAATTATACAAATTCAATAAAAAAATAATTGCTATTGACGGATTTGACGATTATTATAAGAAGTTTGGTTATAAGGATTAATAGCTACCAAAGCTAAACTTTGAACTAAAGAGGCGCTTAAAATGGTTTTGACAGGATTAGCAAACAGTGCAAAGTAGGCGAGCAACAATTGACCTGCATGGTTTTGCTTCTGTGCACATGGTGGCTTGGAAATCGGTTTTCTGCTTCAATTGTCGCGAAAAACGAAAGAGGTTTTTTAGTTTTGGAGGCAGATGATGTAGCGTAAATGTAAACTACAACCTCTGTTCGTTTTAGGCGTGCCGGGGAACTTGTTTTGCAAGGAACCCCCTTTTGAAGTGGAAACGTGTATAGTTTCCATTTTTTTTTGTCCGAGATAGAGACTGGTTCCGGGCAGGAAAAAGAAAAGAATTCGATGCTGGATTAAAGAGACAAGACAATGAGTCAGGAATTACTAAGAATCGTAGAAAACATTGCCCGCGATAAAAACATCGAAAAGGAATCGATATTTGTTGACCTGGAAGAAGCCATGGTTTCGGCAGCGAGGAAACACTTTGGTGAGCCGGAAAGCAATATAGTAGTAAGCATCGACCGCAGTACCGGTCAGATCACAGCCTCCAAAGACGACGAGGAAATCGATATAAAACGTCTCGGCCGAATCCCCGCCCAGACCGCCAAACAGGTGATGATACAGAAGATACGTGCTGACGAGAGAGACAGTATCTATGCCGAGTTCGTTCAGCGAAAGGGCGAAATCGTAAGCGGCTCGGTTGTACGATATGAAAGCGGAACAGTGATTGTTAACCTGGACCGCTGGACGGAAGCCTTTATGCCAAAAGGCGAACAGATAATGGGCCAGACACATCGGGTGGGCGAGAGAATTCGATGTTTGATTCTTGATGTAAAAGAGACCTCGAACCAGGTCAAAATTATCCTCTCTCGCACGCACCCTGATTTTATCCGGCGATTATTCGAGTTAGAGGTGCCGGAGATTAGTGAAAAAATTATCGAAATACGGGTACTTGCACGAGAGGCAAGCTATAGAACGAAAGTTGCCGTGGTCTCATTCGACGACAAGGTTGATCCAGTTGGAGCGTGCGTAGGCGTACGGGGCAGCAGAATAAAGAATATAGTTGATGAGCTCGGCGGAGAGAAAATAGATATTGTCCGCTGGAATGAATCATCTCAGGTGCTCGTGGCGAATGCTTTGATGCCGGCAAAAGTCAGCGAAATCGCCCTGTGTTTTGAATTGGGACGAGCAACGGTTGTTGTTGATGAGGACCAGCTCAGTCTTGCTATCGGTAAGCACGGGCAAAATGTCCGGTTAGCTGCCAGACTGACCGGCTGGGACATTGATATACTAACCCCGGAAGAATACAACCAGGGCATCGAGAGACTGACAAGCTGCGTTAAGACTGTGCAAGGCGCTGACGATACGGTGGTTGATAAGCTGATAGCCCTTGGCGTCATATCTCTTGGAGACATTGAAGATGTAGGGGTCGAACCACTGATTAATGAGCTGAAGATTGACGCTGAGATCGCTGAAAAATTAGTTGCAGCGGCAGCCAAAGAAATCGAACGTCTGAAGGCTGAATCGAAACAGAATGAGGAAAAAAAGCAATTAGCCCAACAGACAAAAGCAGCAGATAACGAACAATAGCCCAGCAACGCTGGGTTCCGAAACCCGCCGTTGGCGGGCTCGAACGAGATATGCTGTATCAAACACGGTTGAAATTGGAGATTTATTTTTGGCCACTACAAGAGTTTATCTTTTGTCCAAGGAGCTCAACATAAAAAGCACTGCCATCGTGAAGAAGTGCAAGGATGAGGGTCTGGACGTAAAGAACCATATGTCAGTGTTATCGGCCGGCCTGGCGGCGACCATTCGGGAGTGGTTCAGCGAAGGCGAAAATATAACAACCATTGAGACGGCTGAGAAGGTGGACCTGAAAAAGGTCCGAATCAAAAAGGAAAAGAAGGAAAAACCGGCGGAAAAGGAAACAAAAGTTAAAAAAGCCAAGCGGGCAAAGCCGGCGGCCAAGCGAACCAAGGCAGAAGCCGAGACAGATACTGAAACAGAAGCTGAACAAACCGAACAGGAAACTGCGGTAACTACAGAAGCTGCGGCAACTACAGAAGCTGCGTCAACTATAGGAACTGCGGTAACTACAATAGAAGAGCCCCCACCGGCCAAAGAACAGATAACCGAAGCCCCCCCAGAGGAACCGGAGCCGGAGCCCATACTACCTGCCGGGCCGATGCTGGAAAAACCTGAGCCGGCACGACTTAGCGGACCACAAGTTGTTCGAGTCGAAGCACCAGAGCCGGTACGACGTCGACCAAAGCCTAAGCCGAGAGTCAGATATGATGCACCTGTTACCGAACCGTTGATGTACACTCAACAGAAGCAGCAAGAGCCGGCTTTGGCTCCGGACCAAGACAAGAAACAAGGAACAAAACGACAAAAAGAAAGAACACATGGGCGAAGGCGAGATGAGCGAGATTTGGATACGGTAAAGAGACCTAAAGGCGGCAGCGGTAGCAGATGGCGACAAAGAGATATTGAAGAAAGACAAGCCCGTCTTGATGCCGCCGGGGGTGAGGGCCTTCGAGTAAGGCCGACGCGTAAAATCGCTTCAAGGTCCAAGCAAAAGCAAGCTGTGCTTATCAGGCCCAAAAAAACCGTCATAAGCGAGCCAATCACAGTAAAAGATTTATCTGCGGCACTCGCGATTAAATCAACGGAAATCATACAAAAGCTAATACAACAGGATGTAATGGCCACGGCCAATCAGGTGATTAGCAGTGAAGTTGCGGAACTGCTTGCCCTGGAGTTCGACACAGAGCTGGTAGTGCAGCACCAAAGCACCCTGGAAGAACAGATAAAGGCTGATTTTGAAGAACGTCAGAGAACAAAACTCCAGAAACGTGCTGTGGTTGCTGCGATGCTCGGGCACGTTGACCACGGCAAGACGAGCCTTCTGGACAAAATCCGGTCAACTCATATAGCAGCCGGTGAAGCAGGCGGAATTACGCAGCATATCGGGGCCTCTGAAGTTAACTGGGACAATAAAAAAGTGACATTTCTCGATACTCCGGGGCACGAGGCTTTTACTGCAATGCGTGCCAGAGGCGCCAATATGACCGATGTTGTGGTGCTTGTGATCGCCTCTGATGATGGTGTGATGCCTCAAACCATTGAGGCGATAGCCCACAGCAAGGCAGCGAATGTGCCGATTATTGTGGCATTGAACAAAATAGATTTGCCGGGCTGCGACATAAATCGTGTTTACTCTCAGTTAGCTGAGCAGGAGCTGACTCCGTCTGAATGGGGAGGCCAGACGGAAGTCGTCAAGACCAGCGCAGTTACCGGTGAGGGTTTAGACGACTTGCTTGAATCTTTGGATTACGTGGCTGAATTGCTTGAGCTTAAGGCCGATCCCACAATCCCAGCGATAGGATGGATCATCGAAGCCAGAATGTCGGCAAAGCGCGGGCCGGTGGCGACTCTGCTAATCAAGGAAGGCCGACTTAAAAAAAGTGATGTGGTACTGGCCGGTAACACCTATGGCAGAGTAAAAATGTTGAAAAACAGCTACGGCAAAAACGTAAGGACAGCTACAAGCTCTATGCCGGTGGAGATAACCGGCCTAAGCGACGTCCCCCAGGCCGGTGATAGATTTTACTGTCTGGATGACATCAACAAGGCCAAGGCCGCCGCCGAGGAAAGCCAAATCCGCTCAAGAGAGAGCTCGCTGGCGGAACGGACGCAGGTAACATTAGACAATTTATTCAGCCAGATAGATGCCGGCAAGACAGAATCATTAAATCTTATCATTCGGGCCGATGTGCAGGGCTCGGTCGATGTCCTGAAAAAATATTTGTCCGAGCTGAGCGTCGAGGAAGTAAAGATTAATATTCTGCACGCCGCACCGGGTGGAATTACAGAAGGTGATGTTGTGCTTGCCGAGGCGTCGAACGCCATTATTATTGGCTTTAACGTCGTCCCCGAAGAACACGCATCCAAGACTGCAGAAGCCAAAGGCGTTGAGATAAGGCTCTACAACGTCATCTACCGCATAACCGAAGATTTAGAAAAATCAATGGTCGGTCTGCTTGAGCCGGAAGAAATGGAGAAGTCGCTTGGAAGAGTTTCGGTAAGAAATACGTTTAAGATTTCCCGAATTGGTACGGTGGCCGGCTGCTATGTCAGCAGTGGATACGTGAGCAAGAATGCGAAGATGCGGATGATACGCGACAACATTGTGCTCAAAGACAACCTCAGTGTAGAGTCGCTAAAGCATTTCAAGGATGATGTTCGTGATGTCAAGGCGGGCCTGGAGTGCGGTATTAAGATAGCAGGATTCGACGATGTTAAAGTCGATGACGTTCTTGAGTTCTATGAAATTGTGAAAGTAGCCAGAACCCTTTCAAATTGAAAACTGAATATTGACAATCGACTATTGAAAAAAAAGTCAGGAGCTTGAGCTCCGAGACAATAGTCAATAGTCAATAATGAAAATAGTAAATTGTCAAATGGCGACTCGACGGCAGGAGAAAGTAGCCCGGGTGGTAAAAGAGGGCGTCAGTGACGCTATTGCTCACCATCTTAGCGACCCCCGCATTGAGGGGTTCGTGAGCGTTACGAGAGTGGATATGGCGACTGATTTGCGCAACGCCGATGTATATGTCAGTATTTTCGGCAAGGACGAGGCGGCTCAGAACAAAACTTTTGCGGCAATAACACATGCAAAAAGCCGAATACAATCTCTGGTAGCCGGAAGATTGCAGAGCAAATTCTGCCCTGTATTACATTTTTACAGGGATGAGAAATTCAAAAAGGCGTTAGAGACTATGAAACTCATAGACCAGGCAGTCAATGAGCTGGAAAAAGAGGGCCCCGAAGAAGATTTGAACGACGAAGAAGCGTGAAGCAAAATACGAAAGAAATTCGAAGCACCACTGCTTTGGTAGGGCTAAAATTGCCCCTGTGAAAACAAGGATGCGATATTCGGACTTTTACGCTATCGGCAAGAGGCTGATATGAAGAACAGCAAAGAGTATTCTAAAAAAATACAAAGGTTGTACCGCTCATTGAGCCGGAAATATCCGAAAGTTCAAAAAGTTATCCACGATAATCCGGCGGACGCAATTGTCTATGCTATCATCAGCTCAGAGCTGAGCGAGAAGGCAACAGCTGCTGCGATTAAGAAAATCGCTGATTATTTCGTTGACCTGAACGATTTGCGCGTTTCCCGAACGGAAGAAATTGTTGAAATGTTGGGCGGCAATACTTCTGTTACAAGGACTATAGCCTCGACAATCACTACGGTCTTGAGGGCTGTATTCAACGAATATCATAAATTGAGCTTAGAGGTATTGAAAAAAACAGGCAAACGTCCCGCTCGGCAGATTCTTGAGAAGATCGAAGGTACCAGCCGGTTCGTAGTCGATTATTGTATGCTCACGTCTCTGCAAGGCCACGCCATACCGCTGACCAAAGGAATGATAGAATATCTCAAAAGCAAGGAGCTGGTCTATCCTGACGCTGACGAGAAGCAGATAGGAGGCTTTTTGGCTAAGCAGATTTCAGCCAACAAGGGATATGATTTCTATGCTCTCTTGCGGCGCGAAAGTGAAGCACGCAGGAGTAAAAAAAAGAAAAAATACAAAACTACTTCCAAAAAAAAGACTGAAACTAAAAGCAAAAAGAAAACTACGAAAAAAAGAAAGAGCAAAAAGTGAGTGGTTAATCAGTTCCTGTTGCCCAAACAGTATTTGTCATTCCCGCGGAAGCGGGAATCCAGCTTTTTCGCTCTGGACCCCTGCTTTCGCAGGGGTGACATCGAAGGTTTTTGCTTTCCGCAACAGTAACTAATTAGTGAGTGGTGAGTTGTGAGTAGTGAGCGGTCAACTCACAAATCAGCCAATTATAAGATGTGAAACGATGTCAGAACAGATATTAAAATTAGGTATTCCCACAGGCAGTCTTCAAAAGGCAACCATCGAACTTTTTGGCAAAGCCGGATTCCACATTGCCGATTCCGAAAGGAGTTATTTGCCACGTATAGATGACGAGCAGATCCGGCTTACCATGCTGCGAGCACAGGAGATGGGCAGATACGTGGCCGACGGCGTTCTTGACGCCGGCATTACCGGCTACGACTGGATAATAGAGAATAACTGCGATGTGGTGGATGTCAGTGAGCTTGCCTACAGCAAAGCCACGAACAATCCAGCCAGATGGGTGTTGGCTGTGCCTGATGAATCGCAGGTTAAAAGAGTGAAGGATTTGGCCGGGGGTATAGTCGCAACCGAGCTGGTTAACGTAACAAAAAAATTCTTCGCAGATAAAGATATCAACGTAAAGGTTGAATTTAGCTGGGGCGCTACCGAGGTAAAGGCCCGGCTGGTCGATGCAATAGTAGAGCTTACCGAGACCGGAAGCTCACTGCGCGCAAACGAGCTGCGAATTATAGATACTGTGATAACCTCTACCACAAGGTTTATCGCAAATAAGCAAATCTGGGACGATAAGTTCAAGCGGCAAAAAATAGAAAATATCTCCATATTGCTCAACGCAGCAATTGAAGCCCGCAGCAAAGTCGGCTTGAAGATGAATATAAAGAAGGACCGCTTAGACTCGATATTGAAAATTTTACCTGCTGAAAAAAGCCCAACGGTTTCGTCTCTGGCTGACCCGACCTATGTAGCGATAGAAGTGATTATCGACGACAAAATCGAACGGTCATTAGTTCCGGCATTGAAACGCACGGGCGCAACGGGAATAATTACATATCCTCTCAATAAGGTCATACACTGACAATTGATTCCGCTTCAAATCGATCACAGTCATTTTTGTCTATAACCCAATATCATTTCAATCGTTACAGCGTTTTCCAAATCAAACAACCGGACAGCAGTGATATTGCGTATTGTCTCGGAAAAGTCCTGCGGGGCTTTTTTTAGATTTGACGGATTAGAAAATACCGAGTAGGGTATAGTGTTCAAGTCCGTAAAGTTTATTAGGTTCATTGGTCTGGGCAATTTGTAATTACGAATTGAGAATTTTGAAGAGAGGCGAACGATGATAGAATTTAATAGCGATTACGAAATTTTACAAAAAGCGATCGATATGGAGGTGGAGGCCTATGAATTTTACCTGGCATTGGCCAACCGTGTGGAGTCTCAGCAAATGCGCAAGATCTTTGAAGATTTGGCAGAAGAAGAGTTAGAGCATAAAGCCAAGCTGGAACTGGAAGTTATGAAGACCGGTAAAACCGTGGTACCAAAGCAAGAACCGGCCCGACCTGAAGAATATTACATTTTATCAGACCGCCGGACACCGTTGGACATGGATTACAAGGATATGCTTATGTTAGGAATGGAAAAGGAAGAGTCATCTTTCAGGACTTACGTAAATTGGGTGGCAAACGCTCACAGCGAGGAACATCGAGAAATGCTTTTGGCGTTAGCCGAGGAAGAAGTCAAACACAAACTTCGGTTCCAAACTGAATATGATATGCTGCTAAAGAAAAGTTGAACTAAAAGTCGCATTGCACTTCTGGTTTCTTGCGGAAATAAATAGAGAAGAACAATCGGCTGCTGAATCAGTTCAGACAAAAAAAGCCAAAGTAAAATGGGATGTAAATGGTACAATGTCTGTCCGTTAAGGGAATTTGAAAAGCGAGGCACGCTGGATAAAAGGTGGGCGGAGAAATACTGCAAGTCCGAGTCCAACTGGGAAAACTGTAGAAGGTACCAATTAGAAGAACAGAACATTGCTCACGCTGATAATATGCTGCCGGACGGACAGATTGACGAGACTTTACAGTGAAATTGGGACAAGAAAAACCCGGACAATGACAGAGTAAATAGGATTGTCACGGTTCGCTTTTCGATGCTCATAGCGACATTTGCCGGAAAGCCTAAAGAAACACATCGGGGACAAGCAAAAAAACAGGGGACTCCCCTCTTACAGACCCACAAATGGGTAACTTTCTCGTGGACATGCTTTTCGGCGTGGAAAAAGGTTCAGCAAAGCAGGTGAATAGCCGAAAATATAAGCTGGAAGTTACAAAAGTTTGGTAGTAGAATAAATTGCAGGCCTTGTAAACAGGTTTAATTAGGAGAAATGAGATGAAACGATATGTTTTGAGTATGATGCTGGCGACTATGTTTGTGCCCGCGTTCGCAGCCGCTCAGGAGGAAGGGCCGGAGGACATCGAATTCCAGATGGAACTGCACGAAAGGAAAATGGAACAGGAATATCGAGAGGCGGAGATGGATATTGAGCGGAGAATGCAAGAGCTTGAGCTGGAGAAATACAAGATTGAGCTGGAGCATATGCGAAGACCGAAAGAGCATCCAATTCGTGTGGAGGACGACGATGACGACGACGATGATGAGCTGCATCCATTACTTCTGCTGGTTCTGGTCGTTCATATCCTTTGTGCGGTTTGGGTGTACCAGGATATACGCCGGCGTGCCGGCGGGTCCGGTATATGGATAGTGATTGCGCTTTTGACCGGGCTGCTCGGGACATTAGTTTACGCTGTCGTTCGGCTCGGCGAAAGCCAGAAAAGCCCGGCGTGAGTGACAATAACTGATTATGTTCTTAAAGTATTTAAAGGATTGCCGGGAATTCGTTGCTGGTGACGACCAATATATTGAAAATACAGGAAATTCCGATTTGAAATTCCTGTGCATAGTGGACCCTGCATGGCGAAAAGAAGATGAGGAGGTCTTCGATATAGGGTAGGGTGCGATATTTCGCACCACTTTGCCTGATAACCTCCACCCTGATAACCTTGGAGCGAAGCGGAAATCCCGCACCAATTTAGGCGTAAGCCTAATCTTAATTGGTGCTGGACCAATTCTCTAATCTCTAATTCTCTAATCCACTAAAATTTCCCTTGCCTTTTCCCTTCCTTTGCGTTATTTTACTTCCCTAAAGGCGTTAGGCAGCCGGGAGCGAAAACAACAAGATTTTACCCTGAGCAAATTCGAAGGGAGATACGCTTCACGAGGTATGCTCCCTTCGACCCCTTTGACTTTGCTCAGGGCTGGCTCTTCGGGCAGGATTATATTTGTTGACGTATTTGGGGTTTTGTGGTATTTTAGAGGCGACTCTAAGAAAGCACCTGGGGTTGAAAATCAACACGAGGTATTAATCACAAGCGACGAGCGATGGAATTGCCTGGTGGATTTTATTCGTCTTGATGTGAAATACAATTTCTTCTATTTTGTGCCCTGAAAGATGAATTTAAGATGGGAGTAGTAAATGTCAGAAAGCAGGAAAAAAAGTGTATTTGTCCAGATATTTATCGGCGTTGCAGTGGCTTTCCTTGTCGGTGGGACATCACCATGGTGGTGGGAGGAGATCTTTGGTCGCCAGGATAGTCCGCCCAAAACCAAAACCATATTGGAAGATCCTTGGAAAAACGATACTCCCGACCAGAAGCCTCCTGTGAATGAGCGCCACACTAAAGGTGATGATGAAGTTATTTCAACAGGTCGGTTCGTCACCACCACTTTTGGTGCAAAGCTCTTTCGCGGCCCTGATCTTTTTGAGCCTAGGATAGCTGATTTGCCCAAGGGTAAACGTTTTCGGGTCATTCGAGAGCACAAAGATGGTCCGCACGTATGGTTCGAGATCGCCTATGAGAATAAAACTGGTTGGGTTCCCGCAATGTCTGTGACTCTTGAAAACTAAAAACTAGTAAAAACTATGGACAGCCACTATTGATAGCTGGGGACAGTATGCAAAAACGGTGACTGTCCCTAATAAACTCTAACTTAATGGATTACATGAGAATATACAAACTTAAAGAAGATGATTTTGATAGAATAATTGAATCTGCAGGTGGTAAAAGAATTAGTGAAGATGATAGTCGTGAAAAAACGCGGAATGCAGATTATATACTTGACGACGCAATAATCGAATTGAAGTTTGTAGAGGAGGAGGGTTTAGAGAAACAACAAAGGCAGCAAAAACTCGCAGATATTTTTAAAAAGCAATTCCCCGACAAACCAGTGATAGTTTTAGACCCCAAGCTTCTTGAAGATAAGAGGAAGCACGATTACTACAAAGCAATGTTGACTCCCATTAAAGTACATATTAAGAATGCAGCAAAACAGCTTAAGCAGGCCACTCAGAAACCTGAGTACATAGAAAAAACAAGAGTTGTTGTCTTGCTTAATGTAGGTTATGGTTCTTTACGCCATGAAGAATTTAAGGAAATAGCCTTTAAGCGTACTACAAACGATACAAAACATGTGGATTGTTTGATTGTTGGTGGGATTTACTTTTATAGCGACAAATTTGATTCATACGTCATATCTCCTTTTGAGGAAATGCCAATCAATCTTAACAAGCGGTTTAGCAGTTTTGATAAACTTAATAAATGTTGGAAGGTTTTTTTAGATGATTTTATGACATCTGTCATTTTACAAAACAGAGAATCGCACCTTGATAGACTACCAGTTCTTGAAATGGATTTTGAAGTTGACGGTGTTAAGTTTGTCAGACCTGCCCCACTTATTGGTAAACCATCTAAATACTGGGTAAATGGTAGGCCCCGGGAGAATTCAACAGGTCTTACAACATTTCCTCCAGTCGGCATAATATTCCCTAAACTAAATAAAGAAAACTGGGAGAAGTTCAGAGAAAAAGAATGCTATGACACTGCATTTTTAGAAACTTATAGAGAATGGTTGGATTATGCCACAGAAGAGAGAGCCAAAAATAACGATGAGCTAATGCCATTTATAGAAATAGAAATCACTTATGAAGAATGTTGTAAAAAGTATGATGAAAATGAAGCTTATTTTATCCTTTTATGTGAGT
>JAIVYN010000073.1:0-14849 GCA_048635425.1 Candidatus Aegiribacteria sp.
AGGCCGATGTGGTAATACCGTCACTTGATGCCGGTGATGCAGAAACCTTCCAGAAAGTAAATCGCCCACACCGAGATATTAACATTGAAAACATGATTTCCGGGTTAAGTGAGTTCAGGAATGAATTTTCCGGCCAGATATGGCTCGAAGTGTTTTTTGTCGAAAATCTCAATACAAAATCCGACCAAATTGCCAAAATCAGAAATGCCATAGATCGCATCCGGCCGGACAAAGTCCAGCTTAATACGGCCGTGCGTCCGACAGCAGAGCCCAATCTCAAGCGTTTGGATATCGAAACACTTCGTACTATAGCCGCCCAATTAGGCCCACAATGTGAAATTATTGCTGACTTTTCCACGCTCCATCATATGAAATATTCTGAAAATAAGGCTGATAACGTATTATCAACACTGAAACGCAGGCCTTGCTCACTGGACGACATATCCTCAGGCCTGGGTATCGGCCGCAACGAAGCGCTGAAATATATTAGCCACCTTCAACACAAGGGGCTTATTCACTCCGAACAAAAAGACGGAATAAACTTCTTCAAGGCCAATTAAGAGCAATTCTCTCCTCACCACATCAGTCTGAGAAAATAAATTTATCTAAATTTATCATCAATCTACCAACATTCCCGTTCATTTTGTAAAGCCGGTGGTCTTATTGGCCGATAAAAGCGTTGTAATGTTCTCCAGAGTATATTTTCCCCCACATTTGCTGGAAAAAATTGAACTTTGAGCTTTAGTAAGTTCGTTTTAGACCGATAAAAAAAGTATGTTTTTATAGAAATACTGAGGTAGATTATGGAAGATAGCACAACCATCCAACATTTCTTAGATTACTTGAATTTTGAAAGGCATTTCTTTCAAGGCGAATGTTTAATAGTGCTATTCCTGAACCACCAGAAAAGCTTATTCTAAAACCCGGCGAGACTAAAGAAGCAATATTTGACCTGCGGCGTTTCGGCCTGGATAGTTCTGCCGAAAGAGGCACATATGAAGTTACAGGACTGTATTCACCCCAAAAAGCGAGTCAGCTTGCCGATTATTGGCTCAAGAGGCCAGAATTCAAAGATTGTTTTACCGGCCATATCAGTTCATTGCCACTGACAATCACAATCACAGAAAACGTGGTCTGGCTACAAAACCAATTACGCAAAGGCAAATTCTGGGATCGACTACAGGCTGCGAGGCGGTTATCTCCAATAATAGGCAACGAGGAGGTTTTGACAGAATTGGAGAAGATATATCCGTCGGAGAACACTCGTCATATGGTATGGCTGGTGGATCATATGGCGGAATTCGGTGACACATCTCATGTTCCCGAAGTTCTCATGATGTATGAAACGGACGGCTATGCACCTTATTGGGATGACTATGGTGCAGATATGCTCGTCTTTCTCCTGAAGTGGGGGCAGGACCGTGGCGTTCGGCATTTATCCGAATACCTTGAAGCACACAAGGAAAGCACTAAAGGTACTGCTAGGCACATGACAAAACGAAACTTTCTAAGGGCACTAACAAAAGGCTCTTATTGGTATTTTGATTTTGAAATTGGCGAAAATGCACTGCCTTTGCTGATTCTTACTCTGGATGAAAAGACTATAGAAGGAAGCCTAACTGTAAAATCAGGCTCAGAAGTAAAAGTACGCTGGTGTGATAGTGCTGCTCTGGCCATCCACTTGTTATTCACTTGTTAGTGACTTGTGAACTTTAGCCATCTTAACATAGAGAACCGCCGTCAGTGGGTGGTTCTTAATGAATTTCATGCAACTCGACCTTTTTGGCAGAAGTTGCGTTTATTTCTTAAGTCCTTGTAAATAAAGAGTTAGGTACTCTGAATTTTGGCTAAACCCCACATCCCCAAAACCGTGGATAACGACCTGCTGGTTACCGACCATTGTCCCGGCTTCGGGACCGCTGCGAAGTTCGAGGCCTGTGCACTGATGGGAGACGATTTGGACAACCGTGCCTTACCCGGTGTGAAAATCGATGTGATTATGGGCAGGCACGCCGGCTTTTTGACCGCTGCCACCGCATTGGGCAAACAAAGGGATGACGATGGTCCTCATCTGGTTTATGTTCCCGAAAGGCCCGTTTCGATGGACAAATTTCTCAGCGACGTGGAAGCTGTCATTAAGAAACTCGGCCGATGTGTCGTTACGGCCAGCGAAGGAATCTGCGATGCCGACGGCGTTACCTGGGCCAAGAAACTTGCAGAGCAGGCGGAAACCGATGCGCATGGAAATATACAACTGTCCGGCACCGGCGCTCTTGCTGACTTTTTAGCAGGGCAGGTAAAAGCCAATCTTGGTGTTAAGCGCGTTCGCGCTGATACCTTCGGCTACCTGCAGAGGAGCTTCCCCGGCATTCAGTCTCCTGTTGATGTTAATGAGGCCCGATGGTGCGGGCGTCATGCGGTTCAGTACGCTATGACTGAAGATAGCGGCTCAGTGGCAATAAAACGCCTCGGCAACGGTGCCGATTATAAAATCGAATTATTCCGCACCGAGCTTAGCAGCGTGGCCGAAAAAACGAAACCTATGCCCGACGAATTCATTAACGCCGAAGGCAATGGCGTAACAGACGCCTTTATCGAATACGCGATGCCGCTGATAGGCGAGCTGCCAAAGACCGGGTATCTGGGCGGTTATCCCCGGGTATAGCTTTTGTGAATCATATCTTGCAAGGCAAGGCCGGGTGTGAGAAATCCAGACCGAGTTATGATGACTATGCGATTCCGGGTCTCGCGGGTGTCCCATACGTGTGAGAGATCGCCCTGAGGGGCCGATTACCGGAAACAGAAAAGGCCGATGAAGACCAGGCCCGAAGTGGTATCGGGTAATCTCTACACCATCGCGTTGAAAAGAAGCCTGATGGTAGGGCATCGGTATGACCTGCATTCGCGGAACCGGTTTTGGTTTCGGCAGCGCCTCTTGCGCCCGCGTATTTGTACCCATTAGAAACGCTAAAAAAACAAGAACGAGAATTTTTCTGGCAAACAGAACCTTAAACATGGTCGAACTCCTTCTCTTTTTTATTAAGCAGCCTTAAAAAAGAAGTTCTCTTGTCCGCTTAATCAAACAACGCTTCTACAAACGTATTAGGGTCGAATTCTGCAATGTCTTCCGGCTTTTCGCCCAGGCCGACGAATTTCACCGGTATATCGAGCTGGTCTTTTATAGCGATAACGATTCCGCCCCGTGCGGTACCGTCAAGCTTGGCTAAAAATATTCCTGTAACGTTGATTGTTTCGGTGAACATCTTTGCCTGGACAATTGCATTCTGGCCGGTAGTGGCATCGAGAACCAGCAGCACTTCGTTCGGAGCGCCGGGGATTTTGCGGGCAACCACGTCCCGAATTTTTGTCAGCTGCTTCATCAGGTCTTTTTTCGTGTGCAATCGCCCGGCTGTGTCGAGAATCAGGATATCTGCTCCTCTTGCAGTAGCAGCCTCACAGGCATCGAATGCTACCGCCGCCGGGTCGCCCCCGGTTTGATGCTTTACGATTTGCACGCCGATGCGCTCAGCCCAGATGGTCAATTGCTCTACAGCGGCGGCACGGAACGTATCGCACGCGGCGACAATGACCTTTTTGTTGTTTTGACTCAATATATACCCAAGTTTGGCGATGCTTGTGGTTTTGCCGGTGCCGTTGACGCCGGCGATTAGGATAACGGTCGGGCCGGACTGGGCCAGATGTAATTGTCTGTCGCGGTCCGGCCAATAGCTTTTAATGTGCTCTTTGAGAAAAGGTATGATATCGTCGGTCTTTGCGATTTGCCTGCTGCGATAGGCTTCGCGCAGCTCTGATACGAGCATATCCGTCGTTTCGACGCCGATATCGTCGCTTATCAGCGTTTCTTCCAGCTCGTCGAGAAGGCTTTCATCGATATTTCTGCCCAGACTCAGAACCGAGGAAAGTGAGCTGCTGATTTTGTCACGCGTTTTGCCCAATCGGTCTTTGAAGTATCCTGCTGTTTTTGTGAAGATTCCCATAGCGGTTTACCTTTCGCCCAAATTCATTCTGGCCCTGTTAGAACCCGCAGTTTTATTTCTAACAGGCCTAACGCAGTTCTGATAGTATCGGGATTTGTGAAAATTTCAAGTCCGGCTAAGATTTAATTTTCGGCCAGACTGAGCTTGCCGAAGTCCGGGACTTTCATTGGTCGCGAAAAAAGTTTGCAATTTTTCATTTTTTGCCTTGAACCGGATAATTTTCTTTGACAAACCGAGCGATTCAAGTTAGGTTTCCCACTGCCGTCCCACACCAATTGCAAATGGTGAAGGGTGAATGGTAATTATCATGAGTTCTGCAAAATTGAGGTTAGGCATACTTTGAAAAGAAAAAAAACGGTTTTTATTTTTTCTTTTCAAACAGTAAGATATTGTGTAATAAGCAGTTATATGATTGTTTAAGAAAATCAAAAAAGCAGATTTTCTAAAATAATATATGCCTAACCTCAATTTTGCAGGAGCCTTATATAGCATCGATTCACAAAGGATGGTGACGTGGCAGTTCGCGAAGTTGAAGATATTTTCACTGATATAATCGACCGTACAAAAACGCTTGACCCGGCCAACGCCCGCAAGTGGTTCGACAGTTTGACGGTATTGCATCTGGATGGCGGTTCGCTGGGGATAGGTTGTCCCGATGAAGCAACCGTTCAGTTCCTGCAGGACAATTGCAAAAGTAGTTTCACCCGGGCCGCTCAGCAGATAACAGGCCATCTTATCGCCGTAGATTTCAGCGTTGACGCACACGAAAAAGTCGATAGCAACTCTCGAGGCTTCGAGTCCGGATCTGATGCCCCCATTTTGCACAAGAAACACGGCTCGACTGCCGGGCTGCGGCGGGCTTCGCCCGGACGAGATCTCTCCGAAGTCAAAATCAGACCCCTTAAACTTCACCCTGACTATACCTTTGATAATTTTGTCGTAGGGCCGAGCAACCGACTTGCTCATGCAAGCTGTGTTGCGGTAAGTCAATCGCCCGGAAATACCTATAATCCTCTTTTTATTTACGGCAATTCCGGCCTGGGAAAGACCCATCTTCTGCACGCCGTCTGTTTCGAGGCCCAGCGAAAATCTAATCCGCCACAGGCGGACGCTTCTAACAGGCGTGGTGCCGTGATTCAATTCTTAAGCTGTGAAGATTTCGTCAACAGATTTATCAGAGCGATCGAGGAAGGGAATTTGTCCGGCTTTCAAAGCCAGTTTCGCACTGTTGATATGCTGGTAATCGACGACGTTCAGTTCTTGCGCGAACGCGAGCATAGCCAGGAGGAATTTTTCCACACCTTTAATGCCCTTTACAACAACGGCAAACAAATCATCCTCAGCGCCGACAGCCCACCCGGCAAGATTCCTTCGCTCGAAGCACGCCTTATCAGCAGATTCAACTGGGGCCTGGTTACCAGAATCGACCCTCCGAGCTACGAGACAAGAGTTGCAATCGTGCAAAAGAAGGCACATCTTCGGGGCCTCGATATTTGCGATGAAATAGCCGAATACATCGCCCGCAAGTTGCACGCAAACATCAGGGAATTGGAAGGCGCTTTGACGACCATTTATGCCGTGGCCACTACCACCGACAAAGTAATCGACCTCGAATTAGCTCAGAGGGCTTTGGAAGGACAGATTAAGGCAGCAGCCAGACATATCAGTATCACGGATATTATCGAGGTGGTAACCAGCCATTTTGACGTTCGCCTTGCGGATTTGCAGAGCAAAAAGCGCAGCCAGAGCATAACTGAGCCTCGTCAGATTTGCATGTACTTAGCCAGAAATTTAACCAAACACAGCCTCGAAGAAATTGGCGGTCATTTAGGAGGCCGAGACCACACTACTGTTATGCACGCCTGCAGCAAGATAGGCCAGGCCGAAAAATCCGACCCTCAAATGCACACCCTATTGGGGGAATTGACAAAACAAATCACACAAACACCTCAAGCATAAATAGCTTGCTTGAATGATTATTTGATTATGGAATTTAACATATACAGGTAGTCTGAAAGCAACCGTGTTATTAGGAATTTTTTCCTTACAGTTTCTTTAGCCTTCAGTCCGATAGCTTTACCATCATCAGGATTCTTAAGTAAATGAATAATTCTGTCTGCGAATCCTTCCGTATCTTTTGGGGCAACCAAAAAACCATTTTCACCATCCTCTATTTGAGAAGGTATCCCTCCTACATCTGAGGCTACAACTGGTGTGCCTTTCCACAATGCTTCGGTAACACAAAGGCAGAAGCCTTCTTTCGTTGATTTTTGAATTATTATGTCCGAAAATCGCTGTACTGCATTGACCAGTGTTTCATTATTACCAACAACAAAAATAATATGGCCATTTTTATAAAGTTTATTGGCTTTTCGCAGGACCTTGTTGTACATCCTCATGCCTTCGGGGTCATCGCTGGCCACATTATAGCAGAAAATCAGTCTGCAATCGACTTTTTGCCTAACCAGCTTAAAAACATCTATCACCCCCTCCGGATCCTTCCAGGGATCGAGCCTCGATACCTGGGTAATTATCGGCTTGTCTGTGGGTATACCAGCCTTGGTTATATGTTCAATAATGGTCTTCTCACTGATATCTTTATTCTTCTGGCTAAGAGGATTAATAGCCGGCAACATTAGTCTCTGATCAACCGGCAGGTCATCTTTGAAGTATTTTTCGCTTGATACAACAATCTGGTCATATTTAAGCAAGAAGCCTTTCAGAAAATCCCATAATTCTCTATGCGGGTTAGTCAGGTCTATATGACATCGCCATATCCAAGGCTGGGATTTCCTGTAGGACTGTATGATTGAGAGCGGTTGAGGGTCATGAATAATGATACAATCATGGTCCAGGTGGGAAAACTTTGAAAAGTTTTCGTTGACTTGGAGGTATATACGTTTCTTTTTTGTCGATAGATTTAGCTTCGCCCCTTGAAGAGCATTGTGAAAACTCTTTGTGACCTCAAAAAACTCCTGGCTCCCATGTAAAATTCTCCAGCCGGCATCTATACCCACATCATTCATTAGGAGCACGAGAGAATATAGAATCTCTGCTACGCCGCCACCCTGATATGTGGCATTTAGGTGGACAATGTGTTTGCCGTAGAGTCGCCTTGCTTTGGCGTAAATTTCAGCTAATGTTTCGTCGGGTACTATATGACGGAAATCTTCAAGACGTAACATACTAATTCCTTACCAATTCTTTGAGTAACGACCTAACCTCATTCACGGTATCCACGTTGAACCGAGCTTTTGAAATACTTATTCCCACTTTTATGGAATATGCACTATCCGGTAGGACACTAAACATTTCTTCATCGGTATAATCGTCACCTGCCGCCAGCAAAAATTCCCAATCTTTTTTTCCACTCCAGAATTCCGCTGCTCGGCCTTTGTTTACGCCGACATTCCTTATTTCAAGGATCTTGTTGCCTTCAAACACGCCAACATCGAGGTTTTCAGTCAGATTTAAGAGAGCACCTCTTAGTTCCTGCTCTCTGAGATAGGCAAGTTCAGGGTCTGCCCTACGATAGTGCCAAACCAGAGAGAAGTCCTTTTCTTCAACCGAAGAGCCTGCTGTTCGATCAGAATAAAGCTCGAGAATAGGCCTGATTGTATCTTTCCAGTCTCCAGTACAAGGCTCTAAACTTTGCCAGTCTTCGTTTTTCTGTCTAATCCAACCTCCATGCTCAGCAACTAATGCCACCTTAAGATTGCCAAGCCATTTTTCCAATGTTGCTCTGTCCCGCCCGCTTATTATCACCACGGTGTTATTGGCATTGCTCGATAGACTCTGAAGCAAGCTCATAATTTCCTCATCTGGCTCTGCTTGTGCAGGCTTGCCCTTGAAGCCTACAAGAGTGCCGTCGTAATCGAGCAGTAGCAATCGATTCCGGCTTTTGGTGTAATCACTAACTAAATTCTTCCTTGTGGTCTGAGATAGTTTGCGGACAGAGAGTTCTTGCTGTATTTTTTTAATATCGAATAACGCGTTCAGAAAATCACTGCTCCATCTTGAAACATCATAACGTCTAAGCCTTTCCTGCATTAATCTGTTGCGCTCCATTTGCTCTAACAGGGGCATCTCGAGGGCTTCCTTGATGGCCTGTATTATTGCTTCTTTATTGTTTGCATTGACTATCAGGGCCTCGCCTAATTCACTTGCCGCGCCGGTCATCTCGCTGAGAATCAAAACGCCTCTGCCTTCGGTTTTGGTTGCTATAAACTCTTTCGCTACTAAGTTCATCCCGTCCCTCAGGGGCGTTACCAAAGCCACATCAGCAACGTTGTACAGTGCTGTAATTCTTCTGAAGGGCAGAAATCGGTAAAGATACCAGACAGGCACCCAGCCCATCGTTCCGTGTTCTCCATTGATCCTTCCCACAAGTTGCTCAAGCCTGTTTCTTAGCATCTTGTAGTCCTCAACGCCTGTGCGGGATGGGACAGCTACCATAATTAATGTAACTTTTTCCTTATATTCGGGATTTTTAGACAAGAATAAATCAAAAGCCTCTAATCGCTGAATAATACCCTTGGTGTAGTCCAGCCTGTCTATAGATATGATGATTTTACGCTTTCCTACTTCCTGAAGTATTTTGTCCACTTCCTTCCTAACGCCGGCTTTACTGATGGCCTTGGAATATTTTTCGTAATTGATGCCCATAGGAAAAGCATCGACCTTGATAACACGGTTGCCTATACCTACTTTACCCAGCGTATGTTCAAAACCCATTATTCTGCTCACGCTACTGAGAAAGTGTCGAACATAGTCATAGGTGTGGAATCCTATTAGGTCAGCCCCCAGCAGACCGTTCAGGATTTCTTCGCGCAAAGGCAGGAGTCGGAACAACTCAAATGAGGGCCACGGTATATGCAGAAAAAAGCCGATTTCGAGTTCCGGCAGTTTCTCCCTAAGAAATTGCGGAAGTAACATTAATTGATAATCGTGAATCCAGATATAATCACCAGGCTCGGCAATCTCAAATATCTCATCGCAAAAGATTTGATTCACCTGCTTATATGTCTTCCAGAATTGCTCTTCATATACAGTACGCATCGGGAAGTAATGAAAAAGAGGCCAAATTGTTTTGTTGCAAAATCCCAAATAATAATGGTCGATTTGTTTTCTCGAAAGAAATACCGGCTGACAATTTTCTGCAGTCAGTCTTTTTCTGATTTGGTCCTTGCCCTCGCTGGCCAGATTCTCGCTCGTTATTCCCGGCCATCCTATCCAGAGCTGCTCGTAGGACTCGGGCAGTGAAGACAGACCCGCAGCAAGTCCTCCCGGGCTCGGTCGGAAATTAAATTCTCCCGCTCTTTTTGTTATATTAAACGGCAACCTATTTGCAACAACAAGCAATCTTCCCATAATCTTTGTTCTCTGTTAATGCTGTTTGTATCCAAAATCGAGATAAAAAAGGCAACAAAAGAAGTGCGTTTAGCAGTGTATGCTTTGATTTTTTTTTGCAAAAATAGCATAAGCCTGCCATTAGTATATCAGAAGCAAGAATACTTTGCAAGATAACTGATTTTGGTTTTTACAGTGGCTAAAAAATCATTTATGCGATAGTATATTATGCAAAACGAAATGCGAAACACGAGCAAGTGAGCGAACAAGGAGCAAATAAATTTGGCGTTGGAAAAAAACACAAAGCAATCACTTCGATTAGTTTTGATTGCATCGGAACATACAGTTTCTGAATACTCAATATTCTTAGAGCATCTGCTGGTTGGTTTGGCGGACGAGTCGATTTCTGTAGCTTTGGTTTGTCCGCCGGGCTACGATGCGGACTCTCTGTTCACCGGCGCCGCTGAGGTTATCAGCCACCCGGTTTTTGAATTGCCGTTGACCGGGCATCTAAATAGAAGGCTGCTTGTCGAACAGCTTGCAAAATTCAAGCCTACTGTTTTACACTGCCTGTGCGAGAGCAAAGCATTGCTTACAAAGCGATTGGCTCGTCGATTGGATTTGCCTTATGTGTTGATGGCTAATTCCCTTGCCAAGCATTTGGTTCGGTTTTCTGTTTCATCGAGGCTATGTGCAAAAATCATTACCCCGGCTAAAAGTATCGCTGCTGATATTGCCGAAGCATACCCTCGCCTTGCCGAGCGGATTGAGCAGATAAATATAGGCACTTTCGTAGCCGAAGGCAACGTATGTTTTTCTGAGCCAACCCAGCCCGCCACTATTGTGATGGCTCATCCTCTGGATAATGCCGATGACTTTGAGAATTTATTTAACGCGGTCAGGCACCTGATGATTGACGGATATGAATTTATGATGATTGTAAGTGGCGGCGGACGGGCCGAAGGGCAATTGCGGAAATTGCTGGCTGCACTTGGTCTTTTGCAGACTGTTACCATTGTCCCGAGATTAAGGCCCTGGCGGTCGGTTCTTGCCACGGGCGATATTTTCATACAGCCTCAGCCCAGCTCTACTTTTAATACTTTGTTGTTAGAGGCGATGAGTGTCGGTTCCGCCGTCGCAGCCTGTCAGGGCGGCGTAGATGATTTAATTATTGAGGACAAGACAGCCGTAATCTTTGACCCGAATGATGAGCTTAGTATAGTGGGCGTGCTGCAGCGGCTGTTAGACAGACGCGATTTCGCGCGTAAAACCGCTAAAGCCGCACAGAAGTATTTAAGAGAAAATTACACCGTCAGCAAGATGATTTCCGCTACACTCCAGACCTATCACCAGGCACAACAATGGCTGAAAGGATGAAGGCGACTTTTTCGTATCGTTTCGGCTTTTGATGGGTTTTTCTTGTCTCTTAACGCACTGGAATTCTCGGTTTTACCAGGTTTGAAACAAGGGCGTGAATGTCAAATTTACGTTTTTCTTGTAACAAAAGCGCCCTTGTTGCGTCTATAATATATGGCATAATTATAGTCACAGCGCTGACAGTGTTTTAGTTTAACCTTTATGGTTTAAACCATATCTTTTTTCAAAAGGTGCGGATTATGAACAAATGTTCAAAACAAACTTGCCTTGTGATTCTGGCTTTCTTGTCCGCAGTTACCATTGCCGGTGAAAAGAATCTAACTGGCCCGGTTAACAAAGAACGGATTATTCATTTTCCAAAGGACCGCTCTCTGGGAAAGCTTAAAATACAGACAGGCGTACCTGCAAGCCCATATGACCTCGATAATAGCGCTTGGGGTAATGACTGGGAATATATTGGCCAGGCGATGGGTGATGTTAAAGTGCCTGTGGACAAAAGTGTGCAGCTTCTTGTCAATAGGGCAGACTCAAGAGACTTCTCAGCGTTGCGGAAGCTCGGGCCGAATGACCTCTATATGCTGATAATCGATTATTCTGTAGGGCCGGCCATAAGCCCCGACGAGACAATCATGCCGCATCTTAGCGGTTTGACCGGCCTGAAGGACCTGCACCTCTATATGAATAATATCACTCATAAAGGTCTGAAGCACATCAAAGGACTCAAGTCACTAAAGAAATTAGTGCTGGCTGTTGAAAAGCAATTTGGCGACGCGGCACTGGCCGAACTGTCAGAGTTACGCTCGCTCGAAGTTCTGGCTTTTAGCGGTAGCCGCACTGATTCGAGCCTGCGCCACTTAACAAAGCTAACGTCTCTAAGGGAGCTGCGTCTCGACGTCTCTGAAATCCGGGGGCCCGGCTTAGTACATCTCGAAAAATTACCCTCCCTACGGTACCTTATACTCTCGGGTAAGAATTTCGGCGACGGCGGACTGGCCTACATCACGAATCTCAAATCCCTGAGGAGATTAAAGCTTTGGGGGTCGGAACTTCAAATCACCGATGCCGGCCTGGCGCATATATCAAAACTCACGGGACTGGAAGAACTGAACTTTATCTGGATAAACCGCATTACCGACCGTGGTCTTGTGCACTTGAAGCCGCTGCGTTCACTGAAGAAAGTGGATTTCCAGTTGTCCCCAATCACGGACAAGGGGCTGGCTCATCTTACAGACCTCGAGTCGCTCGAATCTCTCGAAGGTGTGAGCCTGACCGACGAAGGTATGGCCTGTCTGGAACAGTTCGGGAAACTCAAATGCCTCAGTATCCGCGCCAGCCGAGAAAGGCCGTTCACTGATACCAGTCTAAAACACCTGACTAAGTTTCAGTTCCTTGAAGAACTCGATATTAGCAGCGAAACTATCACCGATGCGGGCCTGTCTCATATCGCCCGGCTAAACAACTTAAAGAAACTTCATTTGGATGCTGTCTTGATAACCGATGAAGGCCTGACCAAATTGACCGCGCTAAAGTCTTTAGACGATCTGTCATTGCGCACACCGAAAGTAACTGCATCAGGCTTGTCTCAACTTGATGCACTGCCAAACTTAACTAACCTACATGTGTACTCTTTTGCCGAGGGTGAATATGCTCTGGATATTTCGGGCCTGACCAAGCTCCAAAAGCTTGATTTTGCGTGGAGCTGTCCCATTCGGGATAAGGACCTGGCGTTTCTGGGAGAACTTAAGCAGCTTCGGCGATTGCGTATTAACTCTTCGCAGACCATCACCGACTCGGGGATGGCACATCTGGCCGGCTTGACCTCTCTTAACTCGCTGTCGCTTTATGGTAACCTCGATTTGACCGACGATGGCCTGTTGTACCTGTCCGGTATGAAACGGCTGGGCTTCTTGGCTCTATGCGGTGACTTCACCGATGCGGGGCTGCGTTGCCTCGAAGGCCTCACGAGCATAAACTCGTTGCACATTACTTCTAAAAGACGCTTCAGCGCCGTGGCTATACGGCGCCTCCGCCGGAAGCTGCCTAACCTTGGCACCTTCCAAACCCAACTCCAGGATAGTTCTTCCAACAGAGTGAAGCGAAGAAGATGAATCCTGCCTTGTGTTTTTTCTAAAGCAGGCCGTAGTCTTTTAATGTTTGTTCGAGAACAGCTTTTTTATTTTCTTCCAGCGGTGTCATCGGTAATCGCAATTCGTTGGAACACATATTGAGTATTGCCATTGCCGCCTTTATGGGTATCGGGTTGGTTGCCAGGGTAAGCATACTTTTGCACAGCGTAAACAGCTTTTTGTGCCATTGCCTCGCCGAGACCAAGTCCCCTTCAAGAATTAAATCGGTCAGTGCTTTTACATCGGCAGGTACAATATTCGCCACTACGCTGATAACACCCTTGCCGCCAACCGAGGCTAACGGCAGCGTGAGAGAATCATCTCCGCTAATAAGAGTTATATCGCATCGGGTCGCAATTTCGCTGGCCTGGTCCAGGCTGCCGGTCGCCTCTTTAATTGCGACGATGTTTTCGAGTTCAGCTAAACGAGCGACCGTTTCCGGCGTCATGCCGGCTCCGCATCGGCCCGGTATGTTGTACAATACTACGGGCAGGTCAACCTCTTCTGCTATCGCCTTGAAGTGCTGATAGAATCCTTCCTGCGTTGGCTTGTTGTAGTACGGCCCGACCTGTAAAGTTGCATCGGCACCCACCTTTTTTGAGAATTCGGTATATTCAATTGCCTCAGCGGTACTGTTTGAGCCGGCCCCTGCAATTACAGGGACCTGTCCGCCCACGGCCTGGACAACTCTTTCGATGACCTGTTTATGCTCTTCGGGACTTAACGTGGGCGATTCTCCGGTCGTCCCTACCGGCACTATCCCGTCTATACCGCCTTCTAATTGGAATTCTATGAGTTCATCGAGCGTTTGAAAATCGATTTCGCCCTCCTGAAAAGGCGTAACCAACGCCACCATTGCCCCTGTAAACATTTTAATCTCCTATTATGAACTACGAACCGAATTTATCTATCAATTTTATCATTTCGGCTGTTGCCTGTCTTATGCCGACGAAAACCGCCCGTGCTATAATGCTGTGGCCGATATTGAACTCACAAAGGTCTTTGATACGTGCCACACCTGCGATGTTACGATATGTCAGGCCGTGGCCTGCGTGAATCACCAGCTTGTTTGCCATTGCCAGGTCGCGGCCACACTCCAGCTCGCTCAATCTTTTTTTGATAGCTCTTTGAATCTTGGCGTTTGCGTACATGCCGGTATGCAGCTCGATGGCGTCACAGCCGGTCTGGGCCGAGGCGATTATTTGCTCTTTGTCGGGCGCGATAAAGGTGCTTACCAGAATGCGTTTGGTGTGCATTCTTTTGACAACCTCGGCAAGGCGTCTTTTGTATTTAGCGCAATCCAGACCGCCTTCGGTAGTCAGCTCGGCTCTTTTTTCGGGCACTAAGGTTACCTGGTCCGGCTTAATTTCTTCGGCGATTTTGACTATAGGCTCAGCCATACACATCTCAAGATTTAATTTGCAGGCGACTGTTTCCTTTAACAGCCGAACATCACGGTCGCAGATATGGCGTCTGTCCTGGCGCAGGTGGATTGTGATTCCGTTTGCCCCGGCCAATTCGCATTCAGCCGCCGCCCAGACAGGATCCGGCTCATCGGTTTTGCGCGCCTGACGAACCGTCGCAACATGGTCGATATTAACATTTAATACAGCCATTTTTTGTCCTCAATAAACCTCAGCAATTATACCATCGCAGTGCTTTCCATCAAGGAAATATTACAGAGTAACTTATAGAGGGTATGGCCAGATTTTCGGATAAGCTCTAAGTTCATTTTGGCCTTTCGGAAATCCGCCTACGGCGGACAAGATTGGGTTTGTTTTGGGTTTGTTTTTTGGGCGGCTAAACAATCGTTTTTTCTGTAATCCTTTGTTATAAGTGAGTTTACGTTCATTTTTGGCATTTTGGAAATTGGGTTTGTTTATTCGGACTATAAAATCATCTTTTTTTCTGTAATCCTTTGTTAAAGTTAAGTTTACATTCATTTTGGCTTTTTTTAAATTGGGTTTGATTGGGTTTGAATTGGGTTTGTTTTTTTCAC
>JAIVYN010000074.1:0-14781 GCA_048635425.1 Candidatus Aegiribacteria sp.
GAGTAATTCTAACGGCGATAGCTGCCAGAGCTACGAGTACAGCGCCTACGGCCAGGTGGCGGCCTCAGACCCCAACTTCCTTGCCAATCCCTACATGTTCACCGGCCGCAGATTCGATATCGAAACAGGTCTTTACTATTATCGTGTGGATTATAATATCTGGCACGATAACAGGTCTTTACTATTATCGTGCCAGATATTATAATCCACACATCGGCCGGTTTATGCAAACCGACCCGGTTGGCTACGATGATGGTATGAACTGGTACCTGTATTGCGGGAATAACCCGCTGGCCTATACGGACCCAAGTGGGCTTGGCGCCGACTATAACGGACCGAACGAACCTAACAATGATGATTGGGTTACGTTGAGTAAAACTGCAACCTTATTTATATGGGCTGATGTCTTGGGTATCTGTGGTGACTTTGGCCGATTGGACACTTTTGATGCAAACTATTTGAAAACTTTGATTAATCCTTATCCAGAGGCCGGCTCAGAAGAAGTGATAGGAAATGAAGAGGCCTGGGGCTATGTCCACTACGGCGTTGGATTTGCAATGGGGTTGAGTGGAATTGATAGAGAAAGCGCAGAAAACCTTATGAAAGTCTGGGAATGGACTGAACCTGGGATTTGGAGCTTCTGGGGCGAGCGGATTCCATTTCAAGGCAGAGATAATTTTGAAGGCGGTGAGGCAGGTATGGAGTTTGACATAATACGTGGACTGCAAGGTTATGATGACGCAGTAGATTGGAAGCAGCAGAATTTTTAGAGGAATTTTTTAAGAGACTTATGAAATTATAAGGAGCTAAAATTATGCGCAAGAGTATCCTAAGAATGGTTCGTTTGTGTTTGATGGTTTGTTCCCTGTCTTTCTTCGGTGGTTGTTTGGAAAAGCCAATCCATCATGCTGCGTATGAAGGGGATTTGAAGGAAGTGAGAGAAATAATCGAAAAAGATCCTTCACAAATAAATATTCAGGATGGTAGTGGCTGGACTCCATTACACCTTGCCTCCGGTAAGGGGCATATCGAAATAGTAGAGTTTCTGCTCAAACATGGTGCTGATATTGAATTAGAAAATATTCATGGACAAAGGCCATTGTGGCTCGCTGCAAAATTCGGACGTTATGAAACCATAAAGACATTACTTGAGCACGGGGCAGCGTTGAATCGTAAAGATAAGCATGGCCGAACACCATTGCATGATGCTGCAATGTGGAGCGGTGAAAAAGTAATAAACTTACTCATTTCATACGGCGCCGATGTTAATGCAAGAGATGAACATCAAAGTACCCCGTTACATCAGGCGGCTATGCTGAACAATATAGAGGCGGCAAAGGCACTCGTTGAGCATGGGGCGGACATTTTTGCGAAGACCTTTTGTGATGAAACGAACATGACTGAATCTGAAAAGATAGGATTCGTTATGATGAGACATTACATGAATAAAACTGCAAAAGAAATAGCGCTGGCAGCCAGACCGGGCGACAAATACAAGGAACTGGCACAATACCTGCAGACAAAAGAGGAAGAAAAAGAAAAGGAAAAGGAAAAGGAAAAAGAAAAGGAAAAAGGCGATAAATAGCGCTGATCACCGATTAACGCTGTCGGGAGAACTAGGGACAGCCAATATTATCTTACAACATATTCAGTTATGCCGATGCGGGCAACCGAAGCTCGGTGGTTGCTGGCGGGACCACGAACTACGCCGCCAATGATCTCAACCAGTACAATTACGTCGGTTCGGTCTATTACGATTACGACCTCAATGGCAATACGACCCCGTTCGGGCAGGAAAATGGGAAAATGGGGATAGTCACCTTGAGGGTCATATTCTGATTTATTAGGTGATTATTCGCCCAAGAAGAGAGTGGATGAAGAGGTCAGGAGAGCAGAATGGTAAGGACACTACAGTCACTTAGTATATAGGGGCTGTCGGCAAAAAGGCATTCCAAACAATGGCACGCAGGCGAAAAATCAGCCGGTATCGAGTAGTTATAAACAAATCGGCGATGGCGTACAAACGGCCGGGTCTGTACGAAAGACATTTCCGGATATTCGCCTTTGGTGTAATCTGTATCTTGATTCTCACACGCGTGTTCGATTTTTCTCTTATGCCGCCATCGTACCAGGGGCTTATCATTACCCGGCCGTACTACGGTCTGCATAGCTGGGCCAATGCCAACAGGCCTTGGGCTGCCAGAAGCCATGTCAAATACGGTCTGGGCTATACCAGGTGATACAGCACCCCAGCGGTGGGGGACCCACCGTCACCGCGTGAAGCGTATCTCTTATTGCGCATCGCGAAGCGTGCAGTCAAATGACTACGCGCCAGCAGCAGGAACAACAGCATCAGCTTATCAATCATTCTGTGCCGAATTCCACTACCTGTTATCGACAGGTAGTCCAATTAAAATGATTGGATGTAGGAGTTTCAGCCCTGACAATTAATGACCAGCCGGTAGAGAACAGAAGACAGCTCGTCGGGGCAAAGGCGCCCCGCCGCAGCACGGAAGCCAGAAGGCAGGAGAAAGAAGACAGAATACAGGGAAGTAGTTATGAGCGCTAGGTGGCATTGACAGGTAGCTTGCATTGCCATATAGTGAATATTATGAATGCTGTAACTACCACAAATTCTGTGGCAATTTATTTGCTTCCAGGGCAATAGAGACCGTTTATAGCAAAACGATAGAGACCGTTTATAGCAAAACGATTGAGGGGAAAAAGCGGAGTTGTTAGCGGTGTTTATGCGGAGAATCGAATCCGGGTCGGATGAAAGCTCTTGCATCGGGAAATAGTGTTTCTGTTTTCCTGCGTAATCGGTCAAGGTGCACAAGGACATCGAGGATGTCATCCCTGCGCTGCGGGAAATGTTCGCGCATTTGTCCCCAGGCGGCAATGGAACGGTCTATCGCAATTAAAGCGACTTTTGCTGAGCCATCAGAGTCTTTGGGAAATTCGTCGAGACTCTGTGAAATATCTTCCAGCTTGCCCTGGACTGCTCTGATGAGTTTGACATAAATAAAATGCTGGTACCAGCGGATGATGTCCACAGAGTCTTTGAGATTGTCTGCTTCTTCAGCCGGGTCGGAACCGGGCAGCTCAAGTCGTACTTGCAAGACCAGGTCGTCGGCCTTTTCCTCAAACAGGTCTTTTGCCGAGTCAAACCAATCGTTCACCATTTGACCATAGACTTTTGCTGCGCAGGGACATTCGTGATTTTTGGCGGAGTTCCGGATGGTTTCGCGCTCGTCAGCGGCTTGCTGAATGTCGAGGGAATCAAGGTCGATGCCCTGCTCCTGTGCGGTTTCTTTGACCATTTCAAGAGTGAGCTGGAAAATTTCGGACAGTTTCTCCCAGAAGGCCTCGTTGTTTATGTCGTGGGTTTGTGGGTCGGCAAATTGCTCTTCGCTCAGTGCAAAGTTCATACAGCGGGAGGTGAACGGGCAGCGTTCGCACCACCGGTCACAATAGTTATAAATGCCCGGGATTAAGTTCGGGTTTTCAGCAAGTTTTTTGATGTATTCTTTGTCCATAACAATATATGTATGGTTTTATATCACACGGTTTATATTGTCAAGGCAGATTCGGGCGTTTCTTTTCAATCGGTCAAGGCCTATGCGTCTAATCGTGGAATGGGCGAACTCGGTGTCGAAGTCCTGCTGTTTTAAATTCAAAATCCAGCCCAGGTCAAGTTTTGCCCTGTCATTATAGAATTTGAATTGTTTATTTTTGCATACGGGCGCGTCTTTTTGAAAGGGACAGGCAAGGACGCAATCGTCACAGCCGAAGAGTCGGTCGGCTATTTTTTCAGCTAAGTCGGGAGGTATCCGGCCTTTGTATTCTATCGTCAGATAGTTTATACACTTATTGGCGTCGAATTGGCTGTCAGGCATCAAGGCACCTGTCGGACAGGCGTTGATGCATTTATCGCAGTTTGAACATTTGTCAATAGATTGTTCGTTCGCCAGGGCCGACTCGGAACGACAAGAAATAGGCTCGTCAATTGAAAGTTTTAGAGTCGTTATGATTTCACCTAAGAATATTTGCGGGCCGAGTTTGGGATTGATTAGCATGCGGTTTTTTCCGATGAATCCCAGTCCGGCCCTTGCAGCCAATGTTCGCTCAGCCAGCGGAACTGAATCGACACAAATTTTGAATTTGTGGTCCCGTCCGGCGGCAGAACTAATAAATTCGGATAGCTTGCGCAATCGTTTCTTTATGAACGGATGATAATCTTCGTATTGGGCGTAGTTTGCTACTTTGCCGATTGATGTAGTTGCGTCTGGCGGTTTTGGTTTTTGTTTCGGCGGTTTATAATTCAGGCCGACACAGATTATTGATTGTGCGTTTTCCAAAAGTTTGGCGGGCTGAGTACGTTTTTCAAAGTTGCTGTGCAGGTAGCTCATCTGCCCGGCGTAGCCGGACTTTAGCCACTCAGTAAACATTTCTACCTGCTCAGTATTTAATTGAGAGGCGTTTGTTATGCCGACCAGGTCGAAGCCTAATTCAAGCGCTTTGCGTTTTATGTCTTGAGACAGACTCATAAAAACGATTATACTAAATCCAGTTGTGAGTTTTTAGTTTCATTGTTGCAATCAGGGGATAAAATGTATGGTGCAATGTCTATTGAAACTTGCCAATTGATAAGCTATATTGCGCCGGCGGCACCTGCCACTCGGCAGCCGGCAACGGGTGACGAACCGTTTCTGCGTCCGGAAATCGGCTTCACACCGAATTGGTACCGGACCGCGATTGGTGCTGACTTCGGCCGGCGGTGGCATACCGACCCGGCATACCGGCGTCAAACGCTTCTGGTTATGCGTGGTGAATTAAAACGCCGATTCCCTGAGACAAGAATCGGCGGCATCGACCGTCCTGATAAACCTTTGGATATGCTGACCGGCATTTACGGCTGCAACAGTGTGGCCGCGATTTATGGGGTTCCGATTATATATGCTGAGGACAACTGGCCGAACTGTGAACATTGCTACCTCAGCGATGATGAGGCTGACAATCTCGAACCGCCCGACCTTGACGGGAACCCTTTCTTTCAGGAGCTTATGGCACAGGTGGACTGGATAGCCGCTCGCGAAGGCCGGGTTGAAGGATTCATCAACTTCCAGGGTGTGCTCAACAACGCCTACCGCCTGCGCGGTGAAAAAGTTTTTTATGATATGGTTGACTCGCCGCATCGCTGCCGCCATCTTTTCGATTGCATCTGTACTACAATGACTGAGGCGGCGAAGCGGCTTTATGAACGACAATTAGAGAGCGGCGTAAAGGTTGATTTCTTCACGGTGAGCAACTGCCTTGTCAATATGGTCTCACCGGAGCAGTATCGTGACATTCTCATTGCTTTCGATTGTCGGATTGCCGAGGCCTTTGGCTGCATCGGCATCCACAACTGTGCCTGGAACGCTGACCCATACGTTGATGATTATGCAGGCGTTCCTCACCTGGGCTATATTGATATGGGACTGGATTCGGACCTGGCCAGGGCGAGAAAAACATTTACTAATGCGCGGCGTGCGCTGATGTACCGTCCGACGGACCTGGCAAACAAAACAATGGAGACAATCCGAACGGAGCTGGAAAGGGTCGCGCGCGAGTATGCCCCTTGCGATGTTGTTGTTGCGGATATTGAGGCCGACACGCCGGATGAACGGGTCCTGGCGTTTCTTGAGTTGTGTGACCGAATTAATAGTAGCGTTATGCAAAATTGAGGTTAGGCATATATTATTTGAGAAATCAGGTTTTGGATTTTCTTAAATAATCAAACAACTGCTTGCCAGACAACAATTTACTGTTTGAAAAGAAAAAATTAAAAGACAATTTTTTCTTTTCAAAGTATGCCTAACCTCGATTTTGCAGAAGTCTTAGATTAATAGTAGAATGGAGAACCAATAAACATGGAATCGAACACGAATGTATTACCGAGGCCGCTGCGTGGTATCATTCCGCCTATGGTTACACCGCTTCTGGACAGGGATACGCTTGATGTAGCCGGCTTAGAGCGGCTGATAGAGCATATTCTTGCAGGCGGTGTTCACGGTCTGTTTATCTTAGGGACAACGGGTGAGGCGCCGAGTCTTAGCTACCGGCTGCGCTATGAAGTTATTGAACGCGTCTGTGGGCAGGTTAAGGGACGGGTGCCGGTGTTGGTCGGAATAACCGACACATCCTTTGTGGAGTCGGTAAAAATTGCCCGCAAGGCCCAGGACTCCGGTGCGCAATCGGTTGTGCTGGCGCCGCCTTATTACTTCCCCGCGGGGCAAGCGGAACTTCTCGAATACCTCAGACACCTAACGCCTGAATTGCCGCTGCCGGTGTTTCTGTATAATATGCCCAGCTACACCAAGCTGGTTTACGAGCCGGAGACTATACGGGCTGCGGCTGATTTTCCGGGCATTGCAGGTATAAAGGACAGCTCCGGCAACATGATTTATTTTCGCCGGCTACAATCTCTTCTTAAAGACCACCCGGAGTTTTCGCTTCTTATGGGTCGAGAGGAACTGCTGGCGGAGGTAGTATTGTTGGGTGGGCACGGCGGTGTGTGCGGGGGGGCCAACCTGATTCCAGAGCTTTATGTCGAGCTTTATAATGCAGCGTGTTCAAAAGACCTGCCGAAGGTGGATGTTCTGCATCAAAAGGTAATGCAGCTCAGCAACGCCATCTATAATGTGGGACAGTATGAATCGAGCTTTCTAAAGGGTCTTAAGTGTGCGCTTTCGTGTATCGGTATTTGTAGTGATTTCATGGCTGAACCGTTTCATCGTTTTCGCCGAGCGGAGCATGATAGGATTCAGCAGTACGTAAAAGAGCTGGGAATTACACCAGAAAGATAAAACAGGTTTTGGATAGGTTGAAAGATTATGCAGGGAAATCTTAGTGCAATTGATATCGGCATTCTTATTCTCTATAGCTGTGTGCTGATTGGAATGGGTGTCTATTACACGCGTAAATGTCGGACGGCGGAACAATTCATGGTTGCAGGCCGTTCTATTCCCGCCTGGGCGGCCGGACTGGCCGTGATGAGCGCTTATACCAGCAGTATTTCATATATTGCCACGCCGGGCAAGGCCTTCGACAGCAACTGGCATCCTTTCATTTTCTCGCTTTGCATCTTCCCGGTGGTATGGATAGTGTGCAAATACGCCGTGCCTTATTATCGAAAAGCACAGTTAATTAGCGTTTACAGCTTTCTGGAGGAAAGACTCGGCTCCTGGGGACGAGTCTATGCGGCTTTGGCGTTTGTGCTGTTAATGGTAGGGCGTGTTGCAGTTATTCTTTACTTAGCCGGTTTGTTGTTGAGTACATTTGTTTCGTGGAACATTGGTGTTGTAATCGTAGTCATCGGCCTTATTACTATCATTTATACATTGCTTGGAGGTATGGAGGCCGTGATTTGGACCGACGTCATGCAGTCAGTGATTATGATTGTTGGCATCCTCTTTTGTGCTGTTAGTTTGTCCTATTATGTTTTCTCAGGGACGGAACCTTTAATTCAATCAGCTTTCGACGCGAGCAAATTCAGCTTAGGCAGTTGGGATTTGTCACTGTCTTCCCGCACGATATTGGTGATGGTCATCTACGGAATCACGGAGAATCTTCGGAGCCTGTTGGCCGACCAGAACTACGTACAAAAATACTGCTCTGTTCCTACAGAGCGAGAAGCAAAACGCTCAATCTGGATTGCGATGCTGATATATATTCCGCTGACCGCGGTTTTTCTTTATATCGGGACAACGCTTTTTGCCCTCTATTCTCAAGGCGACGAATTGGTACGGGCCGGCATAACCAAGGGTGACCAGGTTTTCCCTTACTTTATCGCGACACAAGTTCCGGCAGGTCTAAAAGGACTGATTATCGCTGCTATCTTAGCGGCTGCGATGAGTACTGTGGATTCGGCATTGAACTGCTCGGCGACGGTTTTGCTGCTGGACTTCCATAAGCGATATTTTAAGCCGAATATTTCAGAGCGTGCCAGTATGGTATTTCTGCGGTCATCGACGGTGGTATGGGGCCTGCTCGGGACCGGTGCCGCTCTTTTGATGATTCGGGCAAAGAGTATTTTGGACGTTTGGTGGCAGATATCGGGAATCTTTGGCGGTGCAATTTTAGGTTTGTTTCTTTTGGCTTTCATGCGAGTTCGCCTTCGACTGTGGCATGGCCTTGTTTCTATCGGAGTAAGTCTTGCTGTTATTGGTTGGGGAACTTTTGCGCGTAATTTATCTGGTTCCTGGCAGTGGGCGCAATGTAATATTGAAGGGATTATCGTAGGTGCTGTTGGAACAGCAGCTTTATGTTTGGTTGCCTGCATTTTCGGTTTGATTAACCGTAAGCGAGACATACGAGCCTGAGAAAGTTGTTTATAGTGAAAAATTCCAAAATCAATAGAGGCGGTATTGTAGGAGTCATTCCGGCTCGATATGGTTCGTCAAGATTTGAAGGTAAAGTGTTAGCAGATATCGCCGGCAAACCCATGATTCAATGGGTGTATGAACGAGCAAATCAATCAAAGACTTTGGACGAACTTTTTGTAGCCGTCGATGATCCGCGGGTCCAATCCCGAGTCGAGGGATTCGGGGGCAAAGCCATTCTGACCGGTGCATACCATAAATCGGGAACGGACAGAATTGCAGAAGTCGTTGAGAAGATACCGGCGGACATTATCGTTAACATACAGGGTGACCAGCCGCTGATTGATCCTAATATGATAGATGAAGCGGTTCAGCCTATGATAGATAATCCGGATATTCAAATGTCAACTTTGAAAAGGGAAATAGAAAAAGATGAGTTTGATGATCCCGGAGTGGTAAAAGTAGTGGTTGACGAACAGGATTTCGCGCTCTATTTTTCAAGGTCACTTATCCCCTATCCGCGTTACGATGAAAATTTTCGAGTTTACGAACATATTGGTTTGTATGTTTATCGCAAAGATTTTCTTCTGAAGATATCTAAAATGCCGCAAGGATATTTGGAAAAAATTGAATCGTTGGAGCAGCTTCGCGTTTTGGAAAAAGGTTATAGAATTTTGGTTGTCGAAACTAAAATGGATAAAGCGGCTGGTGTAAGCGTGGATACACCTGAAGACATCGAGAAAGTGGAAAGACTAATTGATGAGATGAAAGGCATAAGCGATGGTTACAAATAAAGAACCGATCGAAATTCTCTACCGGGACCTTTCCCCCGATACGAAAGAGATGCTTGACCGTGCAATTGCAAGTATTGTATCCGCAAAGAAAAAAGGCGGCAAGATTGTCGTCGTTACCGGAAGCGGCCCCAATCTCCATGAGGGAGTAACAACACTTATTGGAGAGCTTATTCACAAAGGCATAGTTGATGGTGTGACCACCAGCTCAGCAGTCATTGCTCATGAAATGGCGGGAACTCTGGAAGAAGTAAAAAGGGTGGACGGCACACAACTGGAACTTACGGAAGATGTACTTCCCCGTGGTAACGTCTTCGAAGCCACCCTGATGCCGCCCGATTGTCTGGAACAACTCAAAAAGGAAATGATTATTGATACAACGCTGCTTGAAAAAACGCTCGCGCTCGATGGAAATGTCATCATTAAAGCAGCCGGTAATATGGCTTATCCCTTAGGATTGCGCACAGAGAATTTAGCTAAGGAGATACTGTTTATCGCAAAAAGCAAAGGAGTTCCTTTCGAGGTGGTGGCAGGCGCAGGTGCGGATGAGCGTACGATGCTCGGAGCGGCGCATGCTAAGGGCATCCCGATCCTGGTTACTATACCGCAGTTAGTTGGCGGGGGAATGGTGGGACTGGCCATAGGGGATTCTATATCCATCACGGAAAGAGCGACAAGAGTAGCCGAGATGATACAATCTGCTGATGTCATTATTGAGTCTGCCGTGGTCTTAACCCAGGAAATCCACGATGGTCCGTTTGAGACCTACACCGGACACGGTATATGGTCCCATTGGGAAGGTTATGCCACTTACAGTTTGAAAGATAAGGTGTTGATACGCATCGATCTTGACCCAAGCTTAAAAAAAGCATGGGAATTCGAGAAGCAGTCGAGCAAAGTTCAGGCTGCGATAGATGAAGGATTACCCAAGACCAAACTCATGTCGATTCCTTTCCGGATGGAAATGTCAGGTTTTGCCCGATTGGAGAAAAGCATTCCAGTCGTGGCTGATTTAGGTGTTGCCTGGCCCATTATCGCCCTTCGTTTAGAGCAGGAGCTGGAAATATCGCTTGATTTTATCTCTTACCCGCAACAGAGCCCGGAAGGGCAGAAAATGCGGAAATGGATTGTTGAGAATATTCAGCCAATCGTAAAGAAGAAACTATTTCAATAGAATTGACCGCAGCTCCCCGAGAACTCAAGAAGGAGGTTCTACTGCTGATGGAGAATTTTGTCGAAAATAAAAGGCGTCTCTTTTGCCTGGCCGTGCTGCCTTTCTTGTTGCAAATATCAGGATGTGGTATTGACAATGCGGACAAATATAGAAAGACTTCGGGGGACATAATGAATCCATCCGGTATCGTGCTAAGCGAATTTATATTTGAAAAAGTTCCCTTTGCTCAATGTCATGCGTCAACCATTGCCGAGACGGCACACGGCCTGGTAGCGGCGTGGTTTGGGGGAACCAGAGAAAGCGAACCGGATGTGAGCATCTGGGTGTCCCGTCGCGGCCGGAATGGCTGGTTGCCCGTGGAAAAGGTCGCTGATGGTTCAGAACTCTCAGGCAGGCAGGTGGCTTGCTGGAATCCGGTCCTGTTTCAACCGAAATCCGGACCGCTCATGCTGTTCTATAAAATTGGCGTTGACGAGCCGGAATGGTGGGGCGAATACATGACATCCAGCGATGGTGGAAAAACATGGTCGAAACCGATACGACTGCCTGATGGAATCCTGGGCCCGATTAAAAACAAGCCTGTTCAATTACCGGATGGTTCGATTCTCAGTCCATCGAGCATCGAGTACTATGCCGATAAGAACCAGGAAAACCAAGTGTGGCAGGTTCATCTTGAATTGTCAAAAGATATGGGAGAAAGCTGGAAAAAGATTGGGCCGCTCAACGACGGCAGGGAGTTTAATGTTATCCAGCCGTCAATTCTGATTTATCCCGACGGAAAGATGCAGATTCTTTGTAGAACAGAGTACGCAGGACGTATTTATGAAGCATGGTCAGATGATATGGGCCAGACGTGGAGCGAAATGAGCCCTATAGAATTACCCAACCCCGATGCCGGAATAGATGCTGTAACGCTTAATGATGGAAGGGCTTTGTTAGTGTATAATCATAGTACTTCAGATGGGAAGGATCGGGAGTTTTTGAACGTGGCGGTATCTAACGACGGTAAGAAATGGCAAGCGGCGCTTGTGCTGGAAAACAGGGAAGGGGAGTATTCCTATCCTGCGGTTATTCAAACTTCCGATGGTCTGGTTCATATTACCTATACCTGGAGGCGGGAGCGAATAAAGCATGTTGTACTCGATCCCAAACAATTCAATTTGAAGGAAATTCGCAATGCGGAGTGGCCGAAGTAACAGAACAAGAAAAGTTACTCATTTCATAGAAATAACACTACTAATGACAAATATACGCTTAAGCAAAATCTTAAGGAGCTTTTTTATGCCTGTTATTAGACTCGGTAAAAACTCCCGGTCAAACGGCAGCGGAAAGTCCTTTTTAACCAGAACAGATTTGAGAATGTTCCGAATGCTATTTGCTGTTATGGCAATTTTTGTGGTGCCGGTTTCAGCTTATGGAAAAATGGTGGCCGATTGGGACTTCAGCAAGGGGACACAAGGCTGGACAGCAAACAGAAGGATAGAGAATTTATCTTCATCGCCGGAAGGGCTGCTTGTTAAATCCACAGGAGATGACCCGTGGATAGAAGGGCCGGCGATAGATTTGCCCGGCGATAAAATGATTAGAGTAAAAATACGGATGAAATCGAACACGGATACAGGTGCGGAGCTGTTTTACGGCAGGGCGTTTAGGGCGGGACATTCCGTTCGATTCACTACCCGAAATGATGGCAAATGGCATGACTATGGCCTTGTTATTCGGGGAAAATTAGGCCGAGGGACACGCTTTCGCCTTGACCCATGTACGGGCCAGGGGGAAGTGACAGTTGCCTTTATCAAGGTAGAAGCGATTGGGGAAATAGCTGTTCCTTCATTAGAGAAACCTAAAGGACCTGACAAAATCGGAAGCAGGGGCATATCAGTCAAATCGGGAAGTTTAGAATTTGAACATTATGGAGACAGGTGGGGAAATTTCACTTTTAAAGTGGACGATGTGGAAATGGCTGCGGGATACGAGTGTGAATTGCTCGGAATGGTTTTTGACGAGAGTCCTGAATGGCTCAATCTGAAAGACGCGGAGGTTACATTTAGGAGTAAGTCAAAAGGCGAATTTAGGAGTAAGGCAGTTATTAAAGACAGCAGGGGGGCAAAGTGGGAGATTCAAAAAATCGTAAGGCCAGCGAAACAGGAAGGGACACTTATAATACAAGCAGAACTGAAAGTAAATAAAGCCAGGGACATTGTCCATATTCCGTGGCTGACGATTTTCCCGGGTCTGGGCACGTTCGGCGAAAGAAAATACCAAGGCCTGTTCGCAGGTGTAGAATATCTTTGTGATGAGCCGAGCAGCAGTGAAGCAGATATAGAGACGCCGGAACATATCCGCCGTGTCCCTGAGCCGGTCAAGATAACTTTTCCTCTTATGGCTATTGCCCATAATGGTAATTATATCGGCGTAATCTGGGAGCCGTCCGATATGGTCTCGGCTGCTTTTGATTCGCCGGACAGGATTTACAATTCGGGCGCGCACGTTATGGCACTGTCGGGACCTGCGGTGGGAGAGCTTCGTTTTGAGAACGACTTTTGCGCCCATACGTCCTTCAGACTCGAAGCGAATAAAGCGCTGAAGGTCTCTGTGCTGATAATCGGCGGCGAGGGAAAGACTGTTGCACCTGCGATTAGACGCTATGTGGAGCTGAAAGGTTTGCCCGCTGTGCCCGAATTTGAAGGAGGATTCGGCACTGCGGTCAATCTGCTTGCCCACGGCTGGCTGGACTCGCAGGTAAATCACGATGGTCTTTTCAGACATGCAGTTTGGGGCAATAATTTTCCACCGGTTCCGGCGGCGGATGCTGCAATGTTTATTGACTGGTTCAATAACCATACTAAGGACAAAAAACTTTGTGAAAGACTTAATGGTGCAAAATATCAGGCGTTGAGAAAAATACCATCAGGACAACCTTTCTCAAGCAGTGTCGGGCACGCGCATTTGCCGACGGCACCTTTTATTTTCGGGCGTACTTATGAATTCGTGCAGCGAAGACGCAGCGAAGCATTAAGTCTGCTTCGGAATTTCGATGAAGTGGGCGTAAAACTCTACAAGCCGGGCAAAACAGATTATTCGAGGACTCATTTTGCAAAACATGCTAATGGTTTATCAGGCCGGGATATGGTTAGTATTCTTGAAGGAGCAGCTTTGTCTGGGGATAAAGAACTTATCAATAATGCACTTATACTACTCGATAAACAAACGGTCCTTTACGCAGACACTGTGCCGCGTGGGGCGCAAACCTGGGAGGTGCCGCTGCACACACCGGACATATTGGCCTCGGCACATATGGTTAAAGCTTACACCCTCGGCTATATTATTTCAGGCGAAGAGAAATATCTTGAGCTGGCACGTTACTGGGCATGGACGGGTGTTCCGTTTGTCTATATTTATCCGCCAACCTCCGGCAGGGTAGGGCCGTACTCAACAATCGCTGTATTAGGCGCGACCAACTGGCGGGCGCCGCTGTGGTTGGGGCGGCCTGTGCAGTGGTGCGGGCTTGTTTACTGCTCGGCCTTGCACTTGCTAAGTGAATTCGATACGAAGGGGCCGTGGGAGAAAATCGCCAAAGGAATTACAACCGCGGGACTTCAAATGTCCTGGCCTGTGACGGACAAGGAGCGTCAGGGATTGCTGCCGGATTTCTTCGATTTGAAAGCACAAATAGGTGCCGGCCCTGCTATAAATCCGGGTACGGTACAGGCTCATATAGCGGAGCTTTACGATAAAGGTAAAATATATGATGTGAAGAAGCTGGCCAATAGCGGCTGCTTTATTCATGCGCCCTGTACGATAAGTGATGTTCGGGAAGGTAAGAAGACGGCTGTGTTTGTGGCGGATGGCTGGGGTGATAAACAGTATTATGTGCTGGTTTCGGGGATTGAGCGGGAGCCGAGAGATGTTCTGGCGCGTGGAGTTGTGCAGGAATCGGCAGAGCCGTCTGCTTTTGAGTCTGCTGAAAAGGAATTTCACGCCGATTACGGAAATCTAATAATCAGACTCCAGGGTAAATCGGAAATTAGGATCAGGTACTAAGAGTGGGGTTAATGGCTCGTGACTTGAGGCTCGTGGCTCGTGAGTGGATTAGAGAATTAGAGATTAGTGGATTAGTGAATTGGTTAATTGGAATACAGAAGACAGACATTGAATGAATATCGAATGTCGAAGTTGAGATTGATTAGGTTATCAGGTGAACAGGAGAACAGGTTATCAGGTGACCAGGAGAACAGGTTATCAGGGAAACAGGATAGCAGGAGAATTGGTAATTTAGAATTAAGAATGGATTCGGTATCAAAGCCTGCCCTGAGCAAAGCCGAATGGGTGTGGAGTGACAAATCGGATTTGAAAAGGTAGGGATAATTTGAGGGATTTTCCTTGACGGGAGATGGGCTGATTTGGTATAAATGAAAATGGTAAATCCCGTCCCTGTTGCAGGGGCCGGGTA
>JAIVYN010000075.1:0-14729 GCA_048635425.1 Candidatus Aegiribacteria sp.
AGGAATTTCTCTGTCTCTTCTTTTCCCACTGCTCTTACATTACCTTCATTTAATTCGTTTCCTATGCACCAACCAATTATGCAAGGCTTATTTTTATCTCTATCAATAACCTCTTTAATATGCGTTTTACAGTTATCCTTAAATGAATCATCAGAAAAGTCCCCAGCTTGGGCGATCCAAATCCCTTCTATTACATCTATGCCATGCTTTGTAGCAGTATCTAAAATTTCTTCTGGAACTTGAGAATAATGTTCCTCACACAGAGGAATTTTCAAAATCCTTGTAAACCCCTTGTATTTATTAATTGCCTTATTATTACAGATAAAACACTGCAGGTGCTCTTTATTTCGACTTACTTTTACAGTGAGTTTGATTAAAACGATTATTAGACATATAATTAGAAATGAAAGAAATGCATATTTAGAATGTACTATGAATTTATTTCTAACAAATGCAGATAAAACAAAATTTGAAAATGTTTATGGTTATAGAAAAAATAATTTTGTGATCGGATGTTTTGAAAAGTTTGAGGATAAACCAATTATTAAAGCCAATGATTTTAATGCTAAAAATATTGTTTTGGCTATTACTGGCTCTCTAGATTCATATCAATCTGAGGATTCAATTTTATATTTCTTGTCCGATTTGTATCCATGCATTCAAAATAATTTTGCAAATATTGAGCTAATTATATCAGGTAAAAACCCATCGAATAAAATCATATCAGGATGTAAAAGATATAGTAATATAAGGCTCATAGCTAATCCGGAAAATATTTCTGAAATAATTAAATTGGCTGATATTTTTGTTTGTCCTACGCGTTTAGGCGGTGGCCTAAAGTTAGACGGCACGGACGATTATGTGGAAGTAGAAGGCTGGCCCGGCATTTGCGGTAAAAAACCTCGTGCAGTCTTTGCCTGGCTCAAAACGCAGGGAATTCCAGTCGACAGGCTTCCTATCATCACTTGGGGGCGGAAGCAACAAGGGGCATACTGGCTGCTGGAGGTCGATGAGGACCAAAGACTCAGGCTATCTTGCGGAACAGGATTCATTTCTGCGAACGAACAGCAGGTAGGAGACGGCAATTGGCATCATGTAGCCGTTGTACTCGATCCGGTTGAACCCGAACGTCCCCTCATGAGCGATGTCTTACTCTATGTGGACGGCAAACGCAGAACGATTTACAAGATGGAAGAGGCGGAGATAAACACCGGCTGTATCGAAAATGTACGCATTGGCGGGGCACACGGCCCTGACGACAATACCTTTGCAGGGACCATAGATGAAGTGGCGATATTTGACGTGGTTGTGGGTCCTACCGCCGTCCAACAAGCCTATATGCAATAAGGAGTGGAGCAGTTACCCCCTACTATTGTTATTAGGGTTCAGAAAAAAGGTCTATCATCTCCCTTACCGTTCTTCAGACCCAACTATTGGTTATATGGTTTCTGTACAGCGTTAGTCACGCCTGCATGAAAACTGTCGTCTGCTCAGAAGAACAATTCCGACGACGCTGTAAACCACTGTCAGTATCAGACTGTGCACGACACAGGCAACACTTTTGGCCAGGCTGAATCGTCCAACTGTAAGGCTATTTTTATCGTATTCTCCACCGGCGAACTCGTACAACATCTTAAATGGCGGGCATGCGAACCTGATACAGCTGACCAATACTCCTGTTTCTGCCTGCTGTTTCAGGTAGTCCATCAGCTGTTCCACCACGACAAAGCCGGTGACAAACACAACAAGCAAAATCAGAGCGTTATACGTCCGTTCTACCACGACAGATAAGGATGTTGACAGTGCCGCACAGGTGTTGAAAAGCAGCCAGGATGCAAAAAGCCACAAGCCGAGGCCGTCCGTACTGCCTTTGCCCACAAGAGTATGAAGAATAAATATGACGCACCAGACCAGGATGAAGTCCACGGCGGCCTGTAACGAAAGACCCAGTAAGCGGTAAATATAAAGCTCTCCGGGCCAGAAAGGTTTAGTTACGATCATACATATCCGCCCGGATGAGATATCATCGCCGAAAATGCCGGCGCTTAGCGCCAAGGCGAGAAAACAACCTCCCCAGAGAAAAATTAACCGGCCGAATTCGCTTGCACTCAGGGAAAAAAAACAACAGAAAAAACCACACAATATCAACCAGCTTAAGTGGATAATCAAAATGTATCTCTTTTTACAAAACGTTTCTTTTATCAGCTCGTAAGCTCTCATTGACTAATTCCTCTCGTTGTATAAGCGAAGAAAAACATCCTCGATATTTTCTCTCTGCAGGAGCACACCGGTTATGCGCGCTCCGCCTTTTGCCAGATTGCTTACTATGTCGGGGACCTCTTCAGGATTGCTTACCGCTATTTCCAGCTCTGTATCGGAAACGCCAAGTATTTTAGACGGTGACAATAATTTCTCGGCAATATCATTGCCGTTTGAAACAAGCTCTACTCGCAGCCGGCCAGCCTGGCCGGCGACAATCCTGTCGCCTAAACTGACGACTTCTCCACGGTACAGAAAGACATAATCAGATGTCAATTTCTCCAGCTCTCCCAAACGGTGGGAGCTTATTAAAATGGCTGCGCCTGAATCTCGCAATTGTTTTAGCAAATCTCGCAACTGGATAATACCAACCGGATCGAGACCATTGCTCGGCTCATCCAATAGCAATACCTGCGGGTCATTCATCAGAGCTACAGCCAAAGCCAGGCGTTGTTTCATACCCTGAGAAAAGTCCGAACAAGGTCTGTCGATGAACTCCTGCATCTGTAGCTGTTGACTCGATTTGTCCGTCTGAAGAGAAATTGCTTTAAGGGATAAGCCCAATAATGCCCCGTGATATCTTAGAACTGCCCGTGCGGAATAACGACCGAGAAATGCCGGATACTCAGGCATATAACCCAGGCCGCTTCGAGCTTCGGTTGATCTGGCAGGATATCCGCAAACAGTGATACAACCCTTGGTTGGGAAAATAAGCCCGGCCATCAGGTTTAAGAAAGTTGATTTTCCCGCACCGTTTGGACCAATCAGGCCGATGATCTGGCCCTTGCTTACCGAGAGCGAAATGTTTTTCAAAGCGCAGACAGCTTTCGAACGGCCGACTAACAGACCTTTGTAAACCTTTGTTAACTGTTTACATTCGATTACCGTCGTCTGTTCATTATCGTTATGTATCATTTCTTCACTTAATTAGACCAAGATCAGGTTTTAGGCCCATCATTTTTATATTAAGACGTAAATCTCGGCTAAATGTTAACGACTTTTTCTGAATATTTTTCATATTCAAGTGTGGGATGACAAATTCCTGCAAGTAGGATACTGGCCAACCACGTATGCCAAGCCACGGTGTGTATTCGGTCACAAACCAATAATAGTATCATTTTCGCGCAACTTTATTTAGCACTTTGGATCAATACTGCTCATTTTTTACAGCAAATGGAAAATTTCGGATTAACAAATTGATACCCCCAGCGTCTTAATAAACAGAACGGCAAGAGTTTACAGGGGCAAAGCAATCCAGATACGATGTGCGGTAAGAAAGGAAAGAAACAATGCTAAAGTCGATAATCAGAAAAGAAATACTTAGTAACCTTCTCAGTTATAAGTTTTCGATCATAACTATTCTTTCCACGATATTGATTCTCGTCAGCATATTCGTTATGTATGGCGATTACTGTCTGGCCCTGGAAAATCATGACATCTTGCGGGTGGAATCCGGTGATCGTGTTGAAATTATTCCGCCAACACCATTGGGCATTTTCGCAAAGGGCCTGGACGAGAATCTATGCCGCTCCTGGGAATTACAGGCTGTTGGAGTCGAGATCAGCAGCGAAAGACAGAAGTCGCTGAACGATCTTTTCAAGCTTTTCACAGCGCCGGACCTGCTGTATGTCATCAAGGTCATACTGTCTCTTTGCGCTATGCTCTTTGCTTTTGACATAATTTGCGGCGAAAAAGAGACAGGGACACTGAGGCAGACGATAAGCAACACTGTGAAAAGGCCGATTCTGATAATTGGCAAATGGGCTGGCGGATTTACCAGCTTTATCCTGCCTTTCTTTATAGCTGTACTTTTAGGCACAATTTTCGTGACCTTATCGCCTATGGTAGATATGAACGCCCAGGATTGGGCAAAGCTGGGGCTGTTCCTGCTAAGCGGCGTGATCTATTTAGCCGTTTTCTTCTCCCTGGGACTATTAATCTCGTGCCTTACACATCGTTCTTCCACATCTTTGGTCATTTCTTTGTTTGTCTGGACTATTCTTGTGTTTCTCATTCCAAACCTGGGCAATATTCTGGCACGTCAATTTGTCGAAATTCCCACCGTTCAGCAGCTTGAACTAAAACGTCAACAAATCCGGCGTAGGGCGCATGTTGAGATGAAACGGATTCCCAAAACTCAACCCGATTTCGAAAAGCGTCAGATGGCACTTGAGCTCCGAGCTATAGCAGAAGGCGATAAATTAGACGAAGATTATCGCAACCGCATCAATAGCCTCGTGAAAGTATCTCAGAGCATCACCGGATTTTCCCCGGCTCCTGCGTTTACCTTGCTGGCAACCGACATCATGGGAACTGGTGTGGCAGAAGAACGAAGGTTGAAAAAGGCGGCTCAAGACTACAAGGACTTCTGTATTCATCTGTATTATATAGATGAGAGTGTGGACGAAGAGAGCGAACTACCGGATTTCCACTATCAGCGAAGTTCGGTCAAAGAGATTTTAGGCCGGGGAGGCCTGAGTAATTTTTTAATTCTCATTTTGTTTAAAATACTGTTCTTCACAGGAGCGTATGTGGCTTTCCTGAGGTATGATGTACGATAATCTTAATCGAAGGGAAAAACTATGTTAAGAACAATTATTGCAAGAGAGTTTTTGAATAATATCCTCAATTTAAGGTTTATGATTGGTCTTGTTTTGTGCATCATTGTCACCGTAGCTTGCATTATGATTTTGGCCCATGATTACCGGCAGGAGATGAAGGATTACAACGCCAGGATGAACATACAAGATGAAATCCTGGACAATTATGCTAAAGCTGACCACCCTCGACTTTTAGGGATGGTTCGTCCACAGAAGCCGCCGGAAAGGTTTCGGCTGCTAATCATTGGCATTCCGGGCAACGAAGATTTGGGATTTTTTGATTATAACCCGCTGCCAATACTTTTTCCCCCTCTTGACTTCTTATTTATTGTGACGATTATTATGAGTTTGCTGGCGATGTTGTTTTCTTACGATGCCATAGCAGGGGAACGACAAAGCGGTACTTTGAGATTAGTGATATCCAATTCCATATCCAGAACAAAGGTTCTTTTTGGTAAATTTATCGGAGGCACCGCCAGCCTGATAATCCCATTTATCTTATCACTTCTGGTCGGCGTACTTTATGTTTCGGTAAATCCGGCTATCCAATGGGATAGCTCGGCATGGGTGGAGCTTGCCTTATTAACCGCAGCTTCGATTACTTTCATCACGTTGTTTTATCTTTTGGGGCTTATGATATCTACGTTTTCCAAATACTCGGCCATCTCTATTCTGAACTGCCTTTTCCTTTGGGTACTGCTGATTCTTGTGATTCCCAATGTGTGCCCCTATATCTCCGCCCAGCTTTGTCGTATTCCGTCGATTAAAAGAACTGAAAGAATGCAGGATGAAATTAAGTATCCTGCTCTTAAAAAAGTAGGGAAACATATGAACGAGACTACAAAAAAATTCAAACTCAAATATGGCGAACTATTCTCTGAATTTGAATCAATGGAATTCGGGGGCATTGGTACCTGGTTCTTTCTTGATAGAGAAGCTGCCTCTACACATCAAAAAGCAGCCCAGCAGCGAGCAGAAGCCGATCCTAAGTTCAAGGCCATGATGGATGCATTCCGTCAGGAGTATGAAATGGCAATGAAAGAATTTAATCGTATCTTAAAGGAAGCAGATTTTTATAAGCTTGGGAGAGACCTGGGGAGAAAATCAGCTGTGCAAACGAATCTCGCTAAGAACCTGGCTTGCATTTCACCTTTTGCAAATTTTGTTTATATTGCCAGAGATCTGACAGGTACGGGCCTGCGAAGCTTAAAGTACTTTGAACAGACTAAAGACGAATATGAAGAGCAATTCCAATCGTATGCGGAAGAGAAAATAAGCGATGCGAAAGAAAAGAATCCGGCAATTGATGAAGAGTATTTTTTGGACGTTAGCGACCGGCCGCGTTTTGCTTTCAAAGAGGAGGCGTTGAAAGACAAAATAGGCGAAGTGCTGCCTTACTGGGGGATACTCGTTTTGTTTAATGTCGTGTTTTTTGTGACGGCGTTTGCGGGATTCATGAGATACGACGTACGATAAAAAAAAACTATTTAGTATCTGCTGTGGAAAACAAAAACCTACGATGTCACCCCTGCGAAACCTGTCCTGAGCGAAGCCGAATGGGTCGAAGGGGAAGCATCTGGCCTATGAATGAGGATAATGTACACTTGTCCAGGAAGAGATTCTTCACCCTTCGGCCTCGCTCAGGGAAAGCTTCTTTCGTTCAGAATGACAAATTGACTTATGTTATTATCAATAAAAGATTTATAATTAATATTCAACCCAAATCGGTCACTTTGAGTTAGACCATAATCATATTATTTTTCGTTGTCGAGACTGATGGGTTTTATGCCCGGTGCCGCAATGCCCCGGCGTTGCAGCAGCGAGCCTTCCATTTTGTAAAGAGCAACCAGGGCCTTTAGATAATTAGCGAAGGCCTGTATCTCGGCAATCTGACTGGCAAGAAGGTCCCTCTGGGCCTGGGCAACGAGCAATGAAGTGGATTTGCCCACCCGGAACTTTTCGGTTTCGGTGCGGAGTTTTTCCTCCTGGAAATTACGAGTAGCGGCCGTTGCGGCAATTTGTTCGCGTGCACGAGTCGCCTCAATGTAAGCAGAGCGAACGTCGACCTGTACAAGCTGGTTGAGATTTTTTAAGGCTTCAAGTAGCTGCTGCCTGCTGATAATAGCCCGACTATGTCGGGCACGAGCACCTCGACTTATCGGAGGATATTCGAACACAAGTCCGCCGGTAACATCATAACTATCACCGAATATATCATTTGCGGAACGATTGAAGGTATCCGCATAGCCTGTCCTGCCAAAAGCAATAAAGAAATCCATCTTAGGAAGCAGCCCGTTTTTGGTTTTTATCACTTCCAGCTCCCCTTGTTGTATCTGTAGCCGGGCCTGATTCAGGTCTGGACGCATCTTCAGCGCAACCTGGACGTGCTGTTCGACATCATCAAGCTCGATGCTGGGCAATGCAGTCTGGTATTCAAGAATGATGTCCCTGTTCCAATTAACATTCTCTGACGGGTTCAGCAGCCGCAGCAGATTCAAACGTTCCTTGGCAAGGTCACTTCTTGCATTTATGAGGTTTTCCCGCCTGAGTGCGACCTCGGCCTGCGCAGCAGCCAGCTCGGTCTCGGCGAGTTTTCCAATATTGATTCGTTCCTGAACCTCGTCCATCTGCTTTTCGGCGAGATTGAGTGAGTTGGTATAGATTTCAATTTGCCTTTGAGCGAGGGCATAGTCCCAAAACTTTGATTCGACATCTTCCAAGAGAATCTCAGTAAAACCACGCAGCTCATACTCTGATATAAGCGCGTCGATTTTGGCCTGATGTACGCGTGCCAAGTTAGCACGGATATCCATCCCCTGCAGAAGCGCCTGAGTAACACTGACTCCAAGACGAGTGGACGTGAATGTATCGCTATATAGAGATGAGTCCATATAACTTGTACTACCCTGAAGCTCAAGAGCTGTGCCGGTGGGCAGAAGTGTGCCCAGCGAAATCGAGCCAGTAACGGAGTCTAAGATGGAACTTTCAGCGCTGGAAACTGCACGGGTGAGTCTATCAGCAACAGTTCTTCTGTTGGATACTTCAGCGTCAAGGAGTGGGTCAAAAACCGCAAGCTCCTCCTTTTCAAACGTACGGCTTATCTCAGGATTCATTCTTTCGACAACAAGCGACCGGTTATTTTCCATAGCGAGAAGAATCGCCTTCTGAATACCTATTTCGAGAGGACCTTTGGTTATAGTAGTATTGTTTGCGTCAACAGGTTTATTCACCGGAAGCTTTTGTTGGTCATTTAGTAAATCACCTCCAGTTGCGGGCCCGATATAATCGGAGTAAGGTTCGGGATCGAGTGACAAACATGAGGACAGCAAGACGGCCTTAACAACTAATATCATGCCACAAAATATAGTGGTTGAATTTTTAACAAACATCTTTTCAATCGCCGTTAATTTGAAATATTTTCCGTATCACTTTTATCGCTGGATATTGCGCCTGCGCTGCGGCGTTCAAAAATAGAATAAACAACGGGAACAAATACGAGTGTAATCAATGTTGAGCTTAGCAAACCTCCAATGACGGCTCTTGCCATGGGGGCCTGAGCTTCGCCTCCTTCACCGAGGCCGAGGGCCAAAGGTACCAGGGCAGTAATAGTTGTCATTGCAGTCATAAGAATCGGCCTCAGGCGTCTTCGGCCTGCTTCTTCAATAGCATCTCGAATCGGCATAGAGGCTTTGCGACGCAGCAGGTTGGTATGGTCAACAAGAAGAATTGCATTGTTGACGACAATTCCTCCCAGCATAATACATCCGATGAAAGACTGAACGTTAAAAGTTGTACCCGTGAGGAAAAGCATCAGAATAACTCCTATCGCGGCCAGCGGCACCGAAAACATCACAACGAAAGGGTCGCGTAAAGACTCATACTGGCAGGCCATCACCATATAAACCAGCACCAGTGCCAGAATGCAGCTGAGCAAGAGTTCGCGAAATGACTTCTGCTGCTCTTCATAATCACCCCCGAAGGCGATAGTAAAATCTGCCGGTACAGGGATGCCTTGCAGTAGTCCACGTATGTCCGAGATAACTGAGCCCATGTCCCTTCCGCTAATGTCAGCCGAAATGCTAACGATGCGTTCCTGGTCCTTTCGTTCAATTACTACAGGACCACTTTGAGGAGCTACATTTACGACATTTCTAAGAACAACCGGCTCACCGTTGGAGTTGACAAGGGTAAGGTCAAGAATATCTCTCAAGTCCATTTTCTCAGCGTCTCTGAGCTTAACAAGAATCGTATATTCGTCCCCAGCCTGGCGATAGTATCCGGCCCTTGTTCCCGAGATTATAGTTTGAAGGGCATTTGCGATCTTTGAAACGGTCAGATTCATATTGGCGGCTTTCTGGCGGTCTATGAAAATCAGCTCTTCAGGACTTCCTAATTCACGGCTGATTCGGGCATCGGTTATTCCTTCCACAGATTCCACAATATCTTTGACCTGTGCGGCCAACACGTCTGCCATCTGCAGGTCATGTCCGCGGACTTCGACCTGAATCCTGTCAGCTCCCGAGGTGCCTATACGGAATATAAATAGTCCCTGCCCGGCGCGGCATCGAATAATCATTCCCGGTATGTTGCTTAATCTGCGGCGCAGCTCGGCGGCAATCTGCTCACTCGACCTCGACCGCTGAGACTGAGGTTTCAATGAGATACGAATACTGCCTGTATGCCCCCCCCTTCCACGCCATCGGGAGCCACCCGCACTTGTAACTACGTTTTCAATTTCAGGTACGGCGTCGTTAACGATTCCCTCGATGAATAAAAATTTCTCGTCCATCAAATCCAGACGAGTGCCGACCTGCATTTCGCCATCGACTCGGACCTCACCTTCATCCGTACTGGGCATCAGTTCTACGCCGACATAGGGAATAAGCATCAGACTTGCAACCAAAACTAAAACCGCAACAACCACAACAAAGGAACGGTTATCTAAAGCAAGGTGGAGGAGCATTTTATAGGTGTCTTCCAGACGTTTGAAAAATCGCGCACTAATTTCGAATATCCTGCTTCCAAACCTTTGCCTAAACTGTGCATCTTTTGAAGAAGCAGGAAGAATACGTGCAGAGAGCATCGGCACCACCGTCAGGGCTACTACCAGGGAGCATAGAAGCGAGAAGCTGACCACGATTGAGAGCTGTTTGAACATCACGCCGGACATGCCTCTCATAAAGACCAGCGGCAAAAAGACAACCATTGTAGTCAGTGTGCTTGCAATGATGGCATTTGTGACCTCTTCAGTTCCATTGACGGCGGCATGCTCCAATAAGTCGCCGGATTCCCGCATTCGAAAGACGTTTTCGAGAACGACAATTGCATTATCAACGAGCATGCCGATTCCAAGAGCCAGTCCGCCAAGTGTCATGATATTGAGAGTAAGATTACCGAAATATAACAAGGCAAAAGTTGCTATGATAGAGACTGGAATTGCGGTCGCAATAACAATGGTGCTTCGAAGGTTGCGAAGAAACAAAAGCAGAACGAATACAGCCAGGATCCCTCCATAAATTGCAGAAGAGCCCACATTTTTGATGGAACGTTGGATATAATCAGAGGTATCAAGAATAGAAGTTATATTAATTTGCGGTATATCACGATTGATGCGTTCAAGCTCCTCAAGTGCACCACGTGCAACCTCAACAGTATTTTTTCCTGATTGTTTATTGACCGAGAGCCGCATACCCGGCATGCCGTTAACTCGGACAATCCTTGTAATCTTCTGCCAGGAATCCTCTACGGAAGCAATTTCCCTCAATTGAATGGGCACACCCTGCCGAATCGCTATTACAGTGTCCTGTAGCTGCGTGAGGTCGGTATATTCGCCCGGTGTTCTGATAGTAACCTCCAGATTTCCCCTTTCTATAGTACCTGCAGGAATGTTTACGTTTCCCGCGCGTATATGCCCCATAATCTCGTTGAGCGGTATGGCCAAAGCATTTATCTTGGCAGGATCGAGATTAACATGAATCTCACGCTCGAGGCCTCCCCAAATGTCAACGGCAGCCACACCGGGCACGCGCTCGAGACGATATTTTACCTGGTCTTCAATAATCTGCCGGGTCTGGACGGGATCGAGGTTACTATAAGCACCAAGAATTAAGATTGGGAAGCTTGCAAGGTCAAATTTTCGAAGTGTGGGTCTGTCGGAATCATCTGGCAGATGATCGATAATCCGATCCAAACGGTCACGGATATCATTCGCTGCGGCGTCAAGATCAGTTCCCCAGCTGAAAGTTACCCGAACGGTGCCCTGGCCCTCGACGGAAACGGAGGTCACCTCATCTACTCCGGGCACAGCACTCATGGCTTCTTCGATTGGACGGGTGATAAGCTCCTCGATTTCCTCAGGGCCGGCGTTTTCGTAAGCACAGGAAATGCTGAGAGTCGGGTATGAAATATCCGGCATAAGGTCGATAGGAAGTCTTAATAGCGAGATAGTGCCAAGGAGGACTACAATCAAAACCACCATAATCGTGAATATCGGGCGGTGGACGGCAAAGCGTGAGATTCTCATCGCGAATCTCCTGACCTGGTATTGACCGAAGCCGGATTAGATTTAATGTCCATATTTTGAGGAACCTTTTCCGAGTCCTTTTTCTCGGGTAGTATAATATCTGAGCCATCCTCGAGAAGATGATTACCCATAGTGACTACCAAACCTGAAATTTTTGGTTCTGTAACCTCAACTAATTCGCCGTTTATGATACCTGTTTTTACGGGAACAAAACGAGCCTTGAGATTGCTCGCCTCGGCAATAAAAATCCCTTCTTTACCCTCTCTTCTGACCAGAGCAGCGAACGGAACCAATGTGGCGTTATCATGCCTGGCGAACTCGATTCGGGACCTTACAAACATTCCCGGCTTGAGCAACTGTTCATGATTCGGGACTTCTATTTCCACTCTGGCCTGACGGGAACTTTCTTTGAGAAGCGGTGCTATGCGGACAACACTGCCGGTAAAAGTTTTATCGGGATAGGCATCGGTAGTGACAACAGACTGTTGATTTACTTTGACTTTTTGATAGTCCCTTTCGATGACGTAAACCACTGCGGTCAATGGGTTGTTTTCCAGAATTGAAACAATGGACTCATTTACCTGCAGCAGCGCTCCCTCGTCCACAAATCTTTCACCAACAACTCTTGGCTCATCACCGTCTTCCCAGAACGCCTGAACCTTGGTATAGGAAAGTCGGACATCAGCAGTTTTTAGAGCAGCTTCCTTTTGAGCCACCTGAGCGAGTGAGACTTTGAGTCTCATCTGGCAGGCGTTAAATGCGGCCTCGGATTCATCCAGCTCGGAAGCGGAGGCAATCTGTTTTTCACGAAGTGCCTTTGCCCTTTCATACTCACGTTTGGCAATGTCAAGGTCGCTGGTACAGTTTTCGGCATTTGCCTTGGCGACCTGTAATTCGGCCCTGGCCTGTTGTACCTGCTGGGTAAATTCTTCGTCATCCAGGATTGCGATCACCTTATTTTGCTGAACTGTATCACCGATATTGACGAGGAGTTTTTTGAGCCAGCCGGCCACCTTGGGTGCGACAATAAACTGTGACTTCGGCAGCAGAGAGCCGGTAAAAATTCCAATATCTCTGATTACATCTTTGCGAATCGGTTTGGTCTCGATAGCCACCGCGACAGCCGAACGACCGGGGCTTGTCTTAGCGGCAGAGGCGGTGATTCGTGTGTATGCTTGCCAGCCGATCAACGCAACTATTAAAAGAACAAGCAGAAATGAAAATAACTTTTTCATTTATGTATCCGAGATTACGTGTTTTAAAATATATCCGCGACCGCTTCTTACGGACAAATAAGCCTGATTCATAATAGGGATAATACAAGAATTTTTTATGTGGTTCAAATCTTTTTTTAAATACTATGACAACAGCCAGCCTGTCATTCCCACGGTTGAGTGGCAGCCTCAAAGCCGAAGACTTTGGGGATGGTGGATATTTGTTACACAGTTTTCGGAGATTGCGATACCGAGCTTTCCCAGCTCACCCTGAATCCACTCATACATGTAGCCTCCGAGGTGGATGAATACTTGGAGAGGACGGAATCAACCGATCCGCGACACCGCCGTCGGTACGGTCAGGTCCCAGCCCTTTCGGTACTGACGCTGGATGAGTTCGTCGGCCTCGGGGGCATTTGTCGCCTTCAAAGCCTCGGCATCCCACTCAATCTTTTTGCCGAGACGCACGGCCAGATTGCCCAGCACCACCATTTCGGTGAACGGGCCTGCGTAGTCGAAACTGGATAGCGGTTTGGGTCCCCCTTTGCAAGCCTCCACCCATTCCACATCTTCGTTGGACACACGGCGGATGGTCTTCGGGACGTCGGCGAACTGCTCGAGGCGGCGGCCAGGCGTAACGACCCAGTCGGTCGAGCTTCGCTTGAACAACATCATTCCCTTCTCGCCGACAAGAATCATGTCCCAACGCTTCGGGTCTTCAATGGCGGGAGGCGTTTTCCTTTTTTTCCTCTCGCCCCTGGTCTCGGCAACCTGCCTGCCTGCGCTGGTCCTCCTGGCCTCTTCGGTCGCCTTTTCCAGCAGGTCGTACGGCGCATTCTGCTTGCCATCCTTACTGCCGTCGTACCAGATGAACTTCACTGCGGGCTGCTCGACCGCGGCCTTTGGGCCAACCGCGCCGCCGAGCTTGCCACCGCCAACCGACCCGCGCGCGGCGAATTGATACGTGATGGTCGACCAGTAAGGACCGGTCTCCGTGGTCTGCCCGCCGGATTCGGCTTCGACAGTCAGTGGCGAGCCCAGATCGAGTGCCCAATACGGCATATCCATGATGTGGCAAGCCATGTCACCGAGCGCGCCGGTGCCGAAGTCCCACCAGCCGCGCCACTTGAACGGCACATAGCAGGCGTTATACGTGCGCATCGGCGCCGGGCCGAGCCAGAGGTCCCAGTCCAGGTCAGCCGGTTTGGGCTTGCCGGCGAGGCGTTTTCGCTCTTCCAGCGCGGTTTGTCCCTGCGGCCAGATCGGACGGTTAGTCCATGCGTGTACTTCACGCACCGGACCGATGATGCCCGCGCGCACCAGCTCTACGGCGCGACGAATCGGCTCTCCAGCATGCGCCTGATTGCCCATCTGCGTCTGCACCTTGTAATACCTGGCCGCCTGTGACATTACGCGTGCCTCGTAGATCGAATGCGTCAGCGGTTTCTGGCAGTACACATGCTTGCCTAAAGACATGGCCATCACGCACGCAATCGTATGCGTGTGGTCAGGCGTGCTTACTGTGACGGCGTCGATGCCTTTTTCCTTTTCGAGCATAACACGGAAGTCCCTGTAGCGCTTCGCGGCTGGGAAGCTTTTGAACGTCTTGCCGGCCCGAGTCCCATCGACGTCGCAGAGCGCCACGAACCTGCCGCCCGCCCGGGTCAAGTCTCTCACTTCACCGGCCCCTTTGCCGCCGACGCCGATACCCGCCAAGTAGAAGCGGTCATTGGCACCCCAGACACACCTGGGGATGTACGTGAATGCAAACGAGGATGCTGCTGTAGCCATAAACTTACGACGACTGATTCGCTGTTCATACATCTTTCATCCTTTCTGTTGAAGGTGTTTGTACATCAATTTGCCTCTTTTCGTTTGTACGCAACCTTTCCGCCTACAATTGTATAGTCCACCTTTGAAGACATAATCTGGTCATACGGTATGGTCATCAGGTCATTATTGAATATCACTACGTCGCCCAGATAACCTTCTTTGATCATACCTTTGCGATCTTCCATAAATTCCGCGTATGCTGAGCCAAGGGTGTACAACTCGATGGCTTCCTCCATACTTAGTTTTTGATCCGGGAACCATCCGTCACCAGGTTCGCCGGCTCTGTCCTTTCGGGTGACC
>JAIVYN010000076.1:0-14727 GCA_048635425.1 Candidatus Aegiribacteria sp.
TATTCGAACTGGATGTCGGTGAGGACGAATTCGACGTTGGTGTTACCATTGTAGGTATTAAGCTGCGGTTGAAATGCAACGTTGAAGAATTCATGCTCGAGCAGCTTTTTTTCCAATTTTCCGAACCTAAATCCGATGCAGCGCACCGCCGCTGTGTTGTCGGTTATCGCAAGCTGAAGATGCTCACGTCCCGAGCCGACTCTTCTTGGCGGAGAGGCCAGACGGACGCCTTTTGTGGCGAAAATCGGTTTGGGATTACCTTCTCCGAAGGGGCCGAGCATTTGCAGCTCGCTGACCATCTCATTTCGAAACTCAGCTAACGGAGCAACCGCGTCGATGTAAAGTTTGGCGGTGACATCGCTTTCGTTCAGGTTTTCTTTTGCATAGGCTTCGAATTCTGCTGCGAACCGGTCTATTTTTTCGGTTTCGATAGTTACCCCGGCAGCCATTTTGTGGCCGCCGAAGCTGATTAAGTGCTGCGAGCAGGCCTTGATTGCGCTGAGCAAACAAAAACCATGAATTGAGCGGGCGGAACCCTGAGCGATGCCGTTTTCGGCAGCGCCGGCGTTAATCATAATCGTCGGGCGATAGAATTTGTCCACTATTCTCGATGCGACAATGCCTATTACGCCAGTGTGCCAGTTTTCGTTGGCCAGGACGATGCTTTTTCGGTCGGGGTGGTGGAGGTTTCGCTCAATTATCATTTCGCAGGCCTGCTTAAATATCTTTCGCTCATATTGCTGGCGCTGTTTGTTTTGCTCTTTGAGATATTCGGCTATTTGCATCGAGCGAATCGGCTTCTCGGATGTCAGCAGCTCCACGGCTAATCGAGCGTGTCCCATCCGCCCTGCCGCGTTGAGCATTGGCGCAAGGCGGAAGCCGATGTGGAAACTATCGAGGCGATGCCCGGTCAGACCGGCCGATTCAATCAGGGCCTGTATGCCGGAAAGTTTGCACTGCGGCAGTGCCTTTAGTCCGAAGCTCGTCAGCACCCTGTTTTCACCTCTCAGGTCAACAATATCAGCGATGGTCCCCATTGCCGCTAAGCTCGTTGCGTTGAGCATAAATTCGCGTAACCTCGGTTCAAGCTTTCGGCCTGAATTGAATGCGTTGGCAATGGCCCATGCCAGCTTAAATGCGACCATAGCACCGGCTGAATCCTGGTTCGGATAGGATTTTTCAAGGGCAGGATGCACGAGAGCGACCGCTTTGGGAAGGGTCGCTGCAGAGCGTGAACCAGGCTCGGCCCCGCTCGCTGCGAACGCGTCACCCGGCGGACATACTTCGTGATGGTCGGTTATTATCAGTTCAACGCCTAATTGCTCGGCAAGCTCGGCTGAACTAAATGCCGTAACACCGCAATCGACAGTAACCAGAAGTTTGGTGCCGGATTTTGCCAGTGTCCGGATAGCTTCTGCGTTCAGGCCGTAGCCTTCGTCGATGCGGTGAGGTATATAATAGTCAACGTCAGCACCGAGCAGCGTTAGAACCTGCCAGAGAATTGCGACGCCCGTAATGCCGTCCACGTCATAGTCGCCATAGACGGTAATTTTTTCCTTGTTTGTAATGGCCTGCTTTAATCGTTGAACCGCCGGCTCGATTCCCGGCATTTGGGCAGGGTCGATAAGCTGCGTCAGTTTTGGCCTTAGAAAAACAGAACCGGTCTGGGCGTCAGTTATTCCACGGTTGATTAAAACCTGTGCTAAAAGAGGCGAAACCCTCAGCGATTTAGCGAGTTGTGCAGAGTCCGCCCCTGGCGGATCCGGGGGCCGGATTACCCATTGTTTTTTACAATAACTGTCGAGTTTAGACTCGCGTCTGAGGTGTGCGAGACGCGTTTTGCCGGGTTCCTGGTCTGTTTGCATCCGTGCAGGAGATTGCATAATTTAGTTAATTGGTTAATTGCAAAGATTGTTTTTTCCGGGTTCTTATGTCCGCCAGGTCAGTCTTGTTACACTTCCGTCCTTGTTCATACTTCCAGCTATAGCGTGCAGTGTAAAATCACCACCTTTGGCGGTCAGATTCGCTTCTACCCACCCGACCGGCTCAGTATCGTTGAAGTTATATCCCACTGCCGGAAGGTTAATAAGATGAATCCCCTCGAATTCGGAAAATCCATAAGCGTGCGAATGGCCATATAAAATCGCTTTAACCTTGCGAATCGGTTTGATGATAGAAAAAAGCCGCGGCACATCCAACAGGTCCCCGTCATCATCTCCCAAAGTATGGTGAAAGCAAAGAATTGTTGGCGTGTCGTCGCATTCTTTCAAATAGTTTTCCAGCCATTGCCTTTGTGCTTTTCCTAATAAGCCCGGCACTTTATTGACGTAGAAGAGTGAGTCCAAAATAATCAAACGGGCGGGTAATTTGTTAACCACTATAATGTGCTTACCTTTAACGGGTTGTTTTTCTCCGGAGGCTTTATCGAAAACTTTAACAAAGTTGTCTCTGTTATCGTGGTTGCCGAGCGCCATAAAGACAGGTCTTTTTTCAGCGATTGGATTGAGCAGTTTTTTAAGATTGGCGTAATCGCCCAATTGGCCTGTCAGCCGGGCCAAATCGCCGGCAATAACCACGCCATCCGGCGAAGCAGAGATAATATCGGGAACGACTTTTTGTAGATTTTGATAGGGATAGAATCCTCGATAATTGTTGTTGACATCCTCCGGTATATGCGTGTCGGCCAAGAGTGCCCATCGAGCAGGCTTTCTTTCACTTTTCCTTAAGCCGGGGCTGCAACCTGTAACGATAGTAGCTAAGGCTCCGAAAGCAGTTAAACCGGTTTTAATGAAAGTTCTTCTATTCATTGACTTGTAGAAAATCTCTGCCATGATACGAATAAATGCAAGTTGTGTTTTGTTAGAGCAGCTCGTCGATTGCGGCGGCGAGGTCTTTTTTACCGGTTAAGCCGACCCATTTTTTTTGCACCTGGCTGTCCTTGAATAGAATGAGGGTCGGTATCGCGCTTATGCCGAACTCCATAGCACTGTCGCGAGCGTCATCGACGTTGAGCCTGCAGATTTTGGCCTTGTCCCCGTACTCATCTGCGATTTCTTTTAAGATAGGAGCTATCATAACACAAGGCCCACACCAGGGTGCCCAGAAATCAACCAGCACCGGCACATCCGAACTGTGAATAGTCTGGTCAAAAGCAGCATCAGTCAACTCAATTACGCTATCAGCCATTACTTTGTCCTTTCAGCCAAGATTTCGCAGAAAATTACTTCCCGGCTATATCACCGGATTATTTGGTGGTCATAATACCTGCACTATTCGCAGGCGTCAATAAAAAAGTATTTTTACGATATATATGGAATTTGGCTATGGAAATCCGAAGCACAAAACAAAATCAAGTGAACTAAAGTGCCTAAAGTGTAAAGTGCCTAAAGTTATGGATTGTTTTTTACTTTAGCTCACTTTAGCTCACTTTGAAATTGTTTCGTTTTTCGGATTTAGATACCTGTCCTGAGTAGAGCCTGCCCTGAGCATGGTCGAATGAGTCGAAGGATTCGGCTTTAGAATTTATACTACCATCCGCCGGGCCCGAGCAGCTCACTGACCGGCTCGTCCCACCATTTCGGGTCTCTGAAATACTGTTTGAGCATCATAGCGGCGACGACGCCGTCGCCTACGGCCGTGGCTAATTGCATAGCCGCCCCGATTCTGCAATCACCGGCCACGAAGACGCCCGGCACACTTGTTCGCAGATATGCGCAGTCGCACTTGATAAATCCATGTTCAGTCAGCTCCACAGAGCCTTTTAAAAAGCCGGTGTTCGGTACCATGCCGATGAAGATGAATACGCCGTCGCAGGGACAGTCTTCTTCCTGATTTGTTTTAACGTTTTTCAGTTTGACCGACTGGACCTTGCCTTGCCCTTCGATGGCGGTCGCTACGGTGCTGTATTTGATAAACAGATTCGAATTCGGCTCGTTAGCCTTTTCCATAAGCTCCTCAACCAGGACCTTGGCTGCTCTGAACTCATCCCTGCGGTGGAGCATTGTTACTTTTTCCGCGAATTTGGTCAGGTGCAGGGTTTCTTCGACTGCGGTATTTCCGCCGCCGACGGCGACGACCTGCTTGCCCTTAAAGAACGGTGCATCGCAGGTCCCGCAATAGCTTACACCTGCACCGGCCTGGCGGAATTCTTCTTCGCCGGGGACGCCGAGTTTACGATAGTCACTGCCCAGCGCTAAAATGACGGCTCTTGCGGTGAATTTATCCTCATCGCAAATAACGGTGATTTTGCCGTCCTGTAGTTTTTCTAAGCCGGATACTTCGCAGCCATTTTTTATCTCGGCGCCAAAATTTTCGGCCTGCTTTTGCATTTGCATGATTAGACCCGCACCGTCGATGCGTTCGATGCCGGGGTAGTTTTCGATTCTATCGGTGTTAATGATTTGTCCGCCGGGCATAAATTTCTCAAGTATCAAGGTTTTCATTCTATCACGGGCCGTGTAGAGAGCCGCCCCCAGCCCCGCCGGCCCGGCTCCAACTATAATGCAATCATAATTCTCAGGCATAACAAGTACCCTTTATTGAATTCATACTTTTTTAAGTATTTTCCATTTGTATTTCTTTTTCACCTTGTATTTGGTCGAGCTGCAGGCCGAAGCGGTCGAGCTTTTTCTGGCCTTCATCGTATTGACTGTAGGCGTTTCGCAGGTGCTTGCCGAGGACTTCCCAGGTGCTGCCGAAATCGCCAAAAAAGGCGTTCAGCTTTTTCAAATTCTGTCGGATTTCGGCAGCCTGTTTTTCTATCTGCAAACCGTGCAGGCCCATTGCCACCGTCATAAGATATGTGTATAAAAGGTTCGGCGATACCGGGATTACTTTTTTATCAAAGCAATACTGTAAAATATCGTGTGTCTCACCAACATACTTGACTATCGTTTCGTAATAAACGTTTTCGGCAGGTATGTAACAAAGAGCAAAATCCAAAGTGCCCTCAGCAGGCCTGATGTAGTCGCAGGCTATTTTGTCGATATGAGCAGTTACGTCTTTGAGGAACTGTCTGCGAAGTTTTGTTTTTTCTTCTTCGGCTTCTGCCTTTACGATTTTCTCAAAACCCGGCAGCGGGAACTTGGCATCGATGGGCACCGAGAAATCGGCTAATTCTATCAGGGCATCGACCACTTTGCCGTCTTTGAAAGTATGCTGGAGTTTGTAGCTGTCTTTGGGCAGGATTTGAGAGAGAAGATTTTCGAGCGACCATTCGCCCATTTGGCCTCGCAGCTTGGGCGAGCTTAAAATATCCTCGAGGCGTCTGACTTCGGTTCCAATCTGCATCATTTGTTTGTTTGTACCCTGCAGCTCGCCGATCTGCTTGTTTAGGCGGTCGAGAACTTCCTGGCTGGCCTGCATATTTCGGCTGATATTGGTTTGCCCGTCCAGCAGCGATTTCTGGAGTTTGTCTTTCGTATCGTCCTGAGCGGCTTTTAGCGTTTCAAGCTGCTGGGTGAGAGCGCCAAGACCGGCGGCCTGGCCGGCAATTTCTCTTCTGCCGGCAAAACTGGAGCTTATAAGCCAAACCAAAAGCCCAAGCACAACCAAAAGCAAAACAGCAATTACGACAGTTAAAATTGTCTCCATATTTTTGTCCTCAAACAATTGCTTTGATTATAGATTCTGAAGGGCTGTTCGTCAAAGGCCAATAGCGGCCTCTAAGCAAAGGTAAAAAAAATATGGCTCTCATCCCAAAAAGTTGGTGACCATAAAGTGAAAAATCGGCCTCTTGGATTTAACGCTTTGTGGGCAACAGCATACCTTGGTATAATTTGTCTGCCATGGTGGAGGGTAGGGCAACGCTGGGAAGCGACCCGAGCGCCACTATGGCGGCATACAGCATAGGGCGGTATCTCTTTGAGAGCCGCCCACTTATGATTATGCTGGCGCCTCCAAAGCGGTAAATCCCAGCCTCAGGAGAGGCTGTTTTCAAACAACTTTTTTGGAGAAGAACCAAAGATATTGATATGCAGGTTGAACCTTTGTATTGTCCTGAAGACAAATAATAGAAACCGGCTATGCCCCGGCTGTTCACAATGGAAAGAATAGAATCTGTGATATTCGATTGGGGAGGAGTGCTGATAGATGACCCTGCGCCGGGTCTGATGCGATATTGCGCACAAGCTTTAGCTGTGTCGAAAGAAGACTATATAAAGGCACATAGCAAATTCGCAGTTGATTTCCAAAAAGACCTAATCAGCGAAGATACGTTCTGGGAAAGAGTATGTAGAGAATTAGGCGTGCAGAAACCGAAAGTCCGCTCATTATGGGCGGATGCGTTCAAAGCTGTTTATGTGCCCAAAGAAGATATGTTTTCTTTAGCTGCCCGGCTTCGGAAAAACGGCTACAAGACCGCGCTCTTGTCCAACACCGAAGCAGCGGCGATGCAGTACTTTTATCAGTTGTCCGCCTTCGGCGGATTCGATGTATTGGTCTTTTCGTGTGCCGAGGGGACAAGAAAACCCGAGAAGAAAATCTATGAGCTTACCATCCGGAGACTCGGCTCACAACCCGGGCAATCAGTATTCATAGATGACAAACCGGAGTATATAAACGGCGCAAAAGAGGCAGGGCTAAATACGATTCTTTTCGAAAACATCAACCAGCTTAAGAACGCATTGGCTGAACTTGGAGCCGAGCACAAAGGCGGGCTGTAAATAAATCTTGATATGAAAGTGTTGTTTGTAGTACAATTAGACAAGAGGTGTTACTATGAACGATATCCAATATATTGTTGACGACAAGGGCACTAAACGGGCAGTCATTATTGATTTGGACAAGTTTAGTGACCTCTGGGAAGATTTCTATGACAGTCTAATTGCCCGCAGTCGGGCTGATGAACCCCGCGAGTCGCTCAATACTGTAAAAAAACATCTGTCCCGAGCGGGAAAGCTGAATGGCTGATTACCGGATAACTTTCGCTCGCTCAGCACGGAAAGAGTTACAGGCCCTTGATGCTGCGAATGTTGGCAGGATATTTGCTAAGATTGAAGCTTTAGCGAGCCGACCAAGACCAGTCAAGTGTGTGAAATTACGCGGAAAAAATAATCTATGGCGTATAAGGGTCGGTGTTTATCGTGTTGTTTATACCATCGATGACCGGCAGAAGCTGGTAGATATAATTGCTGTAAGACATCGCAAAGATGTTTATAGATAATACCGAGTTGATATGGACATCTCACTACGGTTTACCACGCTATCGCACACCGGTAAGATATTCTTGATATGCCGAATCGAATTGTTGTATGGTCGTTTAAAAAACTCTTGTTAAGAAAATCCCAAAAGGACTACAAATGGATTTATCAGCGGCCTTAAATAATAAAGAAATCTTTTTGCTTGATGGGGCGATAGGAACTGAATTAGACAAACGCGGCCTTATGGGTCGGGCCGGCAACAACCTTGACAATCCGGAAGTTGTTCTTGAAATCCAGCGAGAATACGCAAAGTCTGGCTGTGATGCACTGACCACCAATACGCTGACGATGAACCGTATCTTCATCGAGACGCACAATCTCGGCGTGTCGGTTCGGGATGTGAACCGGGCCGGGGTTGAGCTTGCAAAACAGGCAGTTGGCAAGGGGCAATATGTGCTTGGCGACATCAGCTCGACAGGCCAGCTGCTCGAGCCATACGGTACTTATAAGGAATCACAATTTTACGATGCCTTCAAAGAGCAGGCAGAAATCTTGGCGGAATCCGGAGTGGACGGGTTTATTATTGAGACTATGTTCGATTTGCCCGAGGCGATTTGTGCTCTTCGTGCGTGTAAGGATAAGCTCTCACTGCCGGTGATTGTCTCGATTGCATTTGCGACTGAGGCAAAAGGTGGAAGGACGATGATGGGTAACTCCGCAGAACAAAGTGCCAAAAGTCTCACGGATGCCGGTGCGGATGTTATCGGTGCCAACTGCGGCGATATCGACCCGGCCCAGATGGCTGTTATTGTTTCTCTACTTAAGTCAGCAACGTCACTGCCTGTTCTTGCCCAGCCGAATGCGGGTAAGCCCAAGTTGGTTGATAACGAGACGGTTTTTGATATGGGCCCGGAAGCTTTTGCACAAGGGATTACGGAATGCCTGCGTGCCGGGGCGAACATTGTGGGTGGTTGCTGTGGTACGACGCCCGAGCATATTCGCGCTGTGGCCGGCTTGTTAGGTAAGGAGGGGAAATGAAGGCGGTCTGTTTACATGATAAGAGTACAATAGAAACATTTCTTCGCGGCAATGTGTTTCTTAACATTTACGGTCTTGGGGACCTGGATGATTTCTTCTGGCCTTACACGACCTGGTACGCATTGACCGATACGGCAGGCGTCCAGGCCATAGCCTTGATATATACCGGTGGAAGTTTGCCGTGTTTTCATGCTCTTGCTGAAGATGACAAGGTCATTTACACAGAAGAGCTTTTGCGTTGTTTGATTCCAATTTTGCCCAGGAGCTTTGATGCCCACCTGAGTTTAGGATTAGAGAGTATATTGGCAGAGCATTTTACTTTAAGACCTCACGGCAAGCATTACAAGATGGCTTTGAGAGATAAATCCCTACTATCCAATCTTGATGTCTCTCAGGCAGCAGGTCTTTCAATGTCGCATTTGAACGAAATTATTAGCTTGTTTAAAAAGGCTTATCCGGGAAACTACTTTGAGCCAAGGATGTTGGAGACAAAACAATACTACGGTATTCGCCGGTCAGGCGAGCTGGTCAGTGCCGCAGGTGTGCACGTGTATTCTCGCCGGTATCGGGTCGCTGCATTGGGCAACGTCACGACGCATCCGGATTATAGAGGCAAAGGATACGGCACAACTGTAACTGCCAGGGTTTGTAAATCATTATTGCTCGAAATAGACGATATAGGCCTTAACGTCAAAGCGGACAATACAAGTGCAGTCAAGTGTTATGAAAAACTGGGCTTTGAAGTTGTTGGTTCCTACGGTGAATTTGAAGTCGAATTTGAGTCGTCCTAAAAGTAAGCGTTAAATCGTATGGCGAATTATCATCTGGTAATCCTGAAGAAGCCTTATCTGGATGCGATTTTAGATGGTCGCAAGCAAATCGAATCGCGTTTTACCAAAACAAAGCGTCCTGCTTTTGGTCGGGTCTTGGCCGGCGATAAATTATTTCTGAAGGTAAGTTCCGGGCCTGTCTGTGCGAGGGCAACCGTTACAGCGGTTAAAAATTTCGAGGACCTGACACCGGGACAAATAATCAAAATAAAACAACGTTATAATCACTATATCAAAGGCAGCGATGAATACTGGGCCAGCAAGATGGACTCCAGGTTCGGCTTTTTGGTCTGGCTCAGGGACATAAAGCCAATCGAACCTGTGCGAATAAACAAAAAAGACTGGCGGGCCTGGGTTGTTCTGACGGAGAAAGAAAACTTCGGACTGCTGAAAATAAAAGGACTGTAATATCCTCTAAATGGGGCTTTCCTCCGCATTATGTATTTTTTTTATGTAAGCCGCAATAAAGTTCCCTTTAAGTCCGTCTCTATCTTTACAAATCCGGTATGTTTAAATAGTAACAAGACTTTTGCAAAACTTAAGTTAGAACAATAAGAAACCGCAATTTTAGAAAGGAGCAGGAAATGTTGAAGAAGATTATGTTAGTCATTCTGGCGGCTGTTTTAGTATTAGCCGTGGTTGATATTTTAACGGCCCAACCGGGACGGCGGGGCGGAGATTTCGGTGGCAGGCGGGGCAGGGGCTCCTCGGCCGCTACTCAACAGCCGCCTGTACCGATTAACGAGCAAGAGAAGAAGATTCTGAGCATCCTTGATGATATGGACCGTAATCAGAGCAGAGGGATGATGAATGTGCCGATGGAGGACGGCAGAATACTGCGTTTGCTTACCGAAGCGGCGGGCGCAAAGCATGTTGTCGAGATAGGTACATCCAACGGGTACTCTGGTATATGGTTCTGCCTTGCCCTTCGAACGACGGGCGGCAAGCTCACAACTCACGATATCGACGAGGGCCGGGCCGCACTTGCCCGCGAGAATTTCAAGCGGGCCGGTGTCGATAATCTCGTTACACTTGTTATGGGGGATGCCCACGAGACAATAAAAAATATCAATGAGCCTATCGATGTCCTGTTTCTTGATGCGGATAAAGAAGGCTATACCGACTACCTGAATAAGCTGCTGCCGTTAGTGCGTCCGGGCGGACTAATCCTGGCCCATAATATTGACATGGTAGGGCAGGACTTCATCAAGGCCATTACTACAAATCCCAACCTGGAGACAGTTTATCAGGGACAGGGTCAGGGCCTTGGTGTTACGCTTAAGAAACGCCAGAGTAAATAATTTAATTCGCTGTTAATATCGGAAGGATTCTGTAAATTATGCAATCTAATCGAAAGGAAGTATCACGCCGAAATTTTCTGGCGCAGGGTGTTTGTATTACCGCCGGTGCCCTTGCGACCACGACATTGACATCATGTAATTCCCTCGGGACAGCAGACGCAACCAAACGCAACACAAGAACGCGATTCGGATTCACCACTTACCAGTGGGGGAAAGACTGGGATACACCGACTCTTATCGCGAACTGCTGCAAAGCTCAGGTCTTTGGCGTCGAGCTGCGAACCAGCCAATCCTACGCTCACGGTGTTGAATTGGAACTGAGCGCACAGCAGCGCGGCGAGGTGAAGAAACGTTTTGAGGACAGCCCCCTTACGTTAGTGGGTCTTGCGACCAGTGAGCGGTATGATTCGCCGGAGGCGGCGAAGCTCGAAGCGGCGATTGAAAATACCAAGTCCTACATCAAGCTCAGCCGTGATACAGGCGGCAGCGGCGTGAGAGTATTCCCGAACAGCTTTCACGATGGCGTCCCGCGAGAGAAAACTATCGAGCAGATAGCTAATTCGCTTAACATCCTGGGGGCTTTTGCCGCCGACTATGGCCAGCAGGTTCGCCTCGAAGCGCACGGTAATGCAGGCGATTTGCCGACTCTCAGGGCGATTATGGACCGGGTTGACCAGCCGAGCGTTCGAGTGAAACTCAACTCCGATAAGAGGGACACCAGTGGTAAAGGATTCGAGCACAACTTCAACCTGGTCAAGGATTTTCTGGGCGATACGCTGCATCTGCACAATCTCAAAGACACGGGATTTCCGTATCAGCTTCAAATGGACCTGCTGATAAAGATGGGCTGGACCGGCTGGCAGATGCTGGAAGTAAGCCATAAGGTACCGGACCGCGTCCAGGCGTTGATTGAGCAGCGGCAGATCTGGGATGGGCTGCTGGCCAAATCTCTAAACACGTGAATTTAGGAAGCACTTGTAAAAATTAGAAGTCTTATGCAAAATTGAGGTTAGGCATACTTTGAAAAGGAAAAAAATGCCTTTTAATTTTTTCTTTTCAAACAGTAAATTGTTGCCCAGCAAGCAACTATTTGATTATTTAAGAAAATAAAAGACCTGATTTTCTTAAATAATATATGCCTAACCTCAATTTTGCAGAACTATAGTCAATAGTAGTGAAACGGAGGCGCCGGATTCGGCGGGACCTGTTATGCAGATAGCTCCCAGGAAGGAACTGTCGCTTTTCGATTCGACCTGCATTATTGTCGGCATTATCATCGGCGCCGGAATTTACCAGATGGCTCCGGACATCGCTGAAGACGGATATTGCTGTCGGGGCGTGCATCCATTGAAGACGGGGGTACTGTAAGGACAATAAGAATGCCAAAGGAAGAATTGCAGCGAGGATTTGGTCTATCAACTTCTACCTACGTGGTGATTGCCAGCATGGTGGGTACAGGAATTCTCGTCTCGCCCGGATACATGATGGCTTCACTCCAGAACTACCCCGTAATATTTGGGCTTTGGGCCCTTGGTGGTTTGTTGGCCATATGCGGTGCTCTTTGTGTGGCGGAGTTAGCGGCCGCTCTACCCCGTGCAGGCGGGGAGTACGTTTACCTTCGCGAAGCATACGGCCCGATGCCTGCCTTTCTATCCGGTTGGACGTCGTTTTTTTTGGGCTTTTCCGCGCCGTTAGCTGTAGTCGGCTATATATCGGCTTTATACCTTTTGACGCCGTTCGGATTGGCTGAGAAGGAAACGGGACACCTTGTCCAGATCATTGCCGCGATAATTATCTTTGCGGTCACGCTGCCCAATCTCATTGGTCTTCGTCATTCCGCCTGGACACAGAATCTCACCACGATTCTCAAGTTCGGCATATTTGTAATCTTTGTAGTGATGGCATTTCTGTTCGGCCGAGGACAGATGGCAAACATTGCGGGAGGACAGTCGATAGGAGAGGTCAAACTTGGGACCGCAGCTACTCAGTTGTTCTATGTTATGTTTGCCTACAGCGGCTGGAACGCTGCCAGCTATCTGGCTGGCGAGGTTAAGAACCCGGCCAGGATTCTCCCACGGTCGCTCCTGTTGGGTGCCGGATTGGTAGTCGTTTTGTATCTGGCCCTGAATCTCGTTTTCGCCTACGCAGTACCTCTGGCCGATGTGGGATTTGACAACGCTGAGCGGGTTCCCCAGCTCGCGGTGGAAAATTTGTTTGGGCCGAGGATTTCCAACATATTCTCAGTTGTGCTCGGATTGACGTTTCTGGCTACAGTGAGCGCTTTCATTATCACTGGCCCGCGGATCTACTACGCTATGGCAAAGGATGGATTGTTCCCCGCCATAGCCGGACATATCAGTTCGAAGGGGCGGATTCCTGTTTACGCGATGCTCGCACAGAGCGTGTGCGCAATCATCGTCCTTTTCGCGATGGACTTCCAAAACTTGTATAAGTATGCCTCAGTGGGATTGTCGCTTTTTGCGCTTCTCTTTATCGGCGCAGTATACGTCCTTCGATGGAGCAGGCCGGGGATGGAGAGACCGTTTCGCGTGCCAGGATATCCTGTTGTTCCGGCGTTTTTTATGGCTGTAACTCTCTTCATGGTCGTGTTTGCGTTTATGCAGTGGCCAAAACCTTCTTTATGCAGCCTTGGCAGTATCATCGCGGGTATCCCGGTCTATTACATCTGGTCATTGCTCCGGCACCGAGGAAACCAAAATAACCAAAACTCAACCCTGCTCGCCGGCAGGCAAGATAATATTTTCTAACACAATTGAGGAGGCTTATTATGCGAAAAATCAGTTTGTTGTTAATGGCAATTTTGATGCTTATTGTTACCGCGGGCGGTTCACCTGTAACAACGTCCACGGACTTGTGGCAGAGCACCCGGGTTACCGACCCCAAACAGCACGTCAGGACTGGAAGTTCCGGCTATCCGTATCGCGCTAAAAGCGATTATATCCTCAGAGAGCTGGACCTGCGGCCCGGTGATGTGGTAGTGGACATCGGCGCCGGCGACGGCTTCTGGGCCGAGCGAATGGCTAAGTTTGTGGGCAAAGAGGGCACTATCTATGCTTCGGAAGTCGAGCAGAATAAGGTAGAGAGGATGACGAAAAAGTTTGCTGTTGTTCCGCCGGTCAGGGCCTATTTGTGTCCGACCGATGGTACCGGGTTGGCGGAGAATTCCTGCGATCTTGCTTTTTTATCGAAAACCTATCATCATTTGGACGCCGACGGCCGGGTTGATTACCTTCGTCATCTGCGTCAGGTCGTCAGACCCACAGGTCGGCTCTGCGTGATAGAAAAATATTCTCAGCTTGCTACTTGGTATAAATCGCACGACACGCCATTAAGCCGACTGGCAAAACAGGCCGAGGAGGCCGGCTGGATTGCTGTCCGCTACGAACTGATGACCGGCACGTACCACTACATTGCGATTTTTGTCCAGAAAGAACTTTTCCCGCCCGAGTCAACACAGTAGAAAAACAAGCATGTGGTCGGGCACGCCGGGAATTAACCGGAGACGGTTAAGGAGAACCAGTCAACTACTCACAGTCCCGAGATTTATTGTTGCTCTGGGTGGCGTCCTTTGCACCTTGTCTGAGGAGAACCTTTATGTTATTATGTCATTAGTGTAAGACCGTGAACTGGAATTTAAAGGGGCCTATCATGGATATTTCAAGACGTGGTCTGTTTTTGAAGAGCGCGGGGATGGCTACCTGCGTCGCCGGAGGCGCGCTCGCCAGCAACCTGACAAAAACAGAGACCGTGGAAGAAGAGGAGCCGAAAACGTTTTTCAAATTATATCCTGTCGGTAGGGTGGAGAAGAAAGGCAAGTCGGTGTGGCTGCGGATATTTGACAGGTATGCTGATGCTCTCAAAGGGCTGGACGGCTTTTCGCATGTTATCGTCCTTTATTGGTTTGACAAGAACGATACGCCCCGAAAACGGGGCATCCTTAGGGTCCATCCGCGGGGCAACAAAGAAAATCCGCTGACCGGCGTATTCGCCTGCCGCGCGCCCGTTCGGCCCAATCTGATTGCCTTGAGTATATGTAAGATTCTTTCGGTTGAAGGCGGGGCAGTTCGCATCGACAAGATAGACGCCTTTGACGACAGCCCCATCCTCGATCTCAAGCCGTATATTCCCGGCATAGACAGGAGGACGGAAGGTGTTCAGCTTCCGGATTGGCTGAAAAGGTAGTCCGCCATGGTCGGCACTCTTATTGGACTTTGCAGGGCTAATGAAGCTATTGTGAAGATGGGGAGCACAAAGGGGTCGTTTTCCCATTCGCTTACGCTCAGGGCAAGTTCACACCCCCAAACGAGCCTTCCCTTCGCTTACACTCAGGATAAACTCCCAAACCCATTCCCTTCAATTAAACTCAGGGTAAACTCCCTACGCTCAAGGCAAGCTCAC
>JAIVYN010000077.1:0-14690 GCA_048635425.1 Candidatus Aegiribacteria sp.
TTATAAATGGTCATAGTCAGGCTATCCGGATCATAGCCGAACCCTATCGTGCTGTGACCTTGTGGGTCGAGGTCAACTATCAGCGTCTTCTTGCCTTTCTCGGCAAAGGCAACCGAGAGGTTCACTGACGTAGTTGTTTTGCCGCAACCACCTTTTTGATTTGCTATTGCTATTATTCTCATATTTTCTTGCCGTAAAGTTTCATCGAGCTCTTATCGGCTGTTTTACCGTTCTTCGAAAGGAGTGCTTCGGACTGCTGTTTTTTGACAAAAGCCGCCACATTCAAACTTACTTGATAGAGTGAATCGTCCTGCCCCGAGCGAGTTATTGAGAACTTGTCCACAAAGAGGACCGGCCGGTGTTGCTCCAGAGCATTCAGAAATGTAGCAAACTGATTAAAATCTCCAATAAAGCTGATAACAATGTGGTCCTCGCGAATGTACTTAGGCTCAGTTATTGTTGACGATCCCCGGTCGTCTTTGCTTTTGATGCTGAACGAAGCGACCTTTTTCTCGTTGGCAATTTGACTTATATCAAACGTCAAATTAGCTGAACCTTCGAAATCAATAACGAAATCCTGCAGCCTGCTTTGTAAACGCTCGATTTGTTCATTCAACCGGATTTTGGATTCCTTTTGTGCTGCTCTTAGTGCAGACTCGTACACCTGTTTTCTCTCAGTGAGCTTGTTTTCGATGCTTTTTTCGTAGTTCCTTTGGGGTCCTAACAGAACTATATAGGCAAGCAGGAATACTGCAAAGCAAGCTGCCCATATGATTCCTGTTGTCATAAGATATTTTTTATGGGTCTTTGTAAAAGACATTTTACAACCTCGTCTTAAAAACACACTCTATCTCGTAGGAGGCCACATCCCGGCCTTCAAGCTTCGCAGATTCCTGCGAAACTCCGATGTTCTCAAGCTTCGGCCCAAGGAAAGCTGAAGAGCGAAGATGGTTCCGAAAATCCCTGACTACTTTGTCACAGTCGTATCCCGGACTACCACTAACACTCATCTGTAATATTCTTACAGGGAAAGTCTTTTCAATCATTTCTTGTGGATTGTCTTTTTTGGGAACCTTTTTTCTCACAGATTTCTGCTTTACCTCAAGGGCGTTCAACATCACCGAGTCGGGCATATTTTCCACTATTGTAACTAACACAGGCGACCATTGAATATATTTGCTGATGGAGGACTTCACTTCCGACAAGCAATTACCGTAAATGATTTTCTCTTTCTCTAATGAATCTTGCCACTCCACGGCATCCGACAATTTATCAATCTCTGCCTGGCATCTGACTATTTCCTGCTCCTTTATTGATACGTGTGTTCTGTCGTTCAGATAGAAGCCGAACATTATTATTGCCATGGTCATAGGTACTGCAACGGTTACCCCGGCAATAGCTATGCCCCCGGGACTGCTCTTCATCGGGATGCCTTGTCCCTTTAATAAATCTATCGTGAACATAATCTCGGTTCTCAATTCTCGATTCTAAATACTCGTTTCTCACCTTTTGTTACGAGCATCGAGCAAACTAATTCATACTGACCTCATAGCAAGGCCGGCTGCCACTGCCAGTGCAGGGCCTCTCTTGCTGCAAATATCGCTGAGCTGCTGAGCTGTATCGCAGCGTATTTTCTCAAACGGATTCCACAAAACCGTTTCGGCTCCGAGCCGGCTGTTCAATAACTCGATGAAACCTTTGGTAAGAGCAAAACCGCCGCAGACAAATATCTTCTCAACAGGCCTCGATTGCTCCTGGGCCGCATAGTAGCGCAACGTTTTGGAAACATCGACTATCAGTTTCTGACAGGCTTTTTCAAGACTATCATTAAGGTCTATTTGAGATGCCGTCGAATCGCCGGCCTCGTCTTGGCGAAGGCCGGCCGAGCCGGAGCCGGACAAAATCCCCTTGACGTCCTCCGTTGACATACCTTTATCAGCAGCAATCTGCTTGATAATATTATCACCGGCAAAGGTCATATCGCGAATGAACGGCCGGTCATTACTACCCATAATTGCCACAGTTGTGCCGGAGCCGCCAACGTTCAGGATAGCTGTTGTGGACTTTTCAGATTCGTCAGCCAGACCATTGAAGCAGTTCAAAAGTGCCAATCCCTCAACATCCATCAGAACGCACTTAAGGGCGGATTCTTTGGCAAGTTGTAGCTTGTTTTTTATCAGTGCATTGGTCGCCGCTACTAAGATGCCTCTTGTCTTATTATCGCCGTTTGGTGTTAAGTGATAATCAACAACACTATCTGCCGCATTGAACGGACAAACCTGCGAGGCCTCAAACGAAACAGCCCCATTTATCTCTGAAGTCGATAATGACGGAAACTCAAAGTCCCGCACCGCCACTTCCGGACCGCTTAGGCCGCAAACCGCTAATTTCATCTTGCGCCCGGTCGATTCGAGGCATTCGCGAATTGCTTTGACAGTGTTTATTTTTCGATGATTATTATCCTCTTCACTTACTACAATCTCGGCGATGCCGGCTGCGGTTACTGTATAGCCGGAATCATTTTTGCGCAACCGGACTACCTTCACAGCAGACGAACCGATATCCAGCCCCAGAAGCTCTGTCTTGTTAAAACTAAGTATTCGTTTCCAGTTCAAGCCTATAAATCCTTACAACAAGTTCCGACTTTCTTTCAAATTGGAGATCCGCCTCTGCGTTTCTTTCCTCTATTTTCTTCTTTCATCGGCTTAAAAAGGAAAGCGTTTTACTTAGAAATTACAACCATTGTGCATAGGTTGATGTGTGTGATTTTAAGATGTTCAGTCCTATAAATAATCGGATATTGACTATTTTCTATTGATTATTTTTGATAGTGTCGGCAACTATCAGTCATAAACTGTTAATAATCAATTTTGAGAAGAGTTAAGATTGGCTTTGTTGCAGTTATCGGCCCTGCGAACAAATGCAAGTATCTAAAGCGGATTATGTGTCCTTTGCTGAGTAATAACTGAAATCGATGCTGTTATTGGGCCACAAGAAGATTGGGTGAAAGATTTGTTTAGTTGCCTGCTCTGTAATCATGCCCGCCGGCAAATCCAAGAATGTATTTGTCTCTGAGCTAACTGTTCCCCGGAAAAATCCTCGCACGAGAGCCTTTTGTTTTCAACTTGACAAACTGGATGAAACGGGAACCACATGAAACGGGAACCGCAGCCAGGCTGATCAAGTTAGCATATATATTCCCGTTAATTATGTCTCTCCCACCGACCTCTCCGCCTCCTGCGGCTTGAGGACCGCCTTGCGCCCTTAACGTAAACATGTACTTCTCTCCGTCCAAATTGCCGGCATATACACTATGTTCATAATGTGTGGTCAATTCTGCTAATCCTGCCTCAGCCGCGTAAAAAGCTTTATCCGAGTCCAATTCATTCTGAGTCAGTACTATCTACTGTAGTACCTGTTACATTAAATTGCAAAGCTTCCACCTTATCATCGAGAATAGTCTTAGAGATACTGTTGTCTCCAACAATTTCAACATTATCAACATTTTCGCTTTTAAGCATAAGGTTTTTATCTGCCAGATGCCGGGCTAATTCTTTTTTGGCACTAACAAGCACTATGCCACATGCAATAAAAAACGTCTCCGGGTGCCTCAAAATATGGAGATTTTAAGAAACAATGTTCTTGTGAGGTACAAGAGGTGGTATGTCTATCCGGCCAGATTCAATCACCAATCTTACAAGTTCGGCCAGGGAATCAACCTTCATTTTCTTCATAATATTAGAGCGATGGAATTCGACTGTCTTTTGGCTAACGCCCAGTTCACGAGCAATAACCTTGTTAAGTTTTCCGGCAATCACAAGACCCATTACTTGATGTTCCCTGGATGTAAGAAGCGCAAGCCGCGATGTGATTGTTTTCTGCGCAGCCTGTTCTTGCCTGATTCGGGCATCCTTGGCAATCGCCTTTTGGATCTGGTCGAGCAGAACCTGGTCGCTGATTGGCTTTTCCACGAACATCATCGCGCCTTTCTTCATTGCCTCAACGGCCACTGCAACCTCACCGTATCCTGTCATAATTATGACGGGGATACTTATGTTTCTCTTCCGAAGCTTTTCCTGAAGTTCAAGGCCGCTTATACCCGGCATTCGGACATCGAGAACCAAGCATCCCGGCCGGGCCGGGTCATAACTGTCCAAAAACTCTTGAGCGCTAAGATATGTCTCTACGTTCATTCTCAAAGTCTTCACCAGTAGACGCAAACCTTTAAGGACGGCCGAATCATCGTCAACAATAAATACTGTTGGTTCAGATTCAGACATGAACATCCCCTTTCAAAGGTAGTGTGAATCGAAACATGGCGCCTCCAGCAGGATTTAACTCTGCCACGAGATGCCCTCCGTGTGCCTCAACTATCGAGCGACTGATTGATAAGCCGATGCCCAGTCCCTTGGTTTTGGTCGTAAAGAACGGCTGGAAAACTATGTCAATATTCTCCATAGGCAAGCCCCTGCCTGTATCACTTACCGTCACTTCAACCGCATCATTTGTGTCTCTTGAGACTCGGATTGTTACCTGGCGTTTGCCATCGTCCATATCGCTGATTGCCTCGAAAGCATTTTGCAGGAGGTTCAGTAAAACCTGTTCAATGCCCATTGAATCCACCGTGACCAACGGCATCTCCTCTGACGGCTCAACCTGCTCAATTGTGATTCCCCTAAGCTTTGCTTCGGAATCCACGAAGCTGACGGTTTCCTGAATAATATCCTCGATATTGACACTGGACTTATGTGGCTCTTTTTGGCGAACCAGTTTTGCTATCCGATGGATGATTTGCCCCGCTCGTTCAGCCTGTGTTGCAACATCCCTCATTGCGTCTAAGAGCTCATTGGAATCCCACGCACCCGATTCCATCATTCGCAGAGATCCTTGGGTATAACTTGCAATGGCACAGAGCGGTTGATTGAGCTCGTGTGCTAAACCGGAAGCCATCTCCCCGACAAGGCTAAGTCTTGAAGCATGGGCAAGCTCGGCCCGATGTTCATCATCACGCTGCTCTATCTGTTTCTGCTCGGTGATATCCCAAAAAATGCCTAATATTCCAACGACATTGCCTTGCTCATCTTTGACAGGCGTTTTGACTGTGTGGATAATCATTTCCTGTCCTTGCTGAATATATCTCTCTTCAAAATCTTTTGTTTCTCCCGATTCAATAATTCTTTTATCATCTGCTCTGTATTTTTCAGCCAACTCCCTCGGGACAAGATCGTAATCATTTTTTCCAGCAATTTCCTCAGCTTTAATGTTAAAATCCTTGGCGAAATTCTCATTGCAGGAGACGTAAACTGAGCTCCTATCTTTAAGGAATATCTTTTGAGGAAGGTTCTCAAGAAGTGTTCTATACTTATTCTCGCTCTTGCGAAGCGCATCTACGGCTTGCCTATACTCGGTTACATCCGTGGCAATTAAAGTCATAGCGACAACCCGCCCATCTTTCTTAATGGGCCCCAGACGGCTCTGATACCAAGAAGTACGCCCATCGGGCCCACAGCCGGCAACCTCATAGCTACAGGGTTCGCCGGTTCGCACGACCTGCTCAAGGGCATCCCTCAATGTCTGCTGGTAGTCAGGTGGCACGTACTCATAAACGCTTGTCCCGACTGCCTTTTCCGGAGTGAAAGGAGGCACGGGACGATTTAGAAACAGAATTGTGCCATCGGGGTCGATAGTCAAAATGACGTCGGGTGCATTTTCCGCCAGTGAGCGCCACTTCTGCTCAGATTCTTTTAATCCGTCCACTGCCTTCTTGCTCTCGGTAATGTCAACTCCATAAGCATTCAAATATCCCCCCTTAACAACTGGTGCTAATGTTACCAGAAATATCCGACCATCATCGCAGTCGAACTCAATCGTGGATACCTTACCGGAATTTAAGGCTTCTTTTACCCGCTTGCAGCATTCTTCCGGGAGACTCTGACCTACTTGAATTCGCCATGTTTCCAAGACGGGATAACTGGCCCTATTGGCGTAGAGGATTGCACCATCGTTTGATATCCTCAGGACGGGATTAGGATTTTCTTCCGAAAGCTTTTCAAGCATAGCCGTTTCCTTTTTCCAACCGCTTTCCTGAGGCAATATCCCAAGACATACCGTGGACGCCCATTATTTCAGTTCCATTGTAGGTGGACTTAATATTCCTTCCCCTCGGGATTTCTCATTTTAACACAAATTCCTTTATCTCTCCAATTTTCCTGACCTTAGGATACCAGATTTACGTGAAAAACACAAGGTAAGAAAATTATCTTTTTTAAGGAGTATAAACCCAACTGTTCGCGCTATCAAGCTATCCTGAGCCGGTCAGGCCGGCAGGTGCCGTTACTGTGATAGTAGCGTTTCCATTGGCATCGACAGAATCAATGGTGAAATGGCTGTCGTCGAAGTACCTGCCGGTAAAATCGCCCGCCATAAAACCTAAATCCGACATTACACCCGTAACAGCCTGGTTCGTCCAGGCACCTACTGTAGCGGGATCCTCGGCGAATGCGGCGCTTACGACTGAACGGATTGTGCCGGCCGTCGCAGCGGCTTCCGACCACTTTGAGGCCTCTTTTTTGCCGCGAAGAACCGGAACCGACACCGCGGCTAAGATGGCGATGATCATAATGACAGCCATTAGCTCAATGAGCGTTAAGCCGAGCCACCGCCGCTTCTTTATCCGCTCCTTGGCGAACATATCCCACAAACCACCCCGTTTGATAAATAAGAGGAATAGAGGGGGGCTTTGGGCCACCATTAGGTTTCCCTTTTTACGGAGTCCAAGCTCCGAGATGATCCAGCGTAACTGTACCAGGAACCAATGTGGTACGAACTGGCGTACAAGAAATTGTGTATGTCAAGGACGGGGTAACCGTTGAGTCGTAAGCTGCATTGGCCCAGGTAAATTCGGCATCATCGAAGTGCGTACCTGTTAAGTCGCCAGCCACAAATCCCAACTGAGTCAATGATGGTGGCCAGGTGCCATTATCACCTTTCTCAGCACCATAGGCACGTAGCGCGGTCGCTATGGTACCCATCATCGCCTTTCCTTCCGACCACTTCGCTGAGTCGATTCGGCCTCGCATAAGTGGAACCGCCACCGAAACTAAGATGGCGACAATCATAACGACAGCCATCAGCTCGACCAGCGTGAAGCCACTTCTATCTATCTCCTTGCCCATCTTCAAACTCCAACAAAGCAGGCAGCAGGCAATGGTAGGCAGATGCGCTATTTGGGCGTGTCCGCACGAATATTACAGCTTGATGCGCGCAAAGGTGGCTATGGCCACAACAGCCATAGCCACCATTAGCTCAATGAGCGTTAAGCCGAGCCAGCTCCGCTTCTTATCTGCTCCTTGGCGAACATATCCCACAAACCACCCCGTGTGATAAATAAGAGGAATAGAGGGGGGCTTTGGGCCACCATTAGGCCTCCCTTTTTACGGAGCCCAAACACCGAGATGAGTCAGCGTAACTGTAGCAGGAACCAATGTGGTAGTACTTGGCGTACAAGAAATTGTATATGTCAAGGACGGGGTAACCAATGAGCTGTAAGCTGCATTGGCCCAAGTAAAGTCGGCATCCACGAAGTACGTACCTGTTAAGTCGCCAGCCACGAATCCCAAATTAGTCAATGTTGGTGGCCAGGTGCCAAGATCACCTTTCTCAGCACCATAGGCACGTAGCGCGGTCGAGATGGTACCCATCATCGCCTTTCCTTCCGACCACTTCGCTGAGTCGATACGGCCTCGCATAAGTGGAATCGCCACCGCAGCTAAGATGCCGACGATCAAGATGACAACCATCAGTTCAATCAGCGTGAAGCCCCTTCTCTCTCTTTTCTTTCTCATCTTCAATCTCCTAAAAAATGTTTTGAAAATTACCTCGCTTCTGATATTGCGTTTTTCTTTTTGCGATATGCATTACGCAATACACACACTCAATCCTCAATTCTTAAATCCTCTATCGACAAAAATCACTAACAACTATATAAGTTTTTCAGGTTTTTTACTGCTTATCCCATCAGGGGCTGGAACCACGGATTACACAGATTTTACTGGTTTTTATTTGTGTTTAGTCCGTGTAATCCGCGAAATCTGCGGTTAAGGCTCATCCCCCACAATATTGGTTATTTAAAGTATAGCACAAAAAAACGAAAAAGCAAATGGTGAGTCCGCCAGAAGACGGCGGATCTTCGATAGTTAATTGGTGAGCTGAATCCTCACTACTCACCACCTATGCTCCGAGATTGAACTATCATGCCCCTGCCACGTCCGACATTGAGAAAATCGGCAAGTACAGTGCAACAACTACTACCGCTACAACGGCACCCACCGATACAATCATTATTGGCTCAAGCAGGCTGGTCAAAGTGGTTACCGTGGAATCAATCTTTCGTTCATAATGCTCGCTGGTCTTTCCGAGCACTATTGGCAAAGACCCACTTTCTTCCCCGACCTGTACCATTTTGATAACCATATTGGGGAAAAAACCCGCTGCCGACAGACTCGAAGAGATGTTTGAGCCTTCGACAATATTTTCTCTGGCTTGTACTACCGCAGACTTCATAATATCGTTAGCAGTCATCCCAGTGAGAACATCGAACACCTCAAGCACGGAAACGCCCGAGGCTAATAAAGTTGACATTGTTTTGCAAAACATTGCAACGAAGGCCTGGCTGAATACATTGCCAAGCAAAGGTATGCGCAGAACAGCTTTGCTAAATAAATAATGTCCTTTTTTGGTCTTGTTGAAGACAACACCGAAAATTATCAGGACAAAAGCAAACCCGATCATATAAATAATATTGTAGCGGAGAATATCGTAAAAGCCCATAAATCCCCGTGTAAAGGCCGGCAGCTTCCCCCCGAGCTGGTCAAATATCGTCTTGAACCGCGGGACAATAAAAGCCATTATAAATATCACTATCAGGGTAATAAAAACCATTACAAAGATCGGATAAGCCGTTGCCCCTTTAATCTTTCTGGCCAATTTATCACGGTTGTCAAAATACTCTGCCAGCTTACCCAGCGCGCCTCCCAGATTACCGCTGGTTTCACCGGCTAAGATCAAAGCGCACGACAAGTTGTTGAAAACCTTGGGAAATTCCGCAATACCGTCCGAGAAGGACTGGCCTTTCTTGACATTTTCCGATATACCCCGCAGAATCGGCTCAAGATTTGAATTTTCTGCATCTTCGGCAATCGTGTCTAAAGCTACCGTAATAGGAATTCCTCCCTCGAGCATAGTGGACAACTGCCAGCAAAGCGCTGCAAGGTCTGCTGATTTGATGCGTTTGCGATGTTTTACTTTCCGGCTTTTTGAGACTCCTGCGGATGTCTCATCGATAGAAATAGGTGTAAGACCTTGTTCCCGAAGATGATCAAGTACGTCAGTTGATGAAGCTGCCTGCACAAGACCTTTCTTCTGGGTCCCTGTTGAATCTCGAGCGATATATTTGTAGCTTTTCATTTACCAAACCTTCTCAAAAGCACATCTATCTATCCGGTTGTCTCTAATCCTTGTCTATGTCAGAAAAGTTACTTGTGCAATCAGGCTTTGCCCACCCGTACAGCAAGGCAGCAAAAGCGCACTTTTCTTACCATTTCACGTCTATTATTTATCGGTGTCTGAAAACCTTGAGTTTAGTACAAATCTCATCCTATATGGTTAATTAGTCAGTGGTTAATTTGTGAGTGGCTAATTGACTACTCACTACCCACCACTTCCAAAGGCTCTTGCCCCCATAACTGCCACTGGCTTCTAAACTCATCCTGTAAAAGCTACACTAATGACCTCTTCGGCGGTTGTTAAACCCGCCAATGCCTTATTTACGCCGCTTTCAAGTAAACCACCATAGCCTTTTTGACGTGCTGCTTCTCTTATCTGCGCCTCGCTGCTATTGGCAATTATCAATTTGCAGATATCATCATCCACAGCCAAAAACTCAAATATGGGCAATCTGCCTAAATAACCTGTTCCTCCGCACGCTGTACAGCCTCGACCATGGTGGAAGGTTGTATTCTTGCTTTGCTTGAGGTCAATCTTCATACGCTTAAGGACTTCCTCACTTAAGGTTATAGGCTCTTTGCAGTTTTCACAGATTTTTCTAACCAATCGCTGGGCAACAATTAAATTCAGCGACGAAGCCAGCAAATACCGCTCAATCCCCATATAGAGCAATCTGCTTATCGCACTGGGTGCATCGTTGGTATGAAACGTGCTCAAAACAAGATGGCCTGTCAATGACGCCTTTATTGCAATTTCGACCGTTTCCTTGTCCCGAATCTCACCTATTAGAATTATGTCAGGGTCCTGTCTCAAAATTGCTCGCAGGCACTTTGCAAAATCGAGGTCAATTTCCGGCTTGACCTGAATCTGGTTAATTCCCGCAAGACGGTATTCGACGGGGTCCTCGACCGTTGTAATATTTTTCGCCGGGTCCTTGACGTAATTCAGAGCAGAGTATAACGTGGTACTTTTACCACTGCCGGTCGGCCCGGTAACAATCATTATTCCGTGGGGTCGTGCCAGCATGTCTTTAAACTCTTCGAGAAGCTTAGGCTCAAGCCCAAGCTGTACCAGGTCGTGCTTTACCGCCGATGCATCCAGGATTCGCATCACTACCTTTTCACCATATATTGTCGGAATTACCGATACTCGAACGTCTATACTTCGACCGGATGTCTTCATTTTGAATCGTCCGTCCTGGGGCAGCCTGCGCTCGGCGATATCCATCCGCGCGACAATCTTAATTCTGGCAATTACCGCTGCCTGCATCTTTTTGGCCGGGGGTACCATATCACGGAGCACACCATCAATTCGCATGCGAACTATCGTTGCTTTTTCCTGTGGCTCTATATGAATATCACTTGCTCTGCTTTTGACCGCCTGGCTCAGGAGCAGGTCGACGAACCGAATCACCGGCGCTTTATTTGCATCTTCTTCGCCGCTGGTTTCCTGTCCCTCTGAAAATGCATCTTCCTCTATTGTCCTTTCTTCGTCGCCTTCACCCTCAACAATGCTGCGAAGCTGTTGTTCTTCAACATCCGAACCGTGATAAATGAATTCTATCGCCCGGCGAATTTCCCGGGGAGAGCTAATCGTCGGCTTAATCTGACGCTTCATTTTCAGGGCAACTGTATCTATGGCGATAACGTTGAGCGGGTCAGCCATTACAACGACAACTTTGTCATCAGCCTCACCTATAGCCACAAGACAGAATCGCTTGGCGATACTCTCAGGCAACATACGAGCGATATCCATATCTATCTTGTCCATCTTGTTGGCATCACCTAAATGGATATACTCCATCGAGAGGTGCTCAGCCAGGGCCAGAGTAACATCCTCGTGATTTAGCTTCTCGAGTCGAAGCAGAACCTCACCCAGCCGACCGCCTTGCTTGCTTTGCTCGGTCAGAACTTTCTCCAGTTCTTCCCGGCTTATCAGACCTTTTGAAACAAGCAATTCACCGAAAGGAAGATTGGCTTGGGCTTCAGGAGTTTTGGAGATGGTTTGCTTTGATCCAAAAATCTTGGATATGCTTTGTGCCGTGCCCATCCGATTAATGTTACCTCCACTTCAAATACGGATACATACGCCTCTAATAGGCACACTGCTGTTTATCAACTCTACTAATTGGTGAGTCACCTACGCTCCAGAGCTTCAGCGACGGAGCGTGGTTGATTGGTGAATCAAAATATTCACCACTCACCAGACTTTTTGTTTAAATATAAACCAGCAAAAACAAAAAACTGCCTTTGTTTTGGCTTATTGACAATAGTAAATTGCCTGAGCTGAATGGTTTTTCGGACAATTTGCAGAAGTAATTTAATCCTATCTTGGGAATCCACGATATAGGACGTTGAAATTCCCTGCATTCGCACAGGATACTCGCGGTCTTCAAACGCAATGTAAGCCCTTGTTTATAAAAGCATTAGGCTGTTCGATGCTCGTCGAGAATCAAGTATCGAGAATCGAGGCTGCTTTTGTAAAGCCTGTTATGGTTTATAGGACGGTTTGGTCCAGCACCAATTAGGCGTGAGCCCCCTTAGAAATCGGCGCTGCAAGCCTGACAGTCCACTATGTGAAGTAATTTCTAACGGAGTTAGCCTAAGCTCAATTGGTGCTGGACAACCGATACAATCCTCAAAATTGTGCTCGCAAGCTACAAAGCCTGTGTTATCGGTCCTCTGTTTTGGTGAGCTTAGCCCGAATATTTCGTAGGATTTTGACGGTCTTTGAATAAGCCCATGGAGAATAAGCAATAGAGACTTTTTTGGATACCCCTTCTATTCGGCGAAAAACGCAGAAATCCTACTATACCTTATTAATTTTATCGTTTTTAGGAATTTTTCTTTTGATAGACTTGTCTCAATCGTGTAGACTATCTTCAGGAAACAACAGTGATGATGCGTAGTTTCAACAATTGACTTGTCTGCTCTGAATATGTGCTTATACTTCGTAGCTTTTTGGAGGAGAAGTCAAAATGTCGTCCAATCAGAGAGATTTTCGTAAAAACAAACCTATGGCTGTAAAGCTGCGCAGAGTGTGCGAGTTTACCCCGTTAGAAAATATAGCAAGAAATGATAGTGTACAACCCGTTAGAAGTCTATGTGTTAGCCCAGCCTCTCGCAGAGAGGCGGGGTTAATAGGGCAAACGCCGACTATCTCATTTCTAACGGGGTGAAAATATTAACAATTTTTCGGAAAGGAGAATGAGATGAAAACGACAAGAATTTTAGCAATTTTAGTTTTGGCATTGGGTCTTGCTACCGAGGTTACGAACGCAGATTTTACCTTCAGTACTCCCACCAATCTTGGGCCAACGGTCAACAGTTCGGCTTGGGAAGGTGACCCACACATCTCGGCCGACGGCCTGTCGCTACACTTTGCATCCACCCGACCCGGTGGGTCAGGGGGTGGGGATGTATGGGTAACAACGCGAGCCAGTAGCTCCGATCCGTGGGGACAGCCAGTAAATCTGGGACCAACGGTCAACAGTTCGGCTGGCGACTCTGGACCGAACATCTCGGCCGATGGCCTGTCGCTCTTCTTCGAGTCCAATCGGTCCGGCGGGTACGGTTCCTACGACGTATGGGTAACGACGCGGGAAACCAAAGAAGACCCCTGGGGTACGCCGGTGAATCTGGGACCAACGGTCAACAGTTCGGCTCACGAGTCTGGGGTACGCATATCTCCCGATGGCCTGGCCGTGTATTTCACTTCCGACCAGCCGGGCGGCTATGGTGCATATGATGTGTGGGTAACGACGCGGGCAACGACAGCCGACGACTGGTCTGCCTCGGTCAATCTTGGCCCAACTATCAACACTCCGTATATCGACGCTTTTTGGAGCATATCAGCGGACGGCCTCTCGGCCTACTTTGTATCCGCTCGGCCCGGCGGCTATGGTGGTCGCGACCTATGGGTAACGACGCGGGAAACGACAGAAGACGACTGGGGTACCCCTGTGAATCTTGGGCCAACTGTCAACACGGCTTACGGGGAATGCGGCCCGAGCATCTCGGCTGATGGGCTTACTCTATACTTTGACGACTGGCAGAACCCCCGGCCCGGCGGGGTCGGTAGCTACGACCTGTGGCAGGTGTCAATCATTCCAATCGTCGACTTCAACGGCGACGGAATTGTCGACTCTGCAGACATGTGCATTATGGTTGACCACTGGGGGACGGACGAGCCATTGTGCGATATTGGCCCGATGTTGTGGGGTGACGGCATCGTGGATGTCCAGGACCTGATTGTCCTTGCTGAACATCTATTTGAGAAGCCTGGATTGGTTGCATACTGGAAACTGGATAAGACAGAAGGCAATATAGCATCTGACAGCTCTAATGATAATGATGGTACTGTATATGGAGACCCGGCCTGGCAGCCTGAAGGAGGTATGGTAGATGGTGCACTGGAGCTTGACGGCATCGATGATTATGTTAACACGTCCTTCGTGTTGAACCCTGCGGATGGTAAGTTCAGCGTATTTGTCTGGATTAAAGGCGGTGCTCCAGGCCAAGTCATTTTGTCGCAAGCGGGTGGGGCGAATTGGCTTTGCACAGATTCATTAGAAGGTAACTTGATGACGGAGCTAAAGGCTACTGGCCGGGGCGCCAACGAACTACTGTCACAAACAATCATCAATGATGGCAACTGGCACCGGATAGGTCTCGTGTGGGATGGCTCGTACAGAACGCTTTACGTAGATGACATCGCGGTGGCTGAAGACGAGCAGACTAATTTGGCGGCCTCAGAAAACGGTCTGTACATCGGCGCCGGCACGGCTATGGAACCGGGCTCCTTCTGGTCCGGCCTGATTGATGATGTTCGCATCTACAACCGGGCAGTGAGTCCATAGGGAATCGAGGTGTTAACACGTTATGTAAACTCTTGAAAGGGTAGGAAGATGAAAAGAAAAATTGCACTCGTATTGGTTTTGGCATTGGGCATAGCTTCCGTGAGTCTGGCAGCAGAGGGCACCTGGGCAACAAGAGCCGACATGCCCACGGGAAGATGGGAGTTGTCCACCTGCGTGGTGGACGGGAAGATCTATGCCATCGGGGGTGCTGGACCTGTTTATCAGGCGTTGCGTACCGTGGAAGAATACGACCCGGCGACGGACACCTGGACCACGAAGTCTGAGATGCCCACCGCAAGACAGGGGTTATCCACCAGCGTGGTGAATG
>JAIVYN010000078.1:0-14641 GCA_048635425.1 Candidatus Aegiribacteria sp.
CTTAGGACTTGTAAATAAATTATCTTCCATTTTTGGCTGGCTGCGGCTGCGGCTGGCGGTGTCAGCAAAACTCGGACTACCAACCAGTAGGCCTGCGTTTTGCTTCCTTGCCAGCCTTGTCCTCGCTGGAGCCAAAACGAAACCTAATTTCTTTACCAATCCTTATGATTGACAACTCGTCCGTATCGGTCAGTTTGTTTGGGGGCAGCTTTAACAAAAGCCTTACGGAAAAAATTTTATATTGACATCACACCCATCAGACGTTTTAATCCTTTCCCTATCGATATGTCGAGTTTTGCATAACCGGACGAAGCTTTGTGGAGAAGCACGGATGAATAAAAACCAAGAATTACTTAATGCCATTCTCAAATCCACCAACGGCAGAGAAGGATCGGATGACATAAAGAGGTTGACGTGCGCCGAGGCCTTTGAGCTGGCGAGAAACTTCGAGACGGAAATTATTGAGATTGGGCGTATTTGCAATCAGCAAAATATAAGAATCTGTAAATGTCAGCTCGGCTGTTTTGCATGAAAGTCTTCTGTGAAATCGAGATTAGGCATCACTCTATTGGAGGACAGGAACGTGAAGAAGCTAAGAGCAAGGTTCAAGCTCTGGCTGAGCACAAGAGACATCGAAGGCGTTTTCGGCGACGGCAAATGGCGGCTGCTTAAAGCCATCGAAAACACAGGCTCATTAACTTCGGCCAGCAAGTCGCTCAGGATAAGCTATCGAAAGGCCTGGGGCGACCTGAACAAGGCGCAGGAGGCTTTGAATATCGCTTTAGTAGAAAAACAGCGAGGCGGCATCCTGGGCGGTCAAACCACTCTAACCGAGCAAGGCAAAAAATGGGTCAAAGCATATACGAGATTTCGTGACGACACCGAAAAAGCAGTAGAAAAGGCTTATGAAAAACATATCAAGGTCCTTCTGAAATGAGCAAAACCCCAAAGTTTACATCACAGTCTGCTTTGCGTTCCGCTTTTAGTCTTGTCGAACTACTGGTCGTTATCTCTGTAGTAGCTTTGCTAATTGGTCTTATTTTGCCGGCGCTGAGCCGCACCAGATCCGTTGCCAAACAAACGGCTTGCCAAAGTCGATTACGGCAGTGGGGATTAACCTTTGAAATGTACGCCGCGGAAAACGACGGTTTTTATCCCCACATTGACGGCCGAGACCGCACGTCGAGTAATCCACAGACAGATGCCGAACGGGCAGACTATTATTCCGGCTGGATCGACGTGCTACCGCCCCTGATGGGCGAAAAACCCTGGCGAGACCACGATTATTGGCAGCGTCCGGGTATAAATACAGTATTCCAATGCCCCTGTAGCCAGCTTTCGCAGGATAAAAGTTACAAATACAGGCCCAGAAGGAGCGGTTACTTTTCCTATGCTATGAATTCCTGCCTCGAACTTGACGAAAACTGCTGGCCACCTTACGGATATAAAGGTACAGACTGGATTATGCCCAGCTTTCTGAAAACAACATCCATAAGCAATCCCCCGGGCCTAATCCTTTTGTTCGACCAACTGCTCGACCCGGAAAAAGGTTACGGCGGCAGAAAAGATAATCCCACCGCCGGACAGTATTGCGGCAGCTATCCCAAGGCTTTCAGTGCCCGCCACGCTAAACCCGGTGGATTATTAGGCGGCTCCATCCTCTTTTGCGACTACCACGTACAATGGAAAGCCTCAGTCTGGAAACCAGATTGGCCCGAAGATTTGGAGGTGCCACCCCTCGGAGACCCCGACTGGTACCCTTGAGAATTAAAGAAACCGGTATGAGGAAAAAGACTGTTTGTTATGTTACAATTCTGATTTCTGCAAATCTGGAAAGGAGCAAAGTGGTGAGAAGAATGTTGATGATTATAATTATTGTAACCATACTCGGACTGGTCGGCTCGGTGCGCGCGACCACTGGACTTTCAATCTATGAAATCCAGTACACCACAGATGCTAACGGCATCAGCCCCCAAAACGGGAATGTCGTCGATTGCCTCGGCGGAATAGTGACTCACAAACCTCCAACAGGAAGACCAAGACTTATTATTCAAGACCCGAACTATCCTGATGGCTGGGGTGCTATTCAGGTAAAAGACTTATACAGCACTGGAATTTTTGTTGATGTAAATGTCGGGGACTGGCTTTCTTTCACCAAAGTCATGGTTGAGGAAAATAAAGGTACTACGTTTTTGCAGTACATAGAAGATAATAAGGCCGGCTTTTCGACAGTCAGTACAAATAATCCTCTACCGGCACCAAAGATCGTAACAATTGACGAGATTGCCGCGCCTCTTGAGGGTCTTGATGAATGGGTTGTGCCAGACTACGATGCCGAAAAATATGAGGCAATGCTGATTAAAGTCATAAATGTTTATGTTCAGGATACCGGTTATGGAAAGGCTTATGACAATTATCTGCTTATCAGCAACGTTGCCCCCAACCTTACCTGTTGGGCCTCTGACTATATGAATGTCGGCAAAGACAAAGGCCAAATCTATCACCCTTATATAGAGATAGGCCGAAATTTCTGCGGCATAACCGGTGTCCTCGAACAATATACTGGAGAACAGGAAGGCATTCACTACGATTATTATCAGTTACTCACAACCAGCACCGAGGCTTTCACCATCGACCAGACCGCTGATTTTGACGGCGACTGTGATGTTGACTTTGCCGATTTTAGCATTTTCGCCGAATATTGGCTGCAAACCGGATGCAACGAACCCGATTGGTGTGGCGGAGCAGACCTCACCCAAGACCAGTCGGATGGGCTTGTGGACATTTTCGATTTATTAAAATTCGCTCAGCTTTGGCTTGAAGGCAGGTAAGAGCCGTGATATAACTTTAACGGAACAAACAAAGGTTTAATTTAAGGAAAGACACAAATGAAGAAAGAGCATATTTTAGGAGTCCTGTTTTTTGGTGGCTTGTGGGGTATTTCCGAAGCTGTTCTGGGCGGTGCCTTGTATCGTGCAGATTTGCCATACGCATCGGTTCCTTTAACTATTATAGGCTTTATCGTAATGACCATCGCTAAGGTATATTTCCCACAGAAAGGCACCGCGACGCTTATCGCCGCCTGTGCGATGTTGTACAAGTTTCTGAATGTCCCATTCTTTGCCTGTCATCTTCTGGGTATTCTTCTGATGGGCATCTGCTACGATTTGTTTTTTAGCGTATTTAAGATAAAGAGCCGGTCGCTCTGTGCAGCGGCAGCTACCTATTTAAGCTACGCATTATTTGGTTTGATGATTACCTATGTTTTCCGGTATGAGCATTGGGTGCAGGGTGGATTCACTGAGGTGCTGCGACACGTTGGAATCAGCGGCAGCATGGCAGCTTTGGGATGCGCGGTTTTGGTACCTTCGAGTTTCCATCTTGGCGAACGGCTCAAGGCAAATTTTGTCACGCCATTCAACTTACGATTGCAATTAGTCCCGGGCGGGGTATTGGCGGCTACTATCGGATTATGGGTCTTCAGCATAACGGCATATATCTTTTGAATTAACAACCGCGCCGGTAAGATTCTTAACGGCTATCACAACCAAGAAAGTTCCCGATGGTATCAACGCAAAACAGACTCATTTTGTGGATAGGCCCAAAACACTGCGGCAAAACCACCAGCGCCACAAAGCTCGCACAAGTCGCCAGTGCTGAAGGATTTAATGTCGCAGGACTGTTGGCTCCTTCCTTATACCGTAACAGCAAATTGCTCGGATTTGACATTCTTGACTTGCAAAACCAAACGCGAGCACCTCTGGCAAGAGGTAAAATAAGCCAAAGCAAAGCCGGGCCGTTCACTTTTATCGCCGACGGACTAAAACTCGGCAAGGCTGTTCTGAACGCGGAAGCCACTAAATCTGCCGACCTTGTCATTGTCGATGAATTCGGTCCGTTGGAACTAAACAACGAGGGCTGGCGCAGGAACGTAGATTCATTATTAGCTTCGAGAAATGCCGTTGTATTACTTGTCGTTCGCCGGGAATTGGCCGACACAGTTCGACAGGTATATTCAGGTCTGCCCTGCCGGGAGCTTGCCGCAACTGAGGGGGACTCCATTGATGAAGTTATTACTATGCTCAAAAATCGCCATCATCACATTGAGGGACCCCGCTTTGCGGTCCGCAGGACGCCTTACGGCGGAACCAAGAAAATGCTCAAGCTTGATGGAATGTTGATGATTGGTTCTGCCGGAAGCAATGTGGGCAAGACAGAGCTGGCCTGCACACTTCTTAGAAAATTCAGCAAGACCAGTGATATAATAGGAATAAAGATTACTACTATAAAGGACAAAGACGGCCAATGCCCTCGCGGCGGTGAAGGCTGCGGGGTCTGCTCTTCGCTGGAAGGCGTCTATTGCATTACGGAAGAGCTCAACAGCACTTCCGACAAAGATACAGCCAGACTTCTAAGTGCCGGTGCAAGCCGTGTTTTCTGGCTGCGCGTTCTAAAAGAACACCTTCCGGAGGGCAGAACCGCCCTGCTGGACATCATTGGCCCTGATGCCGTTTCAATTTGCGAATCAAACTCACTGCGCCAAGTGGTCGAGCCGGGCATTTTCCTGATGGCCAGAAACCGTAACTTGAAAACCTGGAAAAACTCTGCCCGGCAGGTAAAAAAATATGCGGACAGAATTGTGGTCTCCGACGGCAGCAGCTTTGATTTCGACCTCGACAGGATAAAGCTTATAGCCGGCAAATGGATAATATCCCGCACCAAAATCAGTGCCGAGGCGAAACCAGTAAACCAGTATCGAACAGGCCAGCAACTGAGGGAATTTTGGTGCGGGACAAAGGCGACAGCGATAATTATGGCCGGCGGAGGCAGCAGCCGAATGGGCACCGACAAAAGTATGCTGCCGATTAAGGGGCAATCTATAATAGAGGCAATCTGCGAACAGCTTCGCGGCTTCTTCGATGAGATACTTATAAGTGCCAATGAAGTGGACAAGTTTGCGTTTCTTGGCTTCGAAGTTATCCCGGACAAAGTGCCGGAACAGGGGCCTTTGATGGGTATAGCTTCGGCCCTGGAGGCCTCGGCCAACGAACTCAATTTCGTAGTTGCCTGCGATATTCCAAAAATAAACCTGGCCTGTGTAAACAGGATGCTCACCGAAGCCCTTGAAAGCCAGGCAGACATAGTCGTTCCAACCACAGGCGAGGAAAAATACGAACCGCTCTTTGCTATCTACCGCAAAACTGCGCTCGAGGCTATAAACAAAGCACTCTCATCAGGGAAACGTAAAATAACCGAAGTATTCACCCTGTGCAGGGTCAAGCATATTGAGCTGGACAACACAGATTGGCTTGTGAATCTTAATACAATGGCTGATTATGAAGAATTCCAAAAACACTGATTTGATGTGCAAAGTTACGCAGAAACGAAATCCGAATAGAGGTACGAAGCACAATGGCCCACGAAGGTCTTTGGGAACAACTTGACAAAATCGACGGCACCAAAACAGCACAGCGGGCAAATTGCCAATATCTCGCCAATCCGGTACGTTACATTGTTACCCTTCTGAACGCCGAGTATGTGGTCAATCTTTCGGACAGGAATATCTTTTCCGCCCAGTCCGGCTCGCCACAATCCGCAGGACACCGCCGGAAGGCGTCCCCAAGCGGACTGACGGTGGAACCTGCGGAGTTTCTCGAACAGCTTTGCATACTTGCATATTTGATAAATGCCCAGGATTTGCCGTTCGCCGACAAACTTATCGGAGCCGAAACCTTACCAGGCGGACAGTTCTTCTTTAGAGGCCTGCACAGCCTTCCTACTAAAAAGTTAGAACAAACCTTTGGCAACCGTCCCGAAGTTTTACATCGGACTTCGGCCCGGTTCGACGCCGAACGATGTGAATTTGGCGACGCCTCAATTCGGTTGTACGTATTACCTCGGCTGCCGATGACCATAGTGATTTGGCGCCGCTGTGAGGAATTCGACGCCCGGGCATCAATACTATTCGACCAGACCGCAGCTTCTCAACTACCATTGGACGCCTTGTTAGCGGCCGCGAATCTGACCGTAGAGGCATTAGCAAAGACCGCAACTGAGGATAGTTAAATGGTGAGTAGAGAGTAGTTATTTAAGCAATTAACCACTTACCAATTAATCAATTGCAAATATTACCACCTAAACTCTTGACAGCTTCTCAAAAAGCTGTTAGATTCTTGGCCCATAACGTATATTGAATCTATTTTCTCAGATATGGGGACTCATACGGTTGATAAAAAGACCGTTAATATATCTGTAATGCAGGGTGTAAAAATAGCAATTGGCGGCAAAGGGGGCGTAGGAAAAACTACAGTTTGTGCAATCTGGGCACAGCTATTTGCCGAAAGCGGATTTGACGTCCTGGCGATCGATGCCGATCCCAATACAAGTCTTGCTTCAGCCTTTGGCCTAATTTCACAGCAATGCCCGGAGCCACTTATCAGGATGAAACAGCTAATCGCCGAGCGTACAGGCACCGGCAAAGACGCAGTGGGCGCATACTTTCGGCTGAATCCTAAAGTCAGCGACCTGCCGGAAAAATACTGGCTTGAAACCAACGGGTTGAAACTTTTGGTCTTAGGAGCTATTACCCAGGCCGGCGCAGGTTGTGCCTGTCCGGAAGGGGCGTTCTTAAAGGCACTACTGAGGCATACCATATTACAACGTCAGGAGCTGGTCCTGGTTGATTTGGCTGCCGGCGTTGAATTTATGGGCAGAGCAAGTGTGCAAGGCATTGATGCCTTTGTAGCAGTTGTTGAGCCCGGAGGCAGAAGTATTGAAACGGCCAACAATATCGCCAAAATGGCCAAAGAATTAGGCATTGGTTGTGTTGGAACAATTGCTAACAAGATTACTGAGCCGGCCCAGGCTGAGGTGATAAAATCGCAATTGAAAGATACAGTGCTGTTGGGAACTCTTCGGTACAGCCGGTCTCTCCAGGAAGCTGACCTCAGACGCGCGCCCGTCTTTGGAGCCGATGCTGAAGTTACAGAGCATCTCAAACAGGCAAAGAACAAATTGGTAGAGCTTATTTCCGGGTCTTCTTCAAAAGTCAAAAAACAATAATTGACAACATAAGGAATTTCCATTATATTAGTGGTTTTTCATTTTAGTTTTGGAGACGAAGATGGGTAAGGCCATAATGGTAAATATCGAAAAATGTTTGGCTTGCAAGAGTTGCGAGATAGCATGTGCAGTGGCGCATTCCAAATCGAGGGTTCTTGAGGAAGCGATAGCGGAGCGGCCTACGCCACAGAGAAGAGTAACGGTCGAGGCGGCAGGCCAATTTGCAGTGCCACTGCAGTGCAGGCACTGTGAGGATGCCCCGTGTATCTCGGTTTGCCCAACGGCGGCGATACATCGACCCGAAGCTGATGGGCCTGTATTGATAGAACAAGACAGGTGTATCGGCTGCAAGTTTTGCCTTATGGTTTGTCCGTTTGGAGTTATTGATGTCTCCACCGACGGCAAAGTTATGCTTAAGTGTGACCTTTGCATTGAGCGAACCAAAGCGGGCCAGGAACCAGCCTGTGTTGAAGCCTGTCCCACCGGCGCATTGAAATTAGTTGACGAAAAGGAATTGGCAGCGCACAAGCGCCGGCTCACCGCCTGGGAACTTGTCTTATCAACTCAGCAAAATAATAACAAAGAAAAACAAAAAGAGAATACTCAATGATAACCGTAACCGTATGCGTGGGCAGCTCGTGCCATATCAAAGGCGCCCGGGAGATGATAGCTCGTTTCAACGATTTTCTGACCAAAGAGGGCCTTGGGGATAAGGTCGAGTTAAAAGGCTCATTCTGCATGGAGCACTGTGGCGAGGGAATTAATTGGCAGATTAACGATGAGATTTTCAGCAGCTCCAGCGTAGAAGATGGGGCCGAAATGTTCCAACAAAAAGTTTTGGGGCTTCTCAAGGAAAAAACATCTGAACAGCCCACTAAGGATTCCGGTTAGAGGAGAATTTACTGTGGAACTTCCCAAAGGCCAGGCAGCCGCGCACACCAGCGCCATATTACAGCACACTCCCAACGGGGTTCTCCTGGTGGACAAAGAGACGCGCATCCGTTTCGTAAATCCGGCCTTTCTCACTATGTTCCGATGTGGCGATGATGAGCTTTTCGGCCAATTGGCCAAGGACTTCGTCCACTCTGACTGTTTCGAACGTGCCATCGCTGCGGGCGGGTCGCTCATGGTCAAAGAGAGCATTCCTGAGCATGGGGTCAGCTTCCGCGTGGGCCTTTTTCCTATCGAGGGCAAAGACCTCTACTGCGGAATTTTCATCGACATCTCGGAGGAGGAAAAAGCCAGAAAGGACTTTCTTGATTTGAGGGCGCAGATGCTGAAACGAGCGCAGGAAGTAATCTCGCGGCAAATGCAAACAGCACAGGAAATAGCGAGACTCCTGGGTGAGACAACAGCAGAGACCAAGGTGCTTCTTATGAAACTTATGTCCTTATATGAGGAAGAAGGTCAGCGATGAGAATATTTTACGAGTGGGGCACAAAACAGCTCCAAAAACACGGCGAAGAACTCTGCGGCGATAATGTGGCTATTGCCCGTCATGCCGATTCAGTCACGCTCGCCCTTTCTGATGGACTGGGAAGCGGAGTCAAAGCTAATATTCTATCTATCCTGACCACGCGAATTGTTATGCATCTGATGGAGAATGAACTGTCCCTGGACGAGGTGGTGAACACATTGAGCAAGACGCTGCCGGTATGCGAGGTCCGAAACCTTGCTTATAGCACCTTTGCCATCGGACAATTCTTCTCCGAAGGTCATGCACGGGTAGTGGAGTTCGACACACCGTCGGTTATTCTGCTGCGGCAGCGAGAGTCTGTGCCCGTGCCCTACGAGGAACGGGAAATTGAAGGCAAGACCATTCGCAAATCGGAACTGAAGCTGAAAATCGGGGATTGGATCGTCTTTGTCTCCGATGGTGTTATAAACGCCGGCATAGGGGGACTCTATCCTCTCGGATGGGGCTTCGATCAGGTCTCGCGTTTCCTTCAAGAGCACTGTCACCCGGACCTTTCCGCGCAGGAGCTCGCCGATAAGCTTGCCCAGGCCGTCTGGGACCTGTACTGCAGCAAGCCCGGGGACGATGTGAGCGTGGTCGTTATAAAGGCTCGACAAAAGCTTGTAGCCACTGTGTTAACAGGCCCGCCTGCGGACAGGAGCGCCGATGAAGCAATCGTCACCAAGTTCACACAATGTCCCGGTTTTCTGGCGGTTTGCGGGGGAACCACGGCAAAAATTGTCGCCCGTTATCTGGGCGGTAAGCCATTGGAAGTCGACCTGGCCACGATGAAGCCCGATGTTCCTCCCTTGGCGAGGATTGAAGGTGTTGATCTGACGACCGAGGGGATCCTGACCCTTACCAGGACCAATGACCTGCTTCATTCGGGTGCTGATAAAGAGACGGTCAAGTTTCATACCGATGGGGCCTCTGCGTTGGTCCGCTTATGCCTGAACGTCGACCACATACATTTCATTGTGGGTCTGGCTGTTAATCCAGCCCATCAAAATCCCGATTTACCCGGAAAACTGGCCATGAAATTGGCTGTTGTGCGGGAGATTGCCGAGGAACTCCACAAAAGAGGCAAGGAGGTGACTATCACTACCGTTTAGCTATAGGCCGGACAACCCGAAAGGCCCTAAACCATTGAACCGGCAAAACTGTCTATTGACGGCAAACGTGTTTTGACATAGAATTATACATTTTATTATGACCAACCCCTACTGGGATAGTTAACATGGCTCAAGAGGATAATCTCATAGAACAGATAGTTGACCGCTATGATGGAGAGAGCGGGATGCTCATACCCATGATGCAGGACTTGCAGTCCGAATGTGGCTACCTGCCGGCAGAGCACCTACGATACTTGTCAGGGCGGCTTAAAGTGCCGATGAGCCGCCTGTATGCTGTGGCGACATTCTATTCATCGTTCCACCTTGCGCCGATGGGGGCGCACGAGGTAACGCTATGTATGGGCACGGTGTGTTTCCTTAAGGGCGCGCCCAGCATTTCCGAGGCCGTCTGCCGGGAGTTCCGGGTTGAGCCGGGCGGCACCACTCGCGACCGCCTATTCACCTTCCAAGCCGTGAATTGCGTGGGAGCTTGCGCAGTAGCGCCGGTGATGATAGTGGACGGGAAATACTATGACGGTGTCACACCCGCATCGGCTCTCGAGGTTCTTCATGGACTTGCCGCAGATAAGGCAACTGTTGAGAAGGAGGGCGAAATATGACAGTATTTGGCCTCAGACAACTCAACAGCCTTGCGGATCTGGAACGTATCCGGGAAGAACTTCTCAGCCGCCGCGACCCTTCTACAAAGTCGGTACATGTCTGTACCGGCCCGGGCTGTGCCGCGAAGGGGTCGCCGAAGTTGTACGAGCTTTTCTGCGAAGCTGCGAAACAGGCCGGGGCAGAGGTACAAGTCCAGGCCAAAGCCGTTGGCTGCCATGGGCTGTGCGAGTATGGGCCGATCGTTCTCGTCCAGCCTGGTAACATTTTCTACCAGAGGGTGGAGGAGCCTGACGTGGCTGAGATCTTTCGCGAAACAGTGCTGGGCGGGCGGGTGATCGAACGCCTTCTTTACGAGAACCCCGCTACAGGCGAGAAGGAAGAAACTGCGGATAAGATTCCCTTCTACAAGCTCCAGAAGCGAATTGCGCTGGCCTACAATGGCCTAATTGACCCCACGAAAATCACCGACTACATTGCGCAGGGAGGATACAGAGGTCTTGGGAAAGTTCTATCATCAATGACACCCGAAGAGGTGATCTCGGAAGTGGAATTGGCTGGGCTTCGGGGCCGTGGAGGTGGAGGCTTCCCAACCGCACGGAAGTGGCGCTCCTGCCGAGAGGCAGACGGGTCGCCAAAGTATGTCATCTGCAATGGTGACGAGGGAGACCCCGGCGCTTTCATGGACCGTGCAATAATGGAGGGAAACCCTCATTCTATCATCGAGGGCATGCTCATTGGAGCGTATGCCATCGGGTCTGAGCAGGGGTATATTTACGTACGAAACGAATACCCTCTTTCTGTGGAACGCCTAAAGGAGGCGATTGAACAAGCGAAGGAGCTCGGTCTCCTCGGCGAGAACATTCTGGGCAGTTCGTTTTCATTCGATATCCGGATCAATCGCGGCGGCGGGGCCTTCGTCTGCGGCGAGTCCACGGCGCTGATGGCCTCGCTGGAAGGCCGCCCGGGCGAACCCAGGGCAAAGTATATCCATACGGTGGAAAGCGGTTTTCGGGGCAGGCCCAGCAACCTAAACAACGTAGAAACGTGGGCCAATGTGCCACATATCATAAACGGGGGTGGGCAATGGTTCGCCGGCATCGGAACGGAAAAGTCCAAAGGAACCAAGGTATTCAGCCTGGTTGGAACGGTGGTAAATACCGGACTGGTCGAGGTTCCCATGGGCATCACACTACGGCGGATCATCGACGAAATCGGCGGGGGGATACAGGACGGCAAGCGCTTCAAGGCAGTTCAGACCGGAGGCCCATCCGGTGGATGCATACCTACCGAACACCTCGACGCCCGTGTGGACTTCGACGAACTAACGAAGCTGGGCTCGATGATGGGCTCCGGCGGCATGATTGTCATGGACGAGGACACCTGTATGGTGAAGGTCGCGAAGTATTTCACCGATTTCCTCCAAAAGGAATCCTGCGGCAAATGCACCCCTTGCCGGGAGGGCCTGTCCCAGATGTTGTACATTCTTGACCGCATAACCGATGGAGAAGGACAGGTCGGCGACATAAAGAGACTTGAGGACTTGGCAGAGATATTAGAGGGAACGGCCCTGTGTGCCCTTGGGAAAACTGCTGCAAATCCCGTTATCTCCACCATACGCTATTTCCGTGACGAATACGATGCACACATCTTAGAGCAGCGCTGCCCGGCAAAGGAGTGCCGCGGCCTGTTCCGGTATGAGATCGACGCCGAGGCCTGTACAGCCTGCGGCATCTGTCTGAAGAACTGCCCGGCGGATGCTATCACCGGTGAGAAAAAAGTCCCGCATGTGATTGACCAGGAGAAATGTACGCTCTGCGGAACGTGTTGGGAAAAATGTCCCTTCACCGCGGTATTAAAGGTATAAGAAAAGGTAAGCCAGTGCCTACAGTAACCATAGATGGACGTAAGGTCAGGGTTAAAAAGGATGCCACGGTTCTCGACGCTGCAAAAAAGGCTGGGATATGGATTCCAACCCTTTGCTTTCATCCTGCTGTTTCAAGCGATGCATCGTGCCGGCTCTGTATGGTAGAGCTTGACCGCGGCGACTGGAGGCAGCTAATCACCTCCTGCAATTACCCGGTGCGGCGCGACATTGTCGTTTATGTTTCCAGCGAAAGGGCCAAGCAGGCACGCCGGGGTGTCATGGAGCTGTTGCTTGCGAGGGCGCCAGAAAGCCAAGAGCTCAAGGTATTGGCCGAACGTATGGGTGTGAAAGAAACGCGCTATCCCAACGTCACTGAGAGTCAACGAAATTGCATCTTGTGCGGCCTGTGTGTTCGAGTATGTGAGGAAGTAATTGGGCAATCGGCTATCGCGTTTGCCGGACGCGGCGCGGACCGAACCGTGGCGGCGCCCTTTCGGCAGCCTTCCGACGATTGTATCGGCTGTGGAGCATGCGCGGCCGTTTGCCCCGTGGGAACCATCAAAGTCAGGATTCACCAAGACCAGCAGGAGGTGGAGATATCACCGTTCAAATCGCGGTCGAAGTTACTCGTCTGCGAGAAGTGTGGAGCACCAATTATTAGCACGCAGGTTAGTGAGCGAGTCCTGGGCAAAGTCGAAACCATGAGTTCCGAAGAATTCCGGCAGTGCATACGCCTTTGTCCAAAATGCAGAAAACAGCAAACTGCCGTACGGCTTCAAGCTGCTACGGTTTACAAAAAGGAGTGAGTGTGTCGTAAACCAAGATGTGGATAACGACAAAGTCAGCAGTTGTGCTTGAAATATCAGATGAAATATTGTATTTTGCAAAATTCTAATAAAATTTTTGCGATTAACTGATTACTGAGGGATTGTTTATGGACCCAAAAAAACGTAGTAGTGACAAAGCGGCACAGGAAATGATAACTCACATGGCCGAAGGGGGCCAGCAGAATGCCTGGGACAGATTTGAGCAGCAAGAACCTCAATGTGGTTTCGGCAAACTCGGGATATGCTGCCGAAACTGTTCAATGGGACCCTGTCGAATCGATCCCTTTGGGGATGAGCCGCAAGCAGGTGTATGCGGTGCTACCGCGGATACGATTGCTGCAAGAAACCTGGTGCGGATGGTTGCGGCAGGTGCTGCGGCACATTCCGACCATGGCCGTGACATCGCGCACACATTCAAGATGGCGGTTGAGGACGAAAGCTGTGATTATATGATCAAAGACGAGCTGAAATTGAGGGAAGTTGCAGCGAGATACGGAATCAAGGTAGAAGGCAGAGGCACAAAGGAGATTGGCAGCGACCTGTCTGATGCGGTGATGGCTGAATTCGGAAAGCAGGAGGGAACACTCCTCAGTGCGGCTGCTTATCCACCACCAGCCAGACAAAAAGTTTGGGAAGAATTCGGGGTAACTCCTCGTTCCATTGACCGTGAAATCGTGGAGATTATGCACAGAACGCATATCGGCGTAGGCTCAGACTACAAGAATCTTGTAAAACAGGGTATCCGAGCGTCCCTGGCGGACGGATGGGGTGGGTCGCTTATCGCCACTGAGCTTTCAGATATTCTGTTTGGCAGCCCCTGGCCAATTCGGTTCGGCGCCAATCTCGGTGTGCTTGATGAGAAACAGGTCAATATAATCGTTCACGGCCACGAGCCTACGCTATCGGATATAATCGTGGCGGTCTCGCAGGAGCCCGAACTGGTAAAAATGGCTAAAGGTAAAGGTGCCAAAGGCATCAATCTTGCCGGTATGTGCTGCACCGCTAATGAGACACTGATGCGTCACGGCATACCGGTTGCAGGCAATTTCCTTCAGCAGGAATTGGCGATGATGACCGGCGTGGTGGAGGTTATGCTGGTGGATGTGCAGTGCATCATGCCCGCCTTAGGGTCGCTGTGCAACTGCTTCCATACCAAGCTGATTACCACCTCACCCAAATGTAAAATCGCCGGAGCAGAGCATATTGAATTCCACGAAGACAGGGCGGTGGAAATCGCACGGGAAATCATCAAGATAAGTATTGAGAATTTTGCGAATAGGAACGGTCAAGCCAAGATACCGAAGGCGAAGGAGCGCGGAATTGCCGGCTTTACGACAGAAAATATTTTTTACCATCTTGGCGGCCGATTTCGCGCCAGTTACCGCCCGTTAAACGACAATATCATCAACGGGCGGGTTCGCGGCGCGGCTGGAGTTGTAGGCTGCAATAATCCGAAGCAGGTACACGATTACGGCCATCTTACAATGATAAAAGAACTTATCAAGAATGATGTCTTAGTGGTCAGCACAGGTTGCAGCGCGATTGCGGCGGGCAAAGCGGGGCTGATGAGACCGGAGGCAGCGGCAAAATATTGCGGTAAAGGCCTGCATGAGGTCTGCGAGACTGTGGGGATACCACCGGTTCTTCACGTTGGCTCCTGCGTGGATAACAGCAGGATCTTGACGATTTTGGCAAACGT
>JAIVYN010000079.1:0-14532 GCA_048635425.1 Candidatus Aegiribacteria sp.
GACTGGTACAACGCAGGAAACTGGACTGGTGCAGTGCCCGCCAGCGGCGAGACAACCTTGATAGAATCGGTTGCCCCAATCACCTGGCCGATCATTGATGGAGGCACTGCCGATACCGGACAACTCAGAATTGGCTACACTGCTACCTACCAGGGTGAGCTGACGGTAACCGGCGGGGCAACACTGAATGTAAACGGTGAGCTGCGTATCGGGCGTAAGTCGAACGATGGCAGCGGGCAAGCAGTAGGAATACTTCATATCAGCGGCGCCACGACAACAATCAATGTAACCGAGCGCATTGAACATGGGCGACATGGTGACGCTACTATCTATATGAGCGGTGGTTATCTGCACTGTGATGCCGAACTTCGGCTGGCCTACAGATTCGATGCTACCAGTACGGTTTACCTGAGTGGCGGAACTATTGACCTGGGTGCCAATCCCGGCATAACCGTGTATGCAAACGACGGCGTACCGGACAGCGCCTCGATAGACATCTCCGGCGATGGCAAGCTCACCTTGGCCGGCAATCAGGTCTCAACTATTGAGAGTCTTCTCAGCGATGGCATAATTACTGCCTACGGTGGAGAGGGGGCCGTTTTAGTATCGTATGATGGACAAACCGATATCACTACGGTAGAGACTGTTGGTGGGCCGGATGCCTCTGAACCAAATCCTGCCGATGAGCAAGCAGATGTGCCCAGGGATGCGGTCCTTAGCTGGAAGACGGGAACTAATGCTGACAAGCACGATGTATATTTTGGAACGAGTTTTGAAGATGTGAACAATGCCACGACAACAGTTGATGCGGGTAGTGTCTATCATGGCAGGATAGATACTAATATCTACGCTGTCACCGAGCGTCTTGAATTTGGCCAGACATACTACTGGCGGGTCGATTCCGTCGATGCCTCAACAACAAACAAAGGTGATGTCTGGAGTTTCACGGTTGAGTTCTTCGCTTATCCCGTGGAGAACATCGTTGCCACTGCCTCCAGCAGTGAAGAGGGCAAAGGTGCTGAGAATACAATCAACGGCTCGGGACTGGATGAAAGCGGCTTGCTGCACGGCAACGATAGCGTGGGCAATATGTGGTTAAGCAGCGGTGACGTGGCCCAGCCTACCTGGATAGAATATGAGTTTGACAGGACCTACAAGCTTCACGAGATGTGGGCGTGGAACTCCAATGACAGTCTGGAGGAACTGGCAGGTTTAGGATTCAAGGAAGTAATCATTGAATACTCAGCCAACGGAACCGATTTCGTGACACTGGGAACTACTCATGAGTTCGCCCGGGCGCCAGGCAAGCCAGACTATGCACATGATATAACGGTAGATTTTGGCGGCGTGACAGCAAAACATATAAGGCTTACAGCCAACAGCAACTGGGGAGGCATTTTCAACCAATTTGGCCTTAGCGAGGTGCGATTCTTCAGCGTGCCGGTCTTCGCAAGAACACCAAGTCCGGCTCCCGGCGCAACAGATGTAGATGTGGATGTAACCCTTAGTTGGAAAGCGGGCAGAGAGGCCGCCACGCATGATGTATACCTGAGCACCGACGAGCAGGCTGTGATAGACGGCACCGCCCAGGTTGCTACTGTGATCGAGACTACTCATGGCCCGTTGGCCCTCGATTTGAGTACGACCTACTATTGGCGAGTCGATGAGGTCAACGAAGCCGAGACTCCAACAACCTGGCAAGGCGATTTCTGGAACCTCTCGACAAAGGAGTATCTTGTTGTGGATGATTTCGAGTCCTACAATGACATTCCTGCCGGAGAAGAGGGCAGCAATCTGGTATACGTGGTGTGGAAAGACGGATTTGACAATCCGTCTGTAAACGGCTCGACCATAGGTTATACTGAAGCATTCCAGCCTTCTATGGAGGCCTCGATTGTTTATGACGGCAAACAATCTGTGCCCCTTTTCTATGACAACACCGTGGCCGCCTATTCCGAGGTCACAGTGAATGTCGCTGATCTACAGGCAGACCAGGATTGGGCCAGACATGGCATTAAGGCCTTGACACTACAGTTCTACGGCGATCCGAATAATTCTGTTAATGAGCAGATTTACGTGAAGCTCAATGGCTCCAAGGTCACATACGATGGTGACGCCGAGAACTTGAAGGGAATAGGGTGGCAGATGTGGTATATTGATCTGGCCTCGATCGGCGTGAGCCTCAGCAACGTCACTGAGCTAAGTATTGGCTTTGAGCGTATTGGAGCGTTTGGTGGTCAGGGAGTGGTTTACCTTGACGGTATCAGGCTGTATTCTTATGACCGTCAGGTGATCACGCCGGCAGACCCTGGCACAACTGGTCTGCAAGCACACTACGAATTTGAAGGCACTTACAACGACAGTTCCGGCAACGCACACCATGGCATTGGAATGGGCAATCCCACTTTTGTGGCGGGCAAGGTCGGCCAGGCCATTAACCTTCGTGGTCTCAATGACTATGTAGAGATAACCGGCTACAAGGGTGTTCTGGGCCCGAATGCCTTTAGCATAACTACCTGGGTCAAGACCACGTACATAGGCGACGATCCCCAGGAAATCGTATATTATGGCACTCACGGCGACGGTCAAAGGTGTGAATTCCGTGTCCACACGAACGGCCACATACGGATGGGTAATGGCGCCGGCCAGGTCGAGAGTGTCACCTCTGTGACCGACGGTGGGTGGCACCATGTGGCGGCGACAATAAAAGAAAACGCCACGAACTCATCTTCGGACGTGCGAATTTACTTGGATGGCCAGGATGACACCCAGGAATCAACAGACGCGGATGCGTTCAATCTCGTCGCCGACTGGGATGTCACTATAGGTTATCGCCCCTCACAAAACGACAGATTCTTCATGGGAGAGATTGATGATGTCCGTATCTACGACCGGGCGTTGTCACAAGAGGAGATTGCGTGGCTTGCAGGCCGGACTAGGGCCTTTGACAAGCCGTTTTGACATGACGGCGATTAAGGTTGCGCGTTTGATATGGCACAGTGCCATCATTTGTACCTGCCTGCACCCCCGTGCTTTCTTGCCTGCACCTGTCGGTAACACAGGCACAGGTGCGAAAGCAAGAACGGGGGTGACGCAGGCACAGGTGCGGTTACGCAAGTGCAGACAATTCGGGGCTTAGGACTTGTAAATAAATTATCTTCCATTTTTGGCTGGCTGCGGCTTCGGCTGGCGGTGTCAGCAAAACTCGGACTACCAACCAGTAGGCCTGCGTTTTGCTTCCTTGCCAGCCTTGTCCTCGCTCAACCAAAAACGAAACCTAATTTCTTTACCAGTCCTTAGCTTATCTTGGCGCTCATTTGTTTTTTATGTCATAGGCCATTAGAACATCGCCGTGGCGAATGTAGAGTCGGCCGTCGGATATAGCCGGATGGGCCCAGTGTTTGCCGGAGCCCTCAGTAATCCGGAAAGAGCTGACTATTTCAAAATCCTTCGGAGAAGCCTTGACCAGAGCCACATCGCCGGTATTTTCATCGTAGCAGTACAGCATACCATCGGCGTAGATAATCGAGCCTTTGTTTCCGTTCCATTTAGCTTCATACATAACTTTTCCACTATCCCAATCAAGGCAGACCCAATCGCCTCTGGCGTTGCTGGTCCAGTTGGCACCATAGAGATAGCCATCGACCAGGACGACACCGCCGTGGTGAACATCAAGAGTTGCATCTTCCCACTTTTTGCTTATTTTTGTACCGTCTGCAGAAAGCCGGTATTTTACCCCGCCTATCTCATAGCCGGCGGTAATGTAAATATGACCATCGTAGTACAAAGGAGTGACAGGATGATTGTGTCTCCCTATACCTTCGTTAATCCTGTCCTTCCATAATACTTTTCCGGTTTTGATATCGAGACCAACCACTGACCTTTCCAGCATGGTGACAATCAGCTCTGTGCCGCCTGTTTCGATCAGAGCCGGCGAACAATAAGAGGACTTTTCACTCAAGCCTTTGCTGGTCCATACGCTCTGGCCTGTCATTTTATCAAGGGCTACCACGCTGGCGTCTTTGCCGCCCGGAGTGCAGATTGCGTTGGGACCGACAATCAGAACAGACCCGGCAATACCCCACATAATATTTTTCCCCTGGAACTTTTCCAAAGTATCCACAGCCCATTTTTCTTCGCCGGTTTTGGCGTCGAAGCAAGCCATTATCCCCATGCCGCTGAATACATAAACACGGCCATTGTCAACCGTTGGTATGGTGCGGGTGCCTCGGTGCGACCTTTGCCACTCAGGGCCGTAGGATACTTTCCACTGTAATTTGCCGTTGAGGTCATAAGCAAAAAGGAACCCCTCACTGCCAAACATGCCGGTTGTGTAGATGAACCCGTCAACTACAGCGACCGAAGAAAAGCCAATTCCCAGGCCTTCGACCGACCATATAAGTTTCGGGCCGCCTTCAGGCCATTTCTTCAATAGACCTGTCTCTGCCGATTTCCCTTCCCGGTTGGGACCGCGAAATTCATTCCAGTCATCGGAATAACATATCCCGCCGGTCAGCAGAATACTCAAAAACAGTACGATGATGCTTTTGATGTTGCTCATATGAAAGTTTCCTTTAGCGTAGATTCCCATTTATCCCTGCTTAGCTATCCCGACACATCGGGACTGGGCCTGATTATCAATAGAATATCAGGTCTGTCTTGAAAATTCCAGCTTTTTATGATACCCCTCAAAACGAGATTATACAGACACGACTTTAATTGTTGGCGGAGGTTGTCTTTTTTGTTAGAATTGCGGCAACAGGATAAAACAAATGCCGTTAGGACTGAGAGACACCCTTATGAAAACAAGAGTTTTTACCAGGTCGCAGCATAATCCAATCATTTCACCTTTGGATTTGCCCTTCCCGGCGGCCGCCGTCCTTAATCCCGGTGCCACCGAGCAGGGCGATGAGGTCGTCTTGCTGCTGCGTGTCGAAGACCACGCCGGACACTCGAACATCTATATAGCACGCAGCAAGAACGGAGTGACTGATTGGAAGTTCGAGCAAGAGCCAATACTCCGCTACGGTGAGCAAAACTGGCGGTATGAACAGTGGGGCTGCGAAGACCCGCGAGTTACATACCTGGCAGAAGAAAAACGCTGGTATATCACCTATACTGCCTACTCGCCCAACGGTGCGGCCGTGGCATTGGCCTGTTCCAATGACCTTGTTCATGTTGAACGAATTGGACTGCTCTTTTCCCCAAACAATAAAGATGCAGTGCTATTCCCACAAAAATTTGGTGACCGATGGGCGGCACTACACCGCCCGGACGCCGGTGGAATGGAACACATCTGGTCGGCCTATTCGCCTGACTTGGTGCACTGGGGTGAGCCACACTGTGTGCTGCCGGAGCTTGGGGGCGCTGCATGGGATGGTGCAAAGGTAGGTGCAGGGCCACCTCCAATTCTCACGGAACTCGGCTGGCTTCTGATATACCACGGTGTTAAGGCTTATGGTGGCCAACTTGTTTATCGAACCGGTGTGGCTCTGTTGGAAAAAGACAGGCCTCACAAAGTTGTTGCCCGCTCACGAAACTGGATATTCCAAGCCGAGGCGCCATACGAGATGTCTGGTTTGACGCCAAACGTGGTGTTTCCGACCGGCCTTCTAATTCGGGGCGATGAGTTGTGGATGTACTATGGAGCTGCGGATACTTGCACATGTCTGGCGACGGCTAAATTAGACGAAATCTTGGCACTGGTCACAACGTGACGTATTTGCAGTTTTTTTAGGCTGTCCACTCGAAAAATTCTGTCCTTCTTGTCATTGCAGGACTTACGTAAACTTGCTACATACGACTATTGGCTGTTAGCAACAAATAAGGAGGGGAAACAGTTTTTTCCTCAAACTGCTTCCCCTTTTTCGTTTGAAAAACGCATGTACTTACTCGTCGATTCTATCGCTTTGTCTAACTGGGCCTACTCCGCTGCTTAAAGGCAAGTGTCTCTCATGTTTGGTTCTTTCATAACCTTTATCTAATTCCTCATCAGTAGGTGGGGTATTACCCATTTCCGCAAACCTGGCTTTTACCATGCGGATCCAATCTTCCTTTGGAGGGACTTCAAATTTAGCTTCTCCGGGTAAATTCTGCCAGCGAACCCAAACTTCGTAGGGACCGCCTGGTAATTGTATTTCATGAACCCCATTCTTAACTCCATATATATCGAGAGATTGTCCATCTTCAGAACGTATTTGAATTTTACCATCTTTAAGAGTTCCCAAACGCTTAGCGCCGCGAAATGGCTCAAGTGCAAATTCGACCTTTGCAAAACCAGGATAGCTTACATAAGCTAAAGGGCCTCCGCTACAACCTATTTTCCCTGCGTAAATACTGTCATTGAAGATTACCATCGAATCGAGTAATGTCCATCTACTAAATCTAAACGAAGTATCATCAGCTCTTTTGGGGCGATTATCAACAATCTTTATGCCCGGTGTAAGATTCAACATATATACACGACCATCATCATTCTTGGCCAACTCGAAGCTTTTTGGCTTCAAATCTGTAAAGTCAATCTCGAAAGAATCTTCTTTGGTAGAGGAATCATTCTTACCAGGTACAATGCTGACATTAACTACAAAACGCCCTTTTCTATTCTTGCCGGCGACTTTAACCCGAAAGTAGCGCGACTTGTCTCCGCCTGCCAAGCCCACACTTCCTCCCGAGCCGGTACTACCGCTACCGTTGAACCTGTAGCTATCCAATGGCTGATTTGGATCCATGGAAAAAAGATGGATATCCAGTGAGTAGTATTTGTGAATCTTGTCTTCTGTAGATAGTGACCCAAGGCAAGCCGTTGTTAGGCCAACAATTGCAAAAACAGACAGAGTCAGTTTTGCTTTGCGAATATTATGTTTGTTAGTTGCTTTCATAATTACTCTCCTTAAAATAAGCATAGTTTTTCGATTTTTCTACAAACCCCATTCCAGCGACATAAACATTCCGTTCAGAATAATGGAGTTGTAACGGTTTTTCTAATAGGCCTATAGAATCTGTTTTGTCAGATACGATTGGTTTGGATGTTTTGAAATAAGTTGTTAGATTGATAAACTGCAGAGTAAGCTGAAGGCAGAAAATAACCAAGAAACCTGCTGCAACCGGAAAAGGAACAGAAATTCGTTTTTTTAACCAGCCTGGAGTTCTTTTTCTTTCAGCGTTTACAGAATATAAAGCATCCTTGATATACCTTCGATTTGAGTCTCTCAATCCTTCAGGTGTTTTGAGCTCTTTTGATGATTCTGCAAACTCTCGAATTAATGCTTCGTTTCCTTTTTCGTCTTTCTTGTTATCCATGGTTTTAAACCTCCTATTCAGAGGAACTGCTTTTTGATAGCATCTCACATAATTTTTTCCTGCTTCTATGAACGTGGCTTTTGACAGAATTTAGCGGCATCTTCATAATGCTTGCTATTTCATCGAGTTTTAAGCCTTCGACAAATCTTAAGAGTAAAATCTGTCTTTCTGGTTCTTTGAATTGTCTGATTATATTCAAAACATATTTAAGTTCATCTGGTGATGAAACTTCCTGAAAAACAGAGGGTTTATTGCTTGGCATCTCTTCAAGTGAACAGACATCTTCTTGAATTAGCCTTTTCCTGCGGAAGGTTTCTAAAAGTACGTTCCTTGCGATCCCAAATATGAATGCCTTTAAGCTGCGTAAGTTGTCAGATTCGAAATTTGTGATTGCTGAAACAAATCTGGCAAAAGTTTCTCCGCATTGATCCTGTGCGATTTGATGATTGCCTTGTGAATAGTAAAAGAAACGATAAATAGGAGCTTCATACTCATCAAGCAATATTTCATAGGCCTGCTCATCGCGAGCAATTAATTTCTTAATAAGTTCTCTGTCTGTAACGATTTCCATCATATATCATTTAACCAGAGTCATTACAATGTAGCCACAAATCATAAATCATTCTAAATTTAAAGTTGCACTTAAGCAAAAATAGTTGCAAATAATATTAATAAAGCAAAAAAATTAGTCTTGAGGGCCATTTCTATCTGTATCTCGTCAACAAATGCAAAAAAGTAGACCTTCAGATACGTGTCCACCCGAAAAACCCGGTCTTCCAGCTCATGAATTTTTGAATTTGTCTCTTCCCATTTCAATAGAAATACACTATAAGGGTACGCAAATGAAACTGGTGACATATTCTAAAAATAAGTCGATTTCCTGTGGAATACTGACTGCCGATGGGCTAATCGACATCCAATCGGCGTGGAATAGCTCAAATCCCCCCCGCAGCGTAAAAGAGATTCTGCAAAAAGGTTCGGCCTGCCTCGAAAAACTTGCTGAGTTGGCAGATTCAGCCGATGAATTAATCCCCATCGATTCGGTCAAACTTCTTGCACCAATCCCTCGTCCGGGCAAAGTGCTCGCTTTGGCAGGCAATTACAGCGAGCATATCAAGGAGGCCAGTGTCACTCGCGGCTTCAAGGTCGGCCTTTCGGATTCGCCGCGCCTGACCACTGTGCCCAGGCCGTTTCTTATGCCGCCGACAGTAGTAATCGGGCCCGATGAACAGATACCCTGGCCGGCCTACAGCAAAGACATAGATTATGAGCTTGAGCTTGCGATTGTAATCGGTAAAGAAGCCAAAGCCGTTACAGCCGACAGTGCCCTTGACTACATAGCCGGCTATACTATCGCCAATGATGTATCAGCCCGCAGCGTAACCTTCAAGAAGGCAAGGGCCGAAAGGCCCTGGGACGAATTCTATGACTGGCTGAACGGCAAATGGTCTGACGGCTTTTTGCCGATGGGGCCGTACCTGTTGACACGCGACGAAGTCGCTGACGTGCAAAATCTGAATATGACCCTCATCGTCAATGGCCAGGTCCGCCAGAAAGCAAATACTTCGCAGATGATTTATCCGGTGGCCGACATTGTCTCATTTTTAAGCCATATAATGACACTCGAGCCGGGCGACGTTATTGCCACCGGCACACCGTCCGGCGTAGGTTTGGCCACGGGCGATTATTTACAGCCGGGCGCTCGCATCGAATGTACTATTGAAAAATTAGGCACACTGACAAACACACTCGGCGACCGACCGGAAGAATTCTACGAACCGCTTAGTAATTGATTATTTACTATTGATTCCGCCAAAAGACGGCGGATCTGCGATATTGGTTTTGATGGAAATTGCAGGGTAGCCTATACCTACTTCTTTTTGTCGGCCTGCTTTTTCTGGCGCTTATACTCCAGTGTACCCAGCGGCTCTTCGGCAAGCAAGCCGTCGCTGTCCATCGTGTAATACTCATCCTTCATCGTATTGGCATCCACCTTTGAGAGAACGGAAGCCATTCTTCGGATCTCGCCCTCGGCCGTTTTGTATTCGAGCCTCGCGACAGCCTTGTCACCATCAGCGTCCCAGGTGCCTTTGGCTATACCACCTCTGTTATCCACGCCGACCTGGACTACCTTATTCTCAGCGGGCACATAATAGATCATACCGCGACCCTCGAAGTCACCAACCTTAAAGCCCATAGTAATAAGATTCTTATCGAGCTCCCATTTGTAAACAAGATCAACCTTGTCACCCTGGTCGGTCGTAGCCTGCCATTTGCCAATTATCCAATCGAAGCCGCCTTCTGTCACAAGGTCACCCAGCTTCTGCTGGGCACTTGCGCCGGCAGCTAAGATGACAAGAATGGCTGCCACGGCCAGAACAGTATTTCTAAGATTTGAGAATCTTCGTCGGTTCATTGTGGTTTACTCCTCTCTTTTACTAATGTTACATTTAGAACTCTTAGCCACAGTGGCAAGTTTCTTTATTTGAGTAACATACTAAATCTGGCCTGACATTGCCAGTATCTTGCATTTTTTTTTGCAGATTTAGCCGCTGAGGCCGTTTTTTTGTCTTGACGGGATGGTCTGATTGTGGTAAGCTAAAAAAATATGGCAGGAGCTGTTTTAGGTGAGCACATCTGGCTTTGGACCCGCTATGTCGCCCAAAACTGCTCGAGAAGGATAAAAAATAGTTAGACTTTTGAAAATAAATTTGATATACTGGTGGTATAAAAGCTCAGCACAGTTGCTGAGCCGGTTTAAATGCTAAACGCCGAACAAAGAAATTTGCGAAAGTAGGTTGTTGGCTGTTGAGGAAGCTGCCGGTGTCCTCAGCATACCAACATCCGGAATATCTTGAGAAACACTGTTGATTTACTCAAATTTGTTAGACAGATTGATAGGAGACAAGCCAATGACTAATCACAAAAAAAGGTCCACTAAGCAAATGGCAAGAGCCTTTACGTTAATAGAGCTATTGGTGGTTATTGCCATCATTGCCCTATTGTTATCAATCCTGATGCCTGCGATGCGGAAGATCAAGGAGATGGCACGCGAAGTAGCCTGCAAATCAAATCTGAAGAATATCGGATTGGCTGTAGCAATGTACCTCGACGACTATGAGCGCACAATCCCCAATACGGGCAGTTCTAACCATTTTCGGTGGTTCGAGAACGACGGCGTTACTTATCGAAGACCCGGTTCCAGCCAAACTTATTGGGGCATTTATTACAAAGACTACATTAAGGACCAGACGAAGATATTCGGGTGTCCGAGCTTTCAAAGTGCTACTAATACCAGACTGATATATAATGATGGTGGAAGCGATAAAGAATCCGACTCTTCTTATATAATTAAGCATGCAGCGTTTGGTTTGAACCATCATTCGAGAGCCAGGGGTCGAAATACAAATGATATATACCGTCTTTCAGACTTCCTCTTTTGCAGCGATCACGCCGAACCCAGACCGGATGGCGGCACCAGCGATTGTTTTCATAATAATAACAGACCCGGCGCTATGAATCTAACCAGCTATCGACGAGGCGGCAGTCGTTTCTACAGCTATCGGCAAATTTTCAGACACAATGTCAGATACGCCGACGATGACAGAACCGGCGGACGAACTAATATCCTTTGGCTGGACGGACACGTTACCTCTCTGGAAGAAACTACAGGAGACAATGTGCCGTTAAGTTGGTACACAGGTGATAAGGAGGACAGGCGATAAGGAGGATCGATAATATTGTCCGATTCTTAAATATTCAGCCCCGCAATTATAATCGCGGGGCTTTTTTTATGATAATTCCCAGCAGCCGGCCTGCCCCAACTTTGTTCCAATCAACTAATCACCAAGTAACTAATTCTCTAATCCTCTCACGAGCATCCAGCTTTAGTCACTTTAGCTCACTTTAGGCACTTTAGTTCACTTTAACTTACTTTAGCTCACTACTCACCGCTCACCATCTACGCAGTTTTATGGTCTATGAAGCCTTCGAGCTTGCGGGCGCGGACTGGGTGCTGGAGCTTGCGTATGGCTTTTGCCTCAACCTGTCTGACGCGTTCGCGTGTAACCTTGAAGATTCTGCCGACTTCCTCTAACGTATAGGTGTAGCCGTCGCCGATCCCGTATCGCAGCTTGATAATCTCGCGCTCGCGATATGAAAGCGTTTTCAGGACCACATCGATTCTTTCCTTTAGCATTTCCTGAGTAGCGGAGGCCACCGGTGAATCGATGTCATTATCTTCGATAAAATCGCCGAAGTAGCTGTCCTCGCTTTCGCCTATCGGCCTGTCGAGGCTGATGGGATGCTTGGAAATCTTGAGCACCCTGCGGGCCTCTTCGATACTCATCTCGGCTTCCTCGGCGATTTCTTCAACAGTAGCTTCTCTACCTAACTTCTGATGCAGGACTTTGCCGGCCGTTCGCAGTCGGCTCATCGTCTCTATCATATGCACGGGGATGCGAATCGTTCGAGCATGGTCGGCTATCGCACGGGTAATCGCCTGTCGAATCCACCAGGTGGCATAGGTGCTGAACTTATAGCCCCTTCGGTACTCATATTTGTCCACGGCTCTCATCAGACCGGTATTGCCTTCCTGGATCAAATCCAGAAAGCTCAGGCCACGGTTGCGATATTTCTTGGCGATAGAAACGACCAATCTAAGGTTTGCGCTGGAGAGCGTTCGTTTAGTGTTCTCATATTGACCGAAGACTCGGTCCAGTGAGTAAAGTCTTTTGTTAAGCTGTTTCGGCGTTTCCATCACCAATTCGGTAAGGCCGGTCAGTTCCTGCCTCATCGTATTGATATCATCGACGGTTATCTCGTCGTTAGGGCCTGCTGTGATAGTTTGTTCTAATTGGTGCATTTTACCGCAGATGCCGTGGAGCTTATTTTTGATCGGCTGAATTCTGCTGGTCCGCAGGCTAAGCTCTTCGAGCAGTGTTGCGACTTTTCGTTTGTTTCGGCGTATTCGCTTCAATGGGGCTTTGGCTTCCTTGTTGTTTTGGTCCGTGAGAGTTTTCTTAAACAGATCCTGGTTGATTTTCAGCAGTTTATCCACGGTCCTGATGTTCTCAGAGAGTCGCTTTTTTATTACGCTTTTCGTGAACTGCGGTGCGGTACCGACTTTGATTGTTCTATCGAACGACATCATGCCGTTATGTACCTGCTGTAGTAAATCGAGGGAGTTTCTGGCGCAGTAGTCGTTTTGGAGCATTTTCCTTCTAAAGGCCATTCTCGCTATTTCAATTTTTCGTGCGAGAGCAATTTCAGACTTTCTCGTCAGCAGAGGTATCTGGCCCATTTGAGTCAAATACATCCTGATAGGATCGTCAATTCGTCTGGCGACTTCCTCGCCGACGAGTTGTTTTTCGAGCAGCTCGTCCTCTTTTAGCTGCTTTTCTTTGTCGGCACTTTGGTCATCGGGGGTTTCGAATTCCTCATCCTGGGCTTTTGCGGCCTGCCGGGATTCGACATCAGCCTCATCGAGCAGAGTGATACCCATTTCATCCAGCGTCGCCAGCAGGCTATCCAGACGACTGAGGCTGATGGCATCCTCGGACAAGTCATCGTTCATCTCCTCGTAAGTGAGAAAGCCCTTTTTCTCGCCCTTTTCGATGATCAATTTTATCTGCTGCTCCGGGCTTATGATTTCGGCGCTCTTTGAGGACTCATTATCAGAGCTCACTTTATCGGGGATATTTTGTTTGGCTTTCTTTTTTCTTTTTTTTGCCACAATTTGCACCCTTCTATATGTTTTATAAAATTAACCCATAATCACATAAAACACGAAGTTAAATTATCTTCAATCCCGATAAAATCGGGACATTTTGTCGAGTATATTGTATTTTACGGTTATTTGCGGGCGGTTGTTCACTATACCATACCCACGTTGTGGGGGTTTTCCTTTCCGGTATTTTCATAGACTTTGCGTAGAAATTGTTTGGGGTCGTCTATCGTTTCGATGCGGCTGTTTTTTTTCTGTGCCTGGTATCGCTCAATCGTATCCAAGGCTCCTGTGAGGCGGGCCTGGAAATTTCCTTTTTCCTCTCCGGCCTGGGTCAATTCCACAAGAGAGCTGCCGAGCTCTACAGATTCTATTTTGGCTAATATCTCCGCAAGTGAAGCATCAATATTGGTATCCAACGTTTCAAACAAAATCGCTGCAATTTGTCTCAATATCGGTACATCGAAGAGGTCCGCTGTAATCTTTTGCTTTACAATCTCAAAAAGCTTCGGCTCATTGAGCAATACTTCGAGGACCTCGCGCTGGGCGGTGGCAAAGAGGCCCCGGCCGTAATCGATGGTCCGGCTTTTTTGGTTTTCGGCGTTATAACTTGCGGCCCTTTGGGCTTGTCTGAGTCTCTTGCTCAGCTCGGCATTAATTTGCTTACCGTCAAGGCTGATAATCTTCGAAACCTGGTTCACTATCAAACCGCGGTCTATCGGCGAGACGTTGCCGGCCCATAAGGCGGTGGCTATCGTCTGTAAGTACTCTTCAATCGCTAACCTTTTGCCGGCGAGAGTGTCCTCGCTGCCGAAACTGGCTGTCAACCTGTTCCATTTGAACTGGAAGACATCGACAGCTTCGTTTACAAGCTGTTCAAACCGCTCTTTGCCGGCGGCCAAAAGAAAATCACAGGGGTCTTTACCTTCCGGCACCGAAGCAAGTCTGATATCTATGCGCTGGGAGAGACAGACATCAAGGGCCCTGTTGGCGGCTTCAATGCCGGCGACGTCACTATCGAAAAGCAAGACCACTTTTTTCGCATATCGTCGTAAGATGCGTCCGTGGCCTGCGGTGAAACTGGTTCCCAAGGTCGCAACGACATTGGTGCAGCCGAATTGATGTGCCATTATGCAATCGGTGTAGCCTTCGACAACAATCGCAGTGCCGGTCGACACAATTTGATGGCGTGCCTGCTCCAGGCCGTACAGCGAATTGCTTTTGTCAAACAGAGGCGTCGTTGGCGAATTTATGTATTTAGCTCCGGTTTCGTCGAGAGTTCGGCCGCCAAAGCCGATGACCCGGCCGGTGACATCGGTAATAGTAAACATCAGGCGGTTTACAAACTTGTCCTGATGTTGAGCTGTGATTAGACCGGCATGTTCCAGGAGTTTGGTTGGTATTTTTTTAGCCTTGGCGGTCCGGAGCAAATCATCGGGCGAATCAATAGCTAAGCCGAGCTGATATTCTTTTACGCTTTGCGATGTTATCTGCCTTTGTGCGATATA
>JAIVYN010000080.1:0-14466 GCA_048635425.1 Candidatus Aegiribacteria sp.
TCGGCTCCAGCTTGTGAACCGCCAGATAATCGAGAAAAAACAACGGCTCGGCGCCCTGCACGAGCATATCATTAACGTTCATCGCAACCAGGTCGATGCCTACGGTATCGAACTTCTTTATCTTGCCGGCTAACTGGACCTTACTGCCAACGCCATCTGTGCAGGCCACAAGGACAGGATTCTTGTAATTTCTTTTGAACAGTCTTTCGTCATAGTCGAGCCGAAACATCCCCGCAAATGCATTATGCAATTGAATAACCCGCGGACCAAATGTGCTGGCAACCGCAGAGTGGATTTGCCGGACCATCTCCTCCCCGGTATCGATACTCACGCCGGATTGTTCATAGCTAATGTATTTACTCATTTTCTTTGGCCCGCCGATGAATTGCGGTTATTGTTCGTCCTCGAACATTTGCAGTTGATAGTGTTCAAGGGCAAATTTGTTGACTGCGGTATCTATCGGTATTTTGTACTTCCCGCTCCAGCACGCCGTACAGTAGTGGTCTTGTGGTAATGTTGCGCACTGAAGCATTCCTTCCAGCGACATATAACCGATGCTGTCAACTTCAAGGAATTCTTTGATTTGTTCCAAATCGCGATTATTTGCCAGCAGCTCTTTTTTGGTTGGAAAATCAATGCCGTAAAAACAGGGAAACCTGATTGGCGGACAGCTCACTCGCATGTGAATTTGTTCAGCGCCGGCCTGGCGCAATGTCCTAATTTTACTTCTTGTGGTAGTGCCGCGAACGATTGAGTCGTCCACTACCACAACGCGTTTTCCACACACAACTTCTTTGACCACCGCTAATTTTAGTTTGACTTCCAGTTCTCTTAATTTCTGCTCCGGCGAAATAAATGTTCTGCCTATGTAATGACTCCTGACCAGTCCCATATCGAAAGGTATTTTGCTCTGCTCTGCGTATCCTATCGCCGCCGATGTCCCTGAGTCCGGTACCGGTATTACCACGTCCGCATCGACAGGGTGTTCTATCGCTAATTGTCTTCCGAGTTTTTTTCTGAACTTGTGCACATTTTCACCGAAAAAAGTGCTGTTCTGTTTGGCAAAATAGACATGCTCAAAGATGCAGTGAGCCGGTGTAACAGTGCCCGGCGTAACGAAAAATCTGCTGTGCAGACCGTTTTTATCCAATCGAACGATTTCGCCGGGCTCAACTTCACGAACAAACTTCGCGTTGATGGCATCAAAGGCGCACGTCTCACTGGCAACTACGTAAGCGCCTTTTTCGGTTTGCCCTATGCACAAAGGCCTGATGCCGTAAGGGTCCCGGGCCGCTTCAATGCGATCGGCAAATAAAAACAGCAGGCTATACGCCCCCTGAAGATGGTTCAGTACATGTGCCAATGGGTCAGGATTGCTCACGTGGGTTGGCTTGGCGAGTAAATGAGTAATTATCTCAGTATCATTTGTGGTATTAAAGATACTGCCATACGCCTCATATTCGTCCCGCAGCAATGTCGCATTTATAAGGTTGCCGTTATGCGCCACCGCAACTTGCCCGCGGGAGTACTCGGCCAAAAGCGGCTGACAATTTACAGCCCTGCTGGAACCTGTTGTTGAATATCGAACATGGCCGATCGCTGTGGGATTTGCCAATTTTTTTAAAACTTCCCTACCGGCACGGAATACCCTCCTGACCATACCCATACCTGTATAACACTGAATTAATTCACCGTCACTGGAGGCAATTCCTGCCGACTCCTGGCCGCGATGCTGAAGACTGTGTAAGCCGAAGTAGGTTTTATGAATCGCTTCGGCGTCACCAAAAATGCCAAAAAGACCGCAGTTTTCTTTTTTTTCTGAAGACATAAACGAATTGTCAATTGTCCATTGCTAATTGTCAATTGAAAACCGCCAAATGAGTTGTTTTTCTGACTCGCTCAGCAAAAATTTTTACTTTTCGTGTAGTATCACTCCGTAGAATTTCTAACCGGCTTTGGGATACATAAATTCAGGCACTCGGCGAACCTTGCCCTCGGCGTTGACGCAGGCCAGCACGCTCGAACCCTCAGCTAAGATTATCCCATTACTGATGCGTGTAAGCTTATAGCTATGCTCAACCTTACTGGCGGTAACCGCTGAGCAATGCGTTTCCAATTGCAGCTTCTCATCATACATTGCAGGCCGGCGATATTTTATTCGCAACTCGGCTACGACAAACAACACCCCCGCTTCTTCGAGGTCTTTGTATGCCAGTCCATTAGCCCGTAAAAGTTCCGTGCGACCCATTTCAAACCAAACAGGATAGACGCTGTGGTGAACCACCCCGCCTTTGTCGGTTTCGGCGTATCGCGGCACAATGGTTATCGTATGGCTTTGAATAGTCATTCGTTTGGGAAAATTCATTTCACACCTTCTGCTGAAAATATTACAAAGCGCTCTCCTGCTGTTCAATCTATGTGCTCATCCAGTGTTTTTCTATCTCCTCCAGCGTCTTGCCTTTGGTCTCCGGCACGAACCGCCAGACAAAAGTGACCAGAACAACGCAGAAAATCCCATAAAGCCAAAACGGGAAAGCGTGATGAAACTTCTCGAGCAGCCAGTTATTTTCCTCCATCATTGGAAACGTTTGTGAAACAACGTAATTGGCCACCCAAAGACAAACAGTAGCAATTGCCATTGCTCGGCCGCGAATACGGGTCGGGAATATCTCTGACAGAATAACCCACGTTACCGGCCCCACCGAAAGGGCAAAGCATGCGATATAACCCAGTATAAATAACAAAACCCACAAATCTGTTTTTTGGACGTATGCCATTAAGCCCATCCCCAACAGCGAAAGCCCCATCCCCACCGAACCGATCATCATTAACGGCTTTCGCCCCAACCTATCCACCATCCAGATGGCGACAATAGTAAAGGTCAGGTTTACCGCGCCTACCACCACTGTTTGAAGAAGAGCGGCATTGGTATCGGATCCCATCTTCTTGAAAATTTCGGTCCCGAAATAAAGGAAAACATTGATACCCGTAACCTGCTGCAAAACAGCTAAAACAATGCCGATAACCAGCACAATCTTCATGCCAGGCTGAAACAGTTGTCTGAGCGAGCCGCTCTCGTGAGCAATCGCATCCTTGATTTCCAACAGTTCGGTTTTGGCATATTCGGCCCCATCAACGCGGGCAAGAATCTCCAATGCCTCGTCACTGCGGTTTTGTTTGGTCAGCCAGCGGGGACTCTCCGGCACGAAGAACAGCAGCACTAACAAAAGTAAAGCCGGCAGCGCCTCCGAGCCGAACATCCACCGCCAGCCGGACTCCTGGTTCCACATCTGGTCACCCTGAAGGGCGATAAAATAATTCACAAAATATACTACCAGAAAACCAGTTACGATTGCAAACTGATTGACCGAGACCATTCGCCCACGAATCCTCGCCGGCGATATCTCCGCGATATACATCGGCGAGGACATCGACGCCGCCCCCACGCCCAAACCGCCGATTATCCGAAAAATAATGAAAGTGGTAATATTTTTCGGCAAGGCCGTTCCAACCGCCGAGACAAAGAACAAAATTGCGGAAAGAATAAGCACCTTTTTCCGACCAAGCCAGTCGCTGAGCACCCCGGCAATACCCGCCCCGATGGCACATCCAACCAGTGCACAACCTGTCGCCCAGCCGGCCCAGTTCGCATCAAGGACAAAGTGTACTTTCAGAGGACCTATCGCCCCATTAATGACCCCTGTATCATAGCCGAACAAAAGCCCTCCTAAAGCAGCTACCATACATACAAGCATCACATACACAATGCTGCCTTTTTCTTCTGCAAGCTTGCTGTTCATAATCTTACTCATTTTGATAATGTGCTGATTTGACTATTCTCCACAATTCTCCAGGGCATATTTTAAGGCCCAGTCGATAAACGTTGCGTGATTATTATTTTTATATGTCCCATCCGGATTTTTGCATCGTCCCTGGGCCTCTTTTATCTGTTGGACAATCGGGCAGGCTTTATTGCCGATACTCTGTATCTCGCGAGCAGCATACAGGACCGTTTCCTCCCGCCAATCTTCCAGGCCTTCGGCCAGCACGCCCAAGGCATTTTCGCAAAGACCCATCTTGCACAATGTACCGGCTGCCGCAAAACGAACGTTTGGGCTCGAATCTTCCAGCCGCTCGGTTAGTGCTTTAATGACAGGCGGCGCACCGGAACCGATGACACTTAGAGCTATGACGGCCCAATAGCGGACCGCACTGTCAGAATCACTTAACAATCCGATTAGCCTCGGAATATTACTTGGTTCTCTCCCAACCAAATCGGCCGCAGCGAGAATACGCCGTTGAGGATATTTACTAATTTGTCGTGCCATCTCATAAGGCGTCGAACCTTCGGCGCGAATATGCATTTCAGCTTCCGAAAACAATCCTACATCTCTCGTCTGGACCATCCATTGAAGATGCACTTTACGCAGTCTCCCAAGAATCCTCCTAAGTGAAGCCGAATCTGCCAGATTGTTTACTTCATGTGGGTCAGCCGATGTGTCATAAAGCTCCTCAATCGGCTTGGTTGGTGCCCAGTGTAATTTTTGTACACTTGACAGCTTTTCTTCTGCAACCGCTCTGCGCAGCTCCTGCATAATCTCAGCCCTGTCCGGATATTCGCTCGGCTGCACATACGGCAAATGCGGCATATAATTGCGAATGTACTTGTAGCGCTTATCACGCACACTGCGAGACATCTCATAGGCCTCGTCAACCCGGCTGGCCGCCCCAAAGACATATTCCCGCGGCGGCCCCGCCCAGGCTCCAAGAAACGCCCGGCCCTGCATATAACCCGGTATCGACAATCCAGCCAAGCTCAAAACCGTCGGTGCAAAATCAACAAAACTAACCAACCTGTCGGTTCTCCTGCCTGCTTTAAGTGGAGAAAGGTGCCGATACCGTTCAGGAAAACGAATAATTAACGGGACATTAAGACCGGAATCATAAAGTGTTCTTTTGAATCGAGGAATACCCATGCCATGGTCTGAAAAAAAGAATACTATTGTATTATCAGCCAAACCGTCGGCCTCAAGCTGGGCAAGTAAATCACTTACCTGTTTATCCATAAAAGTAATCAGGTTGTAATAACGGCTCCAGATTTTCCGAACAAACTCAGTATCAGGATAGTAGGGGGGAAGAGGAATTTGCTCATCGTCATGGCGTTCTTCGGGTTTAAGCTTCGAGGTGTACTTGGCAAAAAACTCCTCATCGGAACCGTTAATTTGCCCCTGGTGTGTTGATGTGAAATTAAACACACTAAAAAACGGCTGACCGGATTTACGCCTGCGCCAATGGGCCGTTTGGCTCGACTCGTCCCAGACATTTACATCGGTGAAGTTATAATCCTTTTTGTAATTGTTGGAACAGTAGTATCCGGCTGACCGAAGATATTCCGGAAAACACTTGATTCGTTCGGGCAATATTACCTCGGAACGCAGATGCTGGGTCCCCGTAGAAGTTGCATACACCCCTGTTATCAAACATGAACGCGATGGCGCACATACCGGAGCGGTTGCAAATGCCTTCGTATATAGCACGCTTTCCCTGGCCAGCTTGTCCAGATTCGGCGTTTTCGCGTAACTGTCACCATAGCAGCCTAAATAAGGACTGATGTCCTCGCACGTAATCCAAAGGATATTAGGTTTGTCTTTTGACACTCTATGTGCCGTTCTTCTTACAGCAGTAGCGCACCCTGAAACAGTAAAGCCTGATGCGCATAATCCCATTGCTTTAAGAAAATCGCGACGTGTGCTCTTGTTCGTGTCCATTTTTAGTCCTCCAAAGTTACACTAACAAATTCAAAACTATTTATTGCCTGCAGGCACTACCTTGAAGTCTCGCAGACTTCGAACTAACGCACTATTTGCTCCAACTAATTCTACAACGAGCTGATATTCTCCTGTTCTATCTGGAATCCTTTGCTCAAATGACAAAATCTCTCGCTCAAGACCACTGACAGCACAACGTTTCGACTGCTCGGTGACAATCTGCCCACCACGCATAACGAGAAAACGAACGGTTCCTTTCCACTTACGATGCAGGTCATTTATCACAAAGACCTTTAACTGGCGCTCTGTTCCGCCGGCAAGCTCCTCGTCCCAGAAATCAATCATCAAACCTACCGGCGAAAAGGCATCGCGCACATACTGCTCGAAATAAGGCTCGAAGGTGAGTTTCTCCAGGTCGATGAAGTGGTCGCTTGTCGCACCACCTTGGGGCCTGGGCTTATCGCCAGCTCGCGAATAACCCAATCCGCAGAAATGAAGAATCCCGGCACATTCACGATGGCAACGCCAAAATTCGGTAAGGGCCGCTAAATAACGTGCATAGAGCATACGCCGTTGAGCGACGGTCGAATTTGGCCCGAGCAAATTTTCATAAACCTTATTTGTTAAGCATGTTGTCGTACCGTCACGATTAAGCCACAACCAGGCATACTCATTGATTATAATTGGAAGCTTATAATCTTTCTGGGCATCTCTCAAACGGGGTCTGCCGGAGGTATTGGCCAAATCTGACAAATGAAAATCTCCTCTACCCCATTGAATCTTGCTAAACAGATACGGATGGGATTCAAGGTAGTCGGCATCACTCTCAGGCACCGCCCAGCCGTTATCCCACGGACGATTCGACAAATCCAGATGCCGCACAGCCCTCAGTGCCTTACCGGTCTGGTCGGTAACGCTCTCATTCTGTGCATCCCAGATAACAACACACGGATGGTTCCATCGCTCATGCATCCACTCGGTATATTCCGAAATTATCTTTTCACTCTTCGGATTTTCCGGTGCTTTACTGAGCAGCCAGATGGGAAACTCATCCTGAATCAAAAAGCCCTCTTCATCAGCTATTTCGTACCAAATCTCCGGCGGAAAACCGATACAGTAGCGAATCGAATTCCAGTGCATACTTTTGAATTTCCGATGAAGTCGGCGAACCCATTCTTTTCGCCAGGGCTTGTCACCCCGCTCGGCGTCCTCAAAAAAGCGATATGCGCAAACGTTAGTTCCCCGCATAAAATAGGGCTTGCCGTTCAGAACAGCCCGACCGGACTCGGCGTCAAATCGAAACGACCGCATACCAAACCGAACCTTTACCACATCGGTGCCGATATTCAACTCCAGTTCATAAAGGAACGGCTCTTCCGGTGTCCAGAGTTTATAATCACCCATAGGAAGCTCTAAATCGAAAGGAAACTCAAGAGCATCTTTGACTCTTGTCAGTGTAGACTCAGTAAAACAATGAGTTCTTTGACTTTTCAATTCGCGCACTCTAATATCAATTTCGACCTTGCCTTTAAGTGTCGGGTTTTGGATGAGCGAATTTATGCGAACGGTATTATCTTCAAGCTGCGGAACGACCTGGACATTAGAAATATAAGGCGCACCGGTAAGAATCAGCTCAACCGAATCGTATATACCGGGGATATACAGATATTTTTCAAAATCCCAGCCCGTCGGCATATCTTGCGGCAGCGATTCACGGTCGGCACCAACCCGTATAATTAATTCATTTTGCTTACCTGAACCTTTTAGAAATTTCTTCACATCCAGCAGAGCAGGTGTAAAGCAAGGCAGATGCTCACCAACAACTTTACCGTTGATAAATACTTTAGTGCCATATTTTGCTTTGTGAATCTTCAAAATCGCAACGGCTGGAACCTGTCCTTCAACGGTGAATGTGCGCCGATACCAGAATGCCTGACGCTTGTCGATTTTCTTGCCGACTTCGTCAAAAGAAGGCTTCGCCATATCAACCAATCCCGGCACCGGCACCTTGTGCTCGAAACTTCCTGGAACCGAATCCATACCCCCTTCAGTAATTTCCCATCTCCCATCCAGGCTGATTATCCGCCTTGAGCTTGAATTACCTCCGCAGAATGCGAGGTGGGTGCCAAAGAGCAAAATCAAAGCGATTAACGATAACATTATGCTTATTCTGTTCGATAGTTTTTTATTTTTCATATCATTTTCCTTCCTCATATCTTTCTGCCTAATGCCTCAAACATAGCCAATAAGTTTTCAACCGGCGTATTGCACTGGATATTGTGGACAGCGCTGAATACAAAACCTCTCTTTGCGTTGAATATCTGCACCCGTTCAGTAACCTGCCGGCGTACCTGCTCGGGCTTACCAAACGGCAGCGTCTGTTGCGTATCCACACCCCCGCCCCAGAAAATTATCCTGCCCCCGTACTTATCAACCAAATGTTGCGGTTCCATACCCTTGGCTGAGGTCTGAATGGGATTGAGAATATCGAAGCCGGCCTCGATGAATCCCTCAATCAACGGCTCACAGCCCCCACAGCAGTGTTTCATCGTCTTCCATTCGGTGTGGGCATGAATCCAGTCGTTAATCTTCCTGCTGAATGGCAAATAAAGCTCCCTGTAGGTATCCAAGCCACAGAATAGCGTATTCTGTGCTGCCAGGTCTGCTCCATCCACAAACACGATGTGCACTTTGTTGCCGATGGCCTGGTAGATCCGCTCCAGATTTTTAATTGCAATTTCAACCTGACCTGCAAAGACTTCTTTAATATATTCTCTTCGCGTAACCGTGCTGATATACCATTCTTCAATGTCCCGAATTCCTTTTGGGTCCTTCAAACCAGCCGCTGGCACCAGCGCTATATCCCCAAAGGCCATTCCCGGAAACCCTGCTGCAATCGCCAGGTCGGTATTGTCGTAAAGCTCTTTTGCCCGCTGCTCATAAATCTTCAAATCTCCATCGCTGATGGGCACAAACTCCTCAAGATTATCCGCCGGGTTGAGCCTGGCATCGTCAATCGGCCCCTGGCGAATAATGTCATCAAAATAAAACCCACCTTTGGGCATCCGAGCTGAAGCCGGCACAGTTTTGTCCCCTTGCGGATACTGGAGAATATCGCCGTTAGGTTCCGGCTCTATATTGAACCCGCCCGGCACCAGCACATCAGTGCCATCGAACGTTCTCCATGGCTTCCAGTCCGTATTCGCAAAGCCAAAGTGACATTTTGGCCCCAGCAGGTTCACCGTGTCAATCCCCAACATATCCCGCAAATCAGCCGCAACTTCCCCAAGCATCTGATACGGGTCAACAACCTTCACCGGCTCACCCAGCTTATCCAGACCGAGTGCCTGGCGCAGGTTCGCGACTACACTAACCTGGGCCCCACTGGTTACTGTTCCGCCTAAATCCACAGGAACACGGTCAACAGGTTCATAATTTAGCGCCTTGAACATACGTTCTCTACCGGTCATGACTGCTTTGTTATCAGAATTATTGTCCATAAAAATCTCCCATATCAGTTACCAAAAGTTTCTGCAAAATTCATTACTATCAACCGACAATTTCTTGCCGACCTGCCGAGACGTGGCTCTGGCACGGCTGGTATTCTATCACTTTTTCAGCACTATTACAAAAAATTAGGCACATTATGACATTGACAATTGAAATCCCAGGGTTTAATGAAAAAAGATTGACACCCGGCACTAAGCAGGGTAGATACCCATATAGGTGCCGGGTATCAACGAAAGGACAAACTCTATGTGGCTGTTAATCCTTCTTCTTCTCTCCGTCGTTTTCATCATTATTGCAACAACAAGGCTTAAACTGCACCCGTTTCTTGCACTGCTGATTGCCGCTTTCGGATATGGCATCTTATGCAGAAAAATGTCGCTCGAACAGGTAGTCGAATCGGTAAATGCAGGCTTTGGCGGCACTATCGGCTATATCGGCATCGTAATCTTAGCAGGGGCGGTCATCGGTACTTTCCTGGAAAAATCCGGCGGCGCGTATAAACTGGCCGAGAGCACGCTAAAACTCGTAGGCAGCAAGAATGTGCCTCTGGCTATGGGTATCATCGGCTATATCGTCAGTATCCCTGTGTTTTGCGACTCGGCCTTTGTCATACTTTGCCCACTGGCCAAGGCGCTGTCCCGCAAGGTGAAAATATCCCTGGCGGCAAGCGCAGTGGCGCTGAGCCTTGGTCTCTACGCCACCCATACAATGGTTCCACCGACCCCCGGCCCTGTCGCTGCGGCGGGCCTGCTGGAGGCTGACCTGGGCCTGGTAATCCTGTGGGGAGCGCTGGTAAGCATTATCGCCCTTGCAGCCGGCTGGCTGTTTGCTATAAAATTTGCAGCGAAAGTTTACATAAGCCCCGACTCGGAATCACCGGAACAGGATCCACCAGAACTCGCGGCCCAAGCACCTTCGGCCCTCAAGTCGATCGTTCCCATCTTTCTGCCGATAGTTTTGATTGTGGCCAGGTCAATCGGTGAGTTCCCAACCCATCCATTCGGTCAAGAGAAAATATATGCGCTAATCAGCTTTGCCGGGCAGCCGGTGGTGGCGCTGCTGCTGGGCGTTTTCTTTGCCCTGCTGCTGCCGAAAAAACTGACCACCGAGATGCTTTCCACTTCCGGCTGGGTCGGCCAGGCGGTCGTCGCCGCGGCAACTATCATTATCATTACCGGCTGTGGCGGCGCTTTCGGTAAGGTGCTGCAGAACTCCGGAATCTCCGATGCCGTGGGCGAATACCTCGGCAAAGGTGCGAACCTTAGCATTTGGCTGCCTTTCATCATCGCCGCAGCGCTCAAAACGGCACAGGGCTCGTCAACCGTAGCTATTATCACCACAGCCGGCATCGTGGCGCCGCTTCTCGGAACACTCGGTCTCGAAACGCCGACAGCAAGAGCGCTGGTAGTGGTAGCCATCGGTGCCGGCTCTATGGTAGTCAGTCACGCAAATGACAGTTATTTCTGGGTAGTTACCGGCCTATCCAAAATGAGCGTCAAGCAGGGCTATAAATTGCAAACACTCGGCACACTCGTCGAAGGCGGTGCCGCAGCCGTTACGTTATGGATTATCAGCCTGGTTGTTCTCTAAAGAAAAGACACAAACAAATTGAACTGCGTTAGGGATTTTTTCGAGTTTGCATAGTTGATTAACCACAGGGTGGCACCCTCAAACTTGTTTGGGGGTGGTCTCAATCGTCCTGAAGGAATTGAGTTTTATGAAAATTGTCATCGCAATGGACTCGTTCAAGGGGACTCTTAAGGCTTACGAAGCCTGTGAAATAATCGCAGATGCCATTTCCGAATCCGCCCCTGAGGCTCAGCTTGTATTAAAACCAATGGCCGACGGCGGTGAGGGCACCGCACAAGCAATGATTAAAGCAGCCAACGGCCGATGGGTCCCGCAAACGGTAATGGGTCCTTTGCCGGATATGCAGGTCGAAGCGGGATTTGCCTGGTTCGACGATGACAGAACAGCTCTTGTCGAGATGGCCTCAGCCAGCGGGCTCGAGCTGCTTTCCGCAGAGCAGATGAATCCGCTCAACACAACCACCTACGGGACAGGCCAGCTTATAGAAGCCGCATTGGAATATGGTGCACGCAAAATCCTTTTGGCCGTTGGCGGCAGCGCAACTGTAGATGGCGGCATCGGCGCCGCAATGGCACTTGGCTGGAAGTTCCTCGACCACCAGGACAATCCGGTCCCCCTTGGCGGAGCGGGCCTTGAGAAAATCACAAAAATAGTCAGACCTGAAAACCTCAGCCTTGTTCCGGTTGAAGTCCTCTGCGATGTTGACAATCCACTCTGTGGCGAGAAAGGAGCGGCTAAAGTTTACGCCCCCCAAAAAGGCGCAACAGGCCAAATGGTAGAACAACTGGAAAAAGGTCTTGCCCGCCTGGCCGAGCTGGTCCGTAAACAGCTCCAGCGTGATATCGATGTCCCCGGCGCAGGCGCAGCCGGCGGATTGGCCGCAGGCGCCATAGCCTTTATGGACGCAACTATCGTATCCGGTATAGAAACAGTAATGGCCCGCAGCAACCTCCGCGCCGAGCTCGAATCCGCTGACTGGGTCATTACCGGCGAAGGCTCTTTCGACCGGCAATCGCTCTATGGAAAAGTCGTATCCGGAATCTTAAAACTCGTCTCGGCAAAGGCCCAAGCCGGAGCAGGAATGGCCTCACAATCACATACCCGCCTGGCGGTGCTCGCAGGTCAGGTTAATATACCCCAGCAGGAGTATCAAAAAATCGGAATCGCCACTGCTATATCATGCAAAGATGATAACATGTCCCTCGATTACGCACTCGAAAACAGCCGTGCATTACTCCACTCGGCCGCACAACGTTTCGCAAAGCAATACCTGTCCCAGTAGGGGCTGCTCGCGAACCGCCCCTACGTGAGCTGTCTGTAAAATATGCAGGAATCAAGTGCCTTGACGCAGCTAAAGAAGATAATCGTAAATATTCGACAATTATAAGATTTATACGAACACAATTTCTACGGAAATAGTATAATAGACAACAATATTAAAAGGATAGCTGTTTTTTCTGTGTATGAGGAGAGTTTGAAAATTCAATGTCATCTATTGGAGAAAATCTCTGATGAGTCTTAAAACCACGTCAAATCTGCTGATTATCGGAGCTATTGCAGTTGCCCTGTTGGCCGGGACGGTTCTGCTTGCCAGCTATGCAAACATTTTGCCTACCAGGTCCGGCACGCAAGCCAAAACCTGTCCGGCGGCAGGCGGCACATCGTGCCCCATGGCCAGGACCGTCTTTGCTGAAAACGCTGAAGTCACGTGTGCTCAAAAGGCCGCCGCTGGATTCGATGCAAAGGCCTGCCCCCTTGGACGCACCGAGCCGTGTTGTACCGGAGATGCAACAGAAAGTCTCTGCGGAAAGACCTGCCCGACCGACTGCACCAAGCCGTGCTGTGCCGGAGAAGCTGCACCGGACTGTTGTCCAAAACCCTGCCCGCTGGATTGTACCAAGCCCTGCTGTGCCGGAGAAGCTGCACCTGGCTGTTGTCCAATGTCCAGTCCGTCTGCGGCTACCAACACTTGTTGTGGCGTGTAAACAAGTACTGCGACTAATAGAGACCTGTTATTGCACACGATAACAGCTTATCCATAAAACAACGAAATTATTGCCCCCGATGAGGCAAAAGGTTTATTTCAAACCAAGGCCGGCTAATCGTGGCCGGCCTTTTTTATGCGCTTATTGAACGCGAGGGGGTATAATCAAAAAAATCTGCAAAATCAAATTTTCAGCGCCCATTTCGGGCGCAAAAATAAGTCTGTATTAACGGAAGCTGATTCAGTGAAAATAAAATAATGTCCGGGGCTTTGGAGAAAAAAAGGTCAGTGGTTCAAAAGCCGGATACAGTATTAGTCAAGGCAGCTATCGACGGGGACGCAGACGGCTTTACCGAATTATGCCGGCGATATTATCCGGCTATGGTCGCAATCGCACATTCGGTACTCGGTGACAGGCACTTAGCTGAAGATGCCGCCCAGCAGGTATTTGCGAAGGCCGCTGTCAAATTGCCGCAATTAAAAAAAGAGAATCGATTCGCCGGCTGGCTCGCTGTTATTTGCAGGAACGTCGCACACCTGACCGCCGCGGGCGGTAAGGACAAAGCCCATCAGGAATGGGTCGTCTCGACGCTGAGCAAGGAGGAGGCGCCGGATATCTTTGAGTTCTTCACCGACGGGAAATGCACAGAGAAGGACAGGCGAGAAACAGATCCCTGGGGGCGAAAGCTGCCCGTGTGGAATGGGAAGGCCGACGCCTCCCGCAAGTTCGTCGCGGGCCGAACCTCCTATGAGGTGGCTACCTCTTCGGACGTTGCCTATGGAACGTGGAAGATACGTTGGTGTTGGCTTCCGAACGGGAAACTGGGGGCTGTCCGCGGTACGGAATCCTTTATGGTATTCGACCCCGCTCCTGGTGCGGTAACTTGGCTCGAGGGATCCGGCACCCACGACCAGTTCGGCGGGGGTTCCCATTGGAATTTTCCCGGCGGCCCGGACCAAGGCCTGGGAGGAGATTGTGACTCCGGGTTCACGTTTCCTGCAAAACTCTGGTGTGAGATAACCATCATTCGCATGAAAGACAACCACACCTATTCCTATGTGAACGGCGCTCCCATGCACAGGGTGTACAACTCGAGTCGGTCCACCAATAATAAACTCATATTCAGTGGTGGTAGGTGGGCTCAAGGCACCACCGCCTTGCCGTGGATAGATTGCATCGAGGTCTACAAGGACAGATACCTCTTTCCTAATCCCGGCATATCCTACGGCGAATATGTGGACAATTGGGTGTGGAAAACGGGCAAGGAAAGATGTCCAATACCCTTGAAGAGAACGGGCATCCTGGTGATGCGCGGTCCCAACGGCGAGGTTGCCCGGCTAAGCGACATCGCCAAGGCTATAAATAATCCTTCGCTTTTCGAATATGACTCCGCCAGGAAAGAGGCAATCTGCCACACAGACCTGGCAATCCTCGACTTCTCCGCCCTGAAATTGGAAGGAGAAACGTTGAAGATGGACTGCAAGTCGCCGGGGGAACACAGGATAGCCGTCCTCTGGGGGGCGACTCTGGATGTCGAGAACAGCCGGATCACAACCACCAATTCAAACTATTTCCTTTGGAGATTGGCAAGCACCACTCATTTTGGCGGTCCG
>JAIVYN010000081.1:0-14435 GCA_048635425.1 Candidatus Aegiribacteria sp.
ATCGTGCCAAATTTAAGGGGTTAAAAATATGAACAGACAAGTCTTTCTGACTTTGGTGGTTGTGCTTGTCTTAACTTTGTCTGTCAGAGCTTCGCAGCAGCCAGGTGATTCGAATGATTTACAGAGGCTTGCGGATTATCTGCGTTATGCCTCACTCAATAATGCAGAGCTTAAAGCAAAGTTTGAGGAATGGAAGGCGGCCTTAGAGCAGATTCCACAGGCAAAAGCATTAGATGACCCGAGGTTTACATACAGTTATTTCATAGAGGAGGTCGAGACACGGGTCGGGCCGCAAAGACAAAAGTTCGGCATAATGCAGGTATTTCCCTGGTTTGGCAAAATTGAAGCAAGAACCGACATCGCCGCGGCAAAAGCAAAAGCTGCAAGGCAAAGATACGAAACAACCAAGTTGAAACTTTTCCGGCAGGTAAAAGTGGCTTTTTACGAATTCACATATCTGGCCACAGCTATTGATATTGCAAAACAGAACCTCGAACTGCTGAAGCATTTCGAGGAAGTCGCACGAACCAAATACAGAACCGCTACGGCAATACATCCTGACATAATCCGTGTCCAGGTAGAATTAGCTACACTTGAGGACATCTTAAGAAGTCTGGAGCAGCTCAGAGAGCCAACAGTTGCAAAACTCAATTCCGTGCTTAATCGACCGATTGACGCGGAATTGGCCTGGCCTAAAAAAGAACAACCAAGAGAAGTCCGGCTTGACCGGCAGCATATTGTGCAGGCGTTAAAAAGAGCGAATCCCGAACTTGCTGAATTTAGCTGGGAAATTCAGGCGGCACAAAGCAGGGTCAAGCTGGCAAAAAAGAAATTCTATCCTGATATAGGAGTCGGCCTGGATTGGATTCAGACAGGTGGGGCAGTTTCTCCCGGTCTCAGAGGCAGCGGCAATGACCCTGTGATTTTGATGTTTTCAATGAATATCCCCCTGTGGCAGGACAACTATAAAGCCGCTGAGCAGCAGGCAAAAGCCAATGTCAGAAAAATTCAAGAGCAAAGAACAGATATCGAAAACAAAATATTATCAAAAGTATTCGAGGTGCTGTACGATATTGAAGATAGCCAGAGAAAGACGCATCTTTATGGGGATGTTTTAGTTTCAAAGGCGGAGGAGCTTGTTCAGGCGTCTGAAACCGCCTATAAGGCAGGTACGATAGATTTCCTCTCGCTGATAGATGCTCAACGTATGCTGCTTAAATACGAGTTAGACTACGAAAGGGCCGTTACTAATAATCAGCAGAAACTGGCTGAACTGGAAATGCTTGTTGGGACGGAACTGCCATCAATGGCTGAGCCATCAATAAACAAGGAAATTGCGGAAAAGTGAGTCAATCTTTCATTGGATTTTCTTAAAAAGCTGTATTTAATTGAACTTATATCCTACGGGAATAGTATGATTAGCAGATTATAGGTGGCTGATATGAAAATGACACAAGCCAAATCATTATTGGGGAATCGATGGTTCAAAACCACCGTTTTGGTGGTAGTAACTTTTCTTGCGGGTTATTTTGTTAACTCGCTTTTGCAGGCCCCCCCTACCGGCCCAGAGCACGAACATCCCGGCGAACAGACTGCTGCGCAGGCACCGACGGTGTGGACCTGCTCGATGCATCCACAGATTCGTCAGCCCAAACCCGGTAAGTGCCCGCTTTGTTTTATGGATTTGATACCGGTGGCTACTGAGGACGGTGTGGTTGGTGAGAGGCAAATCACCTTCTCGCAAGAGGCCTTAAAGCTTATGGAGGTTCAAACCACCCCGGTGGAGCGTAAATTTGTAGAGGCCGAAATCCGCATGGTCGGCAAGGTCGATTATGATGAGACCCGCGTAAAAAATATCACCGCCTGGGTGCCCGGCAGGATCGACCGGCTTTACGTGGATTTTACCGGCATCACGGTCAGTAAGGGCGACCATATGGTATATCTCTACAGTCCGGAGCTGATAAGCGCCCAGGCCGAGCTTCTTCAGGCCATAAAGGCATCAAAGAATTTGAGCCCACAAACTTCTGAACTTATAAAGCGGTCAACGTTTGCGACCGTAGAAGCTGCCAGAGAAAAACTAAGATTGCTCGGATTAACAAAAGAACAGATTGAGCAGATTGAAAAAACCGAACAGCCGACCGATCATGTTACAATTTATGCACCTATTGGAGGTGTGGTAACGGAAAAACATGCGACAGAGGGAATGTATATAACAACAGGGATGAAAATATACACAATCGCGGACCTTTCGCGTTTGTGGGTCAAGCTGGATGCTTACGAATCTGATTTGTCCTGGATTCGGTACGGTCAGGAGGTTGAGTTTACAACCGAGGCATATCCTGGAGAAGTTTTCAAAGGCAAAATAAGCTTTCGCGACCCTGTACTAAATGCCAAGACCAGGACGGTTAAGGTGCGGGTCAACATCGATAATCCTGATGGCAAGCTCAAGCCCGGGATGTTTGTCAGGGGTGTGTTGCGGGCAAAAGTTGCTCAGGGCGGAGCCGTAATGGACCCCGATTTGGCAGGTAAATGGATTTGTCCGATGCATCCATCTGTTGTCAAAGCCCAGCCGGGCACCTGCGATATCTGCGGAATGGATTTGGTGGCCACCGAATCCCTATACACCGCAGCCAGAGAGCCCAATGAGCCGCCACTGGTAATTCCTGCCACTGCACCTTTGATAACAGGCAAACGAGCGGTTGTGTATGTCCGGATACCGGATGCAAATAAGCCAACGTTCGAGGGTAGAGAGGTAGTTCTTGGCCCAAGAGCAGCAGATTACTATTTGGTTAGAGAGGGGCTTGCCGAAGGAGAGGTTGTAGTTACTAATGGTAACTTTAAGATTGATTCAGCTCTTCAGATACAGGCCAAACCCAGTATGATGAATCCTCAAGGCGAAGGCGCGGTGTCCGGCCACCATCATGGACAAAATCAAGAACGACACGTGCCGCAACATCAAGACAGCAAAGTCGAAGAACAAACTGTTTGTCCTGTCATGGGTGGGGCAATAGATAAGAAGTACTTTACTGAATACAAAGGCAAAAAAGTGTATTTCTGTTGCCCCGGCTGTGAAGCAGAGTTTCTAAAAAGTCCTGAGAAATATCTGGGCAAGCTGCCTCAATTTAAGAATCAATAATCTATGCAAATTTTGAAAGGTAAAGAAAATGAACAGCAAAATGAAAAAAAATAGCGCAATGTTTATTGTGACAAGTCTATTGCTTGTCGGGCTTATTATGCTGAATGGCTGCAAGAAATCAGAGCCGGCCCCCTCCGAGACATCTGAAAAGATGCAGGAAATGCAGGAGCATGCGTCTATGATGAGTGAGTCGGCAAAGGAAGTTGTTTCTGCTATAGAGCAGACTGACTGTCCGGTTATGGGCGGTGCTATCAACAAGGCCCTTTTCACCGAGTATGAAGGCAAGAAGGTGTATTTCTGCTGCTCGGGTTGCAAGCCCAAATTTGAGGCAGAGCCGGAAAAGTATATTGCCAAATTGCCACAGTTCAATAAATAAGGATAGATATAGGTATCAATGGACGAGCGGCTAACAAACTTAGGTGGACAATCTGCCGGGCCACTTAGTAAGCTCATACGGTTTTGTCTTGAGAACAAGCTGGTAGTCGGGCTGTTTGTGATACTTATTCTGGGTGGGGGCATTTACGTTGCACCATTTGACTGGGAGTTTCGTGAGCTGCCTCGCGACCCCGTCCCGGTCGATGCCATACCAGATATTGGCGAAAACCAGCAGATAGTGTTTACCGGGTGGATGGGGCGCTCCCCCCAGGACGTAGAGGACCAGATAACATATCCATTGACCGTATCACTGCTTGGAATTCCCGGAGTAAAAACGGTCCGCAGCTACTCATTTTTTGGCTTCTCAAGCATTTACATAATATTTGAGGAAGACGTAGATTTTTACTGGTCCCGAAGCAGAGTTCTCGAAAAGCTGAATTCCTTGCCTGGCGGAACGCTTCCTGAAGGCGTTCAACCGGCGCTGGGGCCTGACGCAACGGCGCTGGGTCAGATTTTTTGGTACACCCTTGAGGGCCGTGATGAAAAGGGCAATCCTGCCGGGGGATGGGACCTTGATGAGCTGCGGACCATCCAGGACTGGTATGTGCGCTATGGTTTACTCAGTGCCAAAGGGGTCAGTGAAGTAGCCTCTGTTGGGGGATTTGTCAAAGAGTATCAGATAGATGTGGACCCGGATGCGATGCGAGCCTATAAAGTTGGGCTGGGCGACATATTCAAGGCGGTGAAAGCATCTAATATCGATGTTGGCGCACGGACGATTGAGATTAATAAAGTCGAGTATGTAATTCGCGGCCTGGGCTTTTTCAAAACAATATCAGATATAGAAATGACCGTCGTAAAGGTCAATGAGAATGTCCCGATCTACATTAAAGATTTAGCGAATGTCTCATACGGGCCTGCACTGCGGCGAGGGGCGCTGGACAAGGGCGGAGCCGAAGCCGTCGGCGGCGTAGTGGTTGTACGCTACGGCTATAATCCTCTCGATGCCATTAAAAATGTAAAAAAGAAAATCGAAGAGATATCACCGGGGCTGCCCAAAAAAACCTTGTCCGATGGTACTGTTTCACAGGTGAGGATTGTACCGTTTTACGACCGTACGGGGCTTATTTATGAAACTTTAGGCACACTAAGCACGGCTCTCACCGAGGAAATATTGGTTACGATTATCGTAGTTATAGTTTTAGTCCTGCACCTTAGAAGCTCGGTGCTGATTAGCGCCTTGCTTCCTTTGGCGATACTGATGTGCTTTATCGCAATGAAGGTTTTTAGGGTTGATGCAAACGTTGTTGCATTATCGGGTATTGCAATTGCGATAGGCACAATGGTGGATATGGGCATAATCATTTGCGAGAATATTCTCAAGCACCTCGATGAAGCAGGGCCTGACGATAATAAGCTGGAGGTTGTTTTCAAAGCAGCAAGCGAGGTTGGCAGCGCAGTTCTGACAGCGGTTTCGACTACAGTGGTCAGCTTTTTGCCGGTCTTCACGATGACCGGGCCTGAGGGAAAGCTTTTTAAGCCTCTGGCATATACCAAGACCTTTGCGTTGATTGCTTCGGTGATAGTGGCTTTGATGATAATTCCACCGGCCGCCCACATTCTTTTTACAAAAAAAGTTACTCTCAAAAAGGCAAAGCGATACATATTGGGCGGTTTATTAATTCTCGCTGCTATTGTGGCAGGCGTTGTGCTTGCCTGGTGGATTGGAGTGATTGTTGCCGGTATCGGGCTTTATAATCTTTTAAAGGAACGGCTGCCGGAGAAAGTCAAAGGCTGGGGGCCTTTGGTTGCCAATGCCCTGGCCGTTGCTCTTGTGGGGGTAATACTTACGGGCCACTGGCTGCCGTTGGGACAGGCCAGGGGACTTACCCGCAACCTCATATTTATAGCCCTGCTCATTGGGGGGCTGCTGATATTTTTCAAAATTTTCCAAAGATTCTACTCCCACATTTTGGGATGGTGCCTGGCTCACAAAGCGCAGTTTTTATGTATTCCCACAATACTTCTAATTCTTGGCGCTATGATTTGGCTGGGTTTTGAAAGGGTCTTATTCTTTGTACCGCAGCCGCTGAGACAAAATAGCTTGTGGTCAGCCGGTTTCCATGCTTTTCCAGGCCTTGGCAAAGAGTTTATGCCACCGTTGGACGAGGGCTCCTTCTTGTATATGCCGACAACTATGCCACATGCTTCAATCGGAGAGTGCCTGGACGTATTGCAAAAGCAGGACATGGCATTTCAGTCGATTCCCGAGATAGAGTCCGTCGTGGGTAAGATAGGTCGAGTTGAAAGCGCTCTTGACCCTGCGCCAATATCAATGGTAGAGACGGTTATCAATTATAAGCCGGAATACACTACCGATAAGGACGGACGTCGTGTAAGACAATGGCGAGACCATATTAAAAGTCCGGATGACATCTGGGATGAGATTGTAAAGGCCGGCCAGATTCCTGGTACAACTTCCGCACCGAAACTACAGCCTATTGCTGCCCGAATAGTTATGTTACAAAGCGGCATGCGTGCTCCGATGGGTGTCAAGGTCAAGGGGCCTGACCTGGATACAATCGATAGAGTGGGCCTGGAAATCGAGCGATTTCTTAGAGAAGTCCCGAGTGTTGAAGCATCAGCAGTAATAGCTGACCGCATTGTGGGCAAACCTTACCTGGAGATTGATATAGACCGCCAGGCCATAGCCCGTTATGGGGTCAATATTCTGCAGGTTCAGGACGTTATTGAAGTTGCAATAGGGGGAAAGCGTGTTACCACCACTGTGGAGGGACGCGAGCGGTACCCAGTCAGAGTCAGGTATATGCGAGAGCTCAGGGACCGGATTGAAACATTAGGCAGGATTTTAGTTCCAGCAGCCGACGGGTCGCAAATACCACTTATCCAATTAGCGGAGATTCGCTATGTTCGCGGCCCTCAGGCTATAAAGAGCGAAGATACATTCCTTGTTGGATATGTGCTGTTCGATATGAAAGCCGGCTATGCCGAAGTCGATGTTGTCGAAGACTGTCAGCGGTATCTGCAAACCAAGATTGAAAGTGGCGAATTTGTTATACCTGAAGGCGTGAGTTATACATTTGCCGGCAATTACGAGAACCAGATTCGCGCGCAAAAAACGCTTTCGATAGTCATACCTTTGGCGCTTTTCATTATATTCATAATTCTGTATTTCCAATTTCATTCAGCAGCAACAAGTATGTTAGTCTTTTCCGGAATAGTCGTTGCCTGGTCGGGCGGATTTTTGATGATATGGCTTTACGCTCAGCCATGGTTCCTTGACTTTAGTGTGTTCGGGGTGAATATGCGGGAGCTTTTTCAGGTGCATCCTATCAATCTGAGCGTGGCAATATGGGTGGGGTTTTTGGCACTATTCGGGATTGCATCAGACGATGGCGTTGTAATGTGTACATATCTGAAGCAATCGTTCCAGGGCAAAATGCCTGTGAGTGTTGACGAGACCCGTCAGATCGTGATTGAGGCGGGGATGCGCAGAATTCGGCCTTGTCTTATGACAACAGCAACAACTATATTGGCGCTGATTCCGGTACTTACCTCAACGGGGCGAGGGTCGGATATTATGGTGCCGATGGCGATACCTTCCTTTGGGGGAATGACGATTGAGATTCTAACAATGTTAGTCGTGCCGGTTCTGTATTGCTGGATAAAAGAACTTAAAATCCACAAGTCAATATGATGGCTTCTGCAGCGCCTTCAGCAAAGGTCCATAACTTTTTATCATGCGGTGGCGCGGTCCTATCGAACGCCAGTAACCGACCCATTCGAGACTTTCCCGCGCGTTGAGGTCAATCTCCGTCCAGAAGACGCCTTCTTTGCCCTCGCTGCAAGCTAATATTCTTCCCATCGGGTCAATCACGAGACTATTACCGCTGTACACCGATGGAACCATATACAGGCCATTGTCACGGGCCCGAACCCGGAATACCGACTCGCCGTTCACCCGGCCGGCCTCATCAGGCAGTGTATTGCCCCACGTCGGCGCAAAGATAATCTCCGCTCCTTTGAGGGCAAAAATTTGTGCCGGCTCCGGAAAGAACCAATCGTAACATATCTGAATCGCCACCTTCCCGAAATCCGTCTCAAAAACAGGATACGTATTACCCGGCCTGATACCATTCTTCCATTCCTCACGGGGCAGATGGACCTTCCGGTACTTGCCGGCAATCCGTCCCTTCCTGTCCAGCAGTACGGCAGTATTATAAACAACATCGCCCACTCGCTCGGTAAGACCCGCCACCACCCAAATGCGATTCCTCCGCGCAGCATCAGCTAATTGCCTGGTGGCCGGCCCCGGCATCGGCTCGGCGCAGTCTTTCACCGAACAGCCCGTCCCAACCATAGTCATCGCCTCACCTAAGCATACAACGTCCAGACCAAGCTTACCGGCCGCATCAATCTGCCCGCACCATAGCTTCAGGTTATTCTCTGGTGTGCTGTTTCTGGGTCGCAGATATACAGTGCCGACCTTGACCTTTCGCGGCCCCGGCCGGGACGTCGCCTGTAAGCTTACCTGCTTCCAAATCACCGAACCACCGCCGGGCCATTTAACCTCAAGTGACAATCGTGCACCGTCAGCCGACTCAGGCGCAACAAGCACATCTTCAAAACTCGCTATACCTCCGGCGAGCACCCACCCTCGCACAAGCATCCCAGCCGGATGAAGCAGCTTCCCATTGCCAATCCAGCTTAAACGCACCAGCACAGACTGGTAAGGGGCAGGAATGTTGTGCAATTGACAAACTGCTTTAACTGCATAAGCCTGCCCAGGCTTGATGTCTTTGATTTCCTGAAAAACCCCACCGACTGCGTAAGGATCTTCTGCTTCGACCAGGAGTCCTTCGCTAACACTTTTGAACCGGCACGCGGCCTTGTCCCATACAGGCTTCCAGACAGACCAACCAGCCGGCAACTTTTCTGTCTCCGCCGCTTTAAACGTGGGATTCGATACCAATTCCTTTGCCTCAATGCACTCCTCGATGCTGAACACAACCCCGACAAAACAAACAACAACCAACACTCTAAAAATGAATCGCTTATACATCTTCAACTCCTTGACATAACGTTTGCGCAGACAAAACCTATCTACGTTTTCATCAATATACGAGATACGAAATACACAATACGAACTATTTGTTTTCCAGTCGATTGAGCGTGGTGCGTGCTACCCGCTGGACGTAATTATCCGAATCTTCCAGGGCGGCCTTTATCTTCGGCAACGCCGGCCGGGCCTGTTCGCCAATCTTGTTCAGGGCGATAATCGCGTACAGCCGTGCTTTATCTGTTTTGTCTTTCAGCGCTTCGGCCAACACCGGCAAAGATTCCTTTTCTTCGCCCCAGTCGCACATCGCGTGCGCCGCAGCAACGCGAACAATCGTCGCCGGGTCCTTCAGAGATTTTTCAAGCATCGCCTTTGCACGCTCTATATCTGAAGACCTTTTACAATTATTGTGTAAGCCTATAACGGCCCAGTAACGCACAGAGGCGTACTTATCGCTCAAAGCCTTAAAATATTTTGGTATTGCTCTGTCACCCTGGCCGTCGAACTCTTTTATTTTACGAAGGCGCTCAAGCAAGTCCGTTTGGTCGAGCTTATTCCGCCAGTGCCGCTCGTCCTTAGCCGGTGTCTTGGGACGCTTTGGTGTTGTCACTTTGTCATCGAATTTGAATTGGACTTCATTACTGTCCTTAAAGCCGATGCGGCAGGCCTTGGCGTGCAGCACTTTGCCCGGCGTGAGCCACACAGATTTTCTATATAGATTCCAGCCCGCCGTGTCGCGGACTCGTCGCGACAGGCCGGTCTTCGTTTCAGCATCGCCGCTGATCCTGTAAACGACCGAAGCCCCGACTGTGGAACAGGCGATTGTAATACGACGCGCAACTTTACCCGGCGCACCCGCCTTCCACTTCGGCGACCAGAATATCGGCTCTGCCGTCTTTTGGTACTGGCCGCCCGGCCGCTTCATTTCATCAAATTCAGGTTCCGGAATCAGCCCCACATCGCCGGTCTCTTTCACCCATTCTTTATGCACTCTGCGCATTCGTTCGAGCACACTTTTGTACTTCGGATTATCCGCCAGGTTTTTGACCTCGTGCGGGTCGTTAAGCGTGTCATATAATTCTTCTACCGGCTTGGTTTCCTCGAAGTACTGTTTCTGCGGGCCTTTTAGTTTGCCTTTGGCGTTGAGACGGCGCATCTCCTGCATTGTCGGCATCTGGTTCATATATTCGATGTCCTGGCCGCGAGTTAAGTGCCACATATAGTTGCGAATATATTTGTAACGCTTGTCACGCACCGCGCGGATAAGGTCGTATGCTTCATCCATCCGGTCCCGCGCAGCGAAAATATACTCACGGGCCCCGGCCTTTTGGCTGCCTAAGAAAGCCCGGCCCTGGATGTACTCCGGTATCCTTACCCCTGCCAACGACAGCATAGTCGGCGCAAAATCAATGAAAGCTACCAGGTCGTCGTTGACGGTACCGGGTTCGAGCACATCAGGATTGCCCGGCATTGCAAGTTTTCGCAGTTTCTTTGGCACGCGGATAACCAGCGGAACTCTAAGGCCCGAATCGTAAATCCATCGCTTACCCCGCGGCAGTCCACGCCCATGGTCGCCCCAGAACCACACTATCGTATTATCAGCAAGGCCCTCCTCTTCGAGCTGTTTGAGGACATCGCCGGCCTGCTTGTCCATCAGGGTAATAACATCGTAATACTGCGCCCAGTCTCTGCGAACCGCCGGCGTATCGGGATAGTAAGGCGGCAGCACCGCTTTAGCAGGGTCGTGTTTCTCATTCGGCTTGAGACTCGCCAGACGCTGCAGCATACCTTTGCTCCTGTCGCGAATCTTACTTTCGTGCGAAATTGTGAAATTAAATACGGCGAAGAACGGCTGACCTTCGGCACGGCCATGCCAATGGGCCTTTCGACCGCTCTGGTCCCAGGCGCTCGGCGGCGGGTCAAACTGGTAATCGGTTTTAGAGTTATTCGTGCAATAATAACCTGCGGCCCTGAGGTATTCGCTAAAGCATTTTACGTATGCCGGCGGTACGCCCTTGCAGCGCATAGGGCAGGTTCCGATAGTGGTCGGGTACATCCCGGTGATAATACCGGAGCGTGTCGGGGCGCAAACACCGGAGTGCGAATATACATTATCATAGCGCACACCCTGGCTTGCAAGCTTGTCGATATTGGGCGATACAGCGTAACTATCACCATAACATCCTAAGTCGGGACTGATGTCCTCGCAGCTGACCCAGAGAATGTTCGGCTGCGTTTTCGAGCTTCCTTCAGCCCTAACCCGAATCTGGGGTAAGAACATTGCGGCCACCGAGCCCGAGCTAATCTGCAGGAATCGGCGCCTGTTTATGTTGTTTTTGAAACTTGCCATAAATGTTACCTCCATACATCAGGGGATTAAAACGGTTTTGTAATTATCTCTAATCATTAATTATCAAGGCGTGGATTTAGATACTTGAATTCGAAGAAGAATCCGCCAGGCTTGCTCAGGCCGTAAAAAGCGGACAGGCCAAAATACTTCCGCACCTCATCGAACTCAGGCAAAAGACTGAAATCAAACAAATCAGAACCTGCCTGGGAGAGCATTAACTGCGGGAAGGGCGACCCGGAACTCACTCCGAGGCCTATCTTGGTGCTCGAATCTGTGTCCTTGCTCTCCGTAAGGAGTCCTTCGGACTTGCTTGTTTCCTTCTTTAATTCGCGCAGGTCGGACCAGAAGAATTCGCCGGAAGCCTCAACGTTCTGCAAACTGGCCAATCCCACAACCGAAGGAATAGTCGATTTGGCCTTATTAAACCACTCTTCAGTAATCACCGATACGGTTTCGGTGCTGTTCAATGCGCGAATGGCCTGCTCAACAGCAGATTCATCTGAGAAAATCAGATGAGTGTCGGTAACGGTAAATGCAAATTTAGGCATTGTTGGAGTCTCTGATGGGTTCCAGCCTTGCGGGGTCACTCTGCCGGGGATTTGCATCGGCCTATTTGGTCTCCTTGGAGAAGCCGGAAATATAGCCGCCGGGTCAATTAAATATATTGTGTGGCCGAGAAGCTGCCGCCTCGCGGCAGGATTATTCGCAGCTAATAATGTGCTGTGCAGAAGCGACAAAGATTTTTCAAGGGCGCTGCGGTTCTCTATCGCCACAGCAATAAGTGATTTCTTCTGCCTTGGCCCGCTAACATCAGATAGAGGCTCTCTTATGCTCTGGGCGACAATAATTTGCGAGCCGAGATGGTCAACAATATCAGTTTTTAGCTGCAGCGGCGGTTCGCCCTGTGGACTCGGCGGCAAAAGCGGCATATACATCATCGCAGCAAATTGTGGTGAAATACTATTAAGAATATTGCCGAGCTCATTATAGGCCTTTTTAATATTCAAATTCACAAATGATACCGAATGTGCCGAGGGCTGAATAAATTGCGGCACCCTGAGAGTGGCCGTTTCTATATCGAGCATTGTGCAAATACCCTTTTTTTCGCCCCTGACTTTCAGGAATGCTTTTCCCAAGGAGGTTTTACTGCCGGTTGTTGACGGTCCAGGACCAATTGAACAACCAAAAGATGTAACATTATCAAGGCCCAGGTTGTCCATTGTTGTTTTTGTCTTGCCGGTATCATCCTCGGCAATTATTATTTTGATGATTTGTTTTATATTAACGTAGAGATCAATCTGCGTTTGACTGGACAATTCAGCAGCTTTCATAGTGGCGGTATAGTTGGCGTCATCAGCGAGTGTCGCGCTATCGGCACCTTTGATGTGCGCGATAACAAATTTTAGAACATCCAGGTCCATAGAGCCTATCAGACAATCGTCGATAAAACAGTAGCTTAAAGCTGCGGAAGACCGGCGAATTATGGTTGTGATACTGACGCCGCGGTAGTCTTGCCTCTGCCGGTGGGCGCCGTCTTCGATGGCCTTTTCGACCGTCTTGTCCACCGCTTCTTTGATCTTGCCTATTGTCTGTCCCCACTGGGTTATGAGCAAAAGCGGCGGCTCATTGGCATCTTTATTTATCTGCTCGTTTAATACAAAAGCAACGGCCACTCTGCCCCGGGGAAATGTATCTATATCAGCGATTACCCTGAGGAGCTCGTTATCGGGTTTGCGGATTTTTTCCCGCCATTTGGTCTTAAAGTCATCGACAAAGGCCGCCATTGCCGGGTCTTTATAGAGTTTATAAAAGTTGGTTTTTTCAAACTGCGTTCGCAGACGGTCAAAATCGTCAACATCTACCAGCAGGATTGTTTCAGGCGGAATAAGCTTTGCCGTATTGGGAAGGGTCCCTGCCCGAGCAGAGCTTGATGAGCACAAGCACAGAAGAGCACAAGAGCACAAAAGCATAAGAGCAAAGGGGGGCTTATGAGTAGTTGTGGCAGCACGCTTCATTCGAGCACCTTTCGCGAATTTACCTGTTAGCGTCAACGATTAGTCTGCGGGTACATATCTAACAAGACTTTTGCAAAATCGAGGTTAGGCATACTTTGGAAAGGAAAAATTGTCTTTTAATTTTTTCTTTCCAAACCGTACGTTGTTGTATAATAGACAGTTAGTCGATTATTCAAGAAAATCGAAAACATGATTTTCTTAAATAATATATGCCTAACCTCAATTTTGCATAACTTAAGTATTATTCACTCCTGCTTTCGAGGAATTTTGGCCTGGCTTTGTTGCGTCTTCTGTCCGGCTGGAGGTATTTATAACCGGTGTTCGGATTATCCCTGTCATAGGCAAAAGCGTCCCGGTTTTCTACGAAATGTTTAACATAGCTGACCGGTATGGCAAAGCCGAGCCCCCCGTAAAATATATATCCCATATTAGTAACACCGATGACCTCGCCGGCCAGGTTAAAAAGTGGGCCGCCGGAATTGCCCGGATTGATATCGGCGTTAGTCTGGATATAGATAAGCCCCTGGAAAGCCCTGTTCTTCGTGCTGATGACACCATTAGTGATAGTTCGCTCCAGGCCGAGCGGATTGCCGATAGCAAAGACCTCTTCGCCTACTTTGATGCGGCCGATATCGCCGAGGTAAACGAATTTGACCTTTGTGTCCCCCAAGTCTTCGACCCTCAAGAGTGCCAGGTCAACAAAGGGATTGATGGCTTCGATTTTGACCTTTTTGAATTTCTTTTTCTCAAAGCCATTCTTCGCTTTTTGGAACACAGTAACCTCGAGCCTCGTTTCTTTTTCTATTACGTGATAGTTGGTTATCAGGAACCCATCTTCATTGATAAAAAAACCCGAGCCTGTCCCCATAGGGCTTGAGACTTTGACAACCGCTTCGGAGACTGTGTTCACACATTTTTCGATAGTTGTCTTTTTCAGATTGGCGATTTTGTATAATTGACCGACTGGGCCTATGGCAAACTTCAATTTGCCCGCTTTTACCTGTGAAACATTTATGTCATTGACGTCCTCAACCTCGAGAGTTCCGGTGTATTTGTACTCGAGTATCTTTTCCTTCGGAATGGTCAGGACCGTTATGCCGATATCAACATACAACTGGGTTTGCTTTTCGGCGAGTATTTCGCCGGTTATGGTCTGGCCTTCTTTGAGGACAATTATATCCGCCCAACAAAGAGCACAAGAGCACAAGAGCACAAGAGCACAAAGGCACGTCTGATTTATGCGCTTGTGATTTGTACATTTACGAGTTATGCTCTCAAACATTTATCGCTCCCGAATTGACATTTTGTGTTCAACTGCAAAAAAGTTGGTTGATCAACACATGATTATAAAAGGATTTATCGCTTTTTGGGCACCAGCATAATGCCATAAGTGGGCGGCACCGTTGAAGATACCGCCCTATGCTGTATGCCACCATCAGGGCGCTCGGGTCGCTTCGGCGCGTTGCCCTATCCTCCCCG
>JAIVYN010000082.1:0-14009 GCA_048635425.1 Candidatus Aegiribacteria sp.
GCAGGAAGTTAAGGGGAAAAGAGCAGATATCAAAATCATATCCGAATATGCGAGCAGTGAAGATGTGCTGTTAGTGAGTAAAAAATCAATAGAGCAATGGCTGTCGGAAGGAGATGTTTATGCCGTCTCGCCGGTAGCCGGGCGTAGGCGCATGGGAATTGTCTGGAAAATAGCTGATTGACAAATTTCCGTGTCAATTATCTTTGTGAACGCTCCCCACAGGCCTTCCATTTTCAACCCGAATTTTCCATTTGAGTGATGAAGAAAACAGAGAAATTTGATAGTATAGAGCTACAGGAAAGGGAGGTTAGTTATGATGCGTGCTCAGAACAAAGAAACGTTTAAGAGGATACTGCTGTGGTCGGGCATGGTTGTTTGTCTATTTCTCGCAGGATGTAGAGACAAATCCGTTGACCACTACAATTGGGGGATTGCCTACGCCAAGGAAGGCAAATATGACAAGGCTATCTATGAGTTCACCACGGCTATTGAGTTTAATCCAAGGTTCGCTGAAGCCTACTGCAATCGTGGATTAGCCTGTAAGAACAAAGGCGAGTATGCTCTGGCTATCTCAGATTGCAGCAAGGCCATTGAGATAAACCCAGGGTATGCTATGGCCTATTACAATCGGGGGAATGCCTATTTATTCAAAGGGCAAAATGACCTGGCCATCTCAGATTACACCAAGGCCCTTGAGATAAAGCCAAAGTTAGCTAAAGCCTACAACAATCGGGGGCTTGCCTACTACTATAAAAGAGAATATGACAAAGCCTGGGAGGATGTCCAAAAGGTACAAAGTCTGGGGCAGCAAATTCACCCAGAGTTTCTTAAGATTCTTCGTGAAGCTTCAGGAAGAGAAAGATGAGGCGCATTTTAATTTGAAGCGCAACGCTAAAGTTTTTCTAACCAGACCTCGCCATCGTAGCGGAGCATAATTAAATCATCTTTGAAGCCGTCAAAACGGACATTTGTTTTTTTGCCCGATAGTTCCTGTAATATCCATCTTGGAAAGTTTGCGCCGGCCTTGATTGACAGCGGTGCGCCGCCCCCGAATCGCGGATTTATCTCAATGAATTTGACCCTGTCATCGTCTGTCAAAAACAACTGCAAAGTGATAACGCCCGGCCCAGCCCCAAGCGTCTCAACCAACATCGCAGCTTCACTCATAATGCGGGGATCTTTTACCACCTGCGCCTTGCTTACCTCGCCGGCTCTTATCTCGATACGTTTTCTCGGAACCACACAGCGAACTCTCAAGCAGAAGTCAACATATACATCGCAGGTATGCTCGGTGCCTTTGACAAATTCTTGGCAGATAACATTTGGTATTCTTTTGGCATAGAATAACAAGTCCCTGCGATTGTTAACGACGGCGTTTCCTCTGCCGGCGTAGCCGTCCCAGGGCTTTAGAAAACAAGGCCAATTCGGTTTCTTTTTTGAAAGTGCAGAGCGAACGCTCATAGTAAGGGCAGTATCAAAGCCGTTTTTGGCCAAGAATTGATACGTTTTCCTCTTGTCCTGACAGATATCGATTACTTCCGGAGTTGAAACAAGTACACGACACCCCATCGAAGCAAATTTTGGCTTGTTCCGGGCCAGGACTTTCAGGTCCAGGTCAACGGTGGGAACGAGCAGTTTTACCCTGTTGGCTTTGACAATCGACAGCAATTGCCCGATATAGCCGGGGTGTGTCGTCGGCTTAACCAGAAAGCCTTCGTCGCAAAGCTGCAGGGCCGAACTTAGGTCGGTCGTGTCTGTGCCGAAAAATGCAGCGTTTATTTTCAGTTGTTTAGCCGCCCGGCGAAAGCTCTCCAGCAGCGAGACACGTCTGCCGATGCAGGTGAATAATACGCCCAGGTTATTTTTAGTTTTCAATTCTTTTGACATTTCGGTCATGCAGGTCTAAAATAACTGTTTTAGTCTTATAAATCGACCAAAAACAAGTGCCGGTTTAGTATTTGTTTGCTGATTGTTCCTTGTGGAATTTCAGATTAAGCAGGATTATTAAAGAGGTGCGATTTGTGAGAGATTGGGCAGGGAAAATAAAAGAAAAACAAGTTACCATTGGTGTTTTGGGCCTTGGCTATGTAGGTCTGCCTTTGGCTGGAGAGTTTGCATCGGCAGGCCTGAAGGTAGTCGGCTTCGACGTCGATGAGAAAAAGGTCAGGACCCTAAATTCCGGCCGGAGTATAATTAAACACGTCCCCCATTCCCAGGTAAAAAAAATAGTGAAGGCCGGTCGCTTTCGGGCCACGACAAATATGGCCCGTCTCAAAACCGTCGATGCCATTTTAGTTTGTGTACCTACGCCGCTGACCCAAAACCGGGAGCCGGATTTGCAGTTTATTATAAGCAGCAGTAAAACAATCGCGAAATACCTACAGCGAGGCCAGTTGATTGTTCTCGAAAGCACGACTTATCCCGGTACTACAAGAGAAGTTATGGCACCAATACTGGAAAGCGGCGGTCTGAAAGCAGGCAGAGATTTTCACTTGGCCTATTCCCCGGAGCGAGAAGACCCCGGCAATAAAGACTTCTCTACAGGAACTATTCCCAAGGTGGTTGGCGGACTGACTAAAAAGTGCTGCGAAATAGCTTGCCGAGTTTACGATATTGCCATTGTCCGGACTGTTCCTGTATCAAGTCTCGAAACGGCCGAGGCCACAAAAATTCTCGAAAACGTTTATCGCTGTGTAAATATAGCTATGGTCAACGAGATCAAGGTAGTCTTTGACAGAATGGGCATTGATGTCTGGGAGGTTATCGGTGCCGCGAGCACTAAGCCGTTCGGCTTCAAGGCCTTTTACCCGGGCCCGGGACTCGGAGGCCATTGTATTCCAATTGACCCATTTTATCTGACATGGAAGGCCCGGCAGTACGATATGCCGACGCGATTTATTGAACTGGCCGGCGAAATCAACACCAGTATGCCGCGCTATGTCGTCTCCAAAACGACCGAAGCGCTTAATGAGCACAGCAAAAGCCTCAAGGGCTCCAAGGTGCTCGTATTGGGCCTGGCATATAAAAAGGATATTGACGATTTGCGGGAGTCACCTTCGATAGAGCTGATTGAACTGCTGCGGCAAAAAGGGGCCAAGGTTGACTACAATGACCCGTATATCCCCAGAACCCATAAGCAGCGCCGGCACAACCTGCGAATGGCCAGCAAAAAATTGTCGGCAATAATGTTAGCAGGCTATGATGTGGTTTTAATCTCGACCGACCACAGTGATTACGATTATAACTGGATTGTTAAGAACGCAAAGCTTGTCGTTGATGCCCGCAATGCCACGGCGGTAGTTCGCGGGGCGGGAAAAAAAGTTGTCAAAGCGTAAGAGCATATAACAAAATGAGGTTTATAATTTTGAAACTCGGAGATTGCCGCGGCCCACTGCTTTCTTGCGAAAGCAAGATGGGGGCCTCACAATGACATTTTTTTGTTAGAGACTATAAGGTTTTTCAGGGAGTTTTAATGCAGATTCCACTTTTAGATTTAAAGGCACAATATGCTGCTATCAAGAGCGAAGTAATCCAGGCGATAAGTGAAGTTTGCGACAGTCAGTCTTTCGCTCTTGGTCCGGCCGTGGCTGAATTTGAAGAAAAAATCGCCGCATATTGCAACAGCAAGCATGCAATCGGAGTTTCAAGCGGAACAGATGCTTTGATTGTCAGCTTGATGGCTTTGGGAATAAAACCGGGCGACGAAGTCATAACTACTCCGTTCACCTTCTTTGCCACTGCCGGTTCCGTCGTCAGGCTTGGCGCAAAGCCGGTCTTCGTTGATGTTGATCCCGATTCTTACAACATTGCGGCATCCGCTATCGAAAAAAAGATAACCGAAAAGACGCGAGCAATTGTTCCGGTACATTTATTTGGACAGGTGGCTCGAATGAAAGCCATCATGGAAATTGCCCAGTGTAATAATCTTGCCGTTATCGAAGATGCCGCACAGGCAATAGGTGCGAGCCAGGAAGGCATCAAGTCCGGCAATTTCGGTGATTGCGGATGCTTTTCGTTTTACCCGGCCAAGAACCTCGGCGGTTTCGGTGACGGCGGTTTGGTAACAACCAATAGAGAAGACCTTGCGCAGAAAATCAGGACCCTTCGCGACCATGGCCAAAATCCCCGATACTTCTACAAAATGATTGGCGGTAACTTTCGTCTGGATGGTATCCAGGGCGCCGTTCTTACGGTCAAGCTCAAATACCTCGACGGATGGAATGAAAAACGAAGGCAAAACGCCACCGTTTATGACAGTCTCTTCGCCGATTCACCGGTTAAAGCGCCTAAAATTGAAGCAAACAACGTCAGTATTTATCACCAATATACCATTACTGTGCCGGAAAGAGACAAGCTGCAAAAATTCTTGGCTGAGAACAATATCGGCTCTGCGATATTTTATCCAAAGCCATTACATTTGCAGGAATGCTTCAGCGACCTTGGATACAAGCCGGGCGATTTTCCGATTTCTGAACGGCTTTGTAACGAGGTTTTGTCTCTGCCGATTTATCCTGAACTTGTACCAGAACAAGTTGAATATGTTGGTAAAACGGTACTTAAATTTTATGGAATAAGTTAGGACGATAAAATGTTGAAAGTAAGCGAAAATCCACCAATTATCTGGCCCCAGGTAGAATCGATTCGTGAATTTGCCGGCCAATGGTGGGTTGCCCATACAAGAAGCAGGAACGAAAAGGCCCTGGCCCATGATTTAATGAGCAAAAATATCAGTTACTTTCTTCCGATGAGCTGGAATGTTCGGCGTCGAAGCCGTAGAACGATACGCTCGTTCCTGCCTTTGTTCAGCGGATATTTGTTCTTCTGCGGCCAGGAAGACCAACGAGTTGAACTATTGAAAACAAATCGTGTTGCGAACCTTATCGAAGTTCATGAACAGGAGAAATTACTCGACGAATTAGTGCAAATTGCCCATGCCCTTCGAAGCGGTGCTCCCCTGACACCGCACAAGTATATCAAGGCGGGTCAGAAATGCCGGGTCATAGCAGGGTCGCTAATTGGCCTGGAGGGTATTGTGGTGAGAATGAGGGGCGCTACACGCCTGTTCTTGCAGATAGATATGCTGGGCCAGGCCGCGAGCGTTGAGATAGATATCGATTTGATAGAGGTTCTCGATTATTGAAAAACAACCGATTTCATGGATATGCTTTTCATTAAATAATCAATTATCGCAAAACGTAAAATTAAAAGTGACTAAAGTGAGCTAAAGTGACAGCTTTGCTGTCATTCTGAACGTAGCGCAGCGAAGTGAAGAATCTCTTTTTCGTTGGCCAGATCCCTTCGGCAAGCTCAGGGCAGGCTCTTCGGCTTCGCCTCAGGATGACACTTACGTGTCACTTTAGGCACTCTAATAACGGGAGCTAATACAATGCAGATTTGTGTGGTTGGTGTTGGTTATGTCGGATTGGTAACAGCAGGGTGTCTGGCAGAGGCCGGCAACAATGTTGTGTGTGTGGACAATGATAGTGAGAAAATTGCCCGTTTGAAAGATGGGGTGATCCCTATTTATGAGCCGGGTCTGACTGAGATGGTCAAACACAACGAAAAGCTCGGCCGACTACACTTTACAACCGATTTAAAATATGGCGTGGACAATTCGCTTATTATTTTTCTTGCGGTCGGGACCCCGTCGGCAGAGGATGGCTCGGCCGACATATCGGCAATCCTTTCGGTTGCCTCCGATATCGCCGAAAACCTCAGTGACTATCGCATCATAGCAACGAAAAGCACTGTGCCGGTAGGTACACATAAGAAGGTAACGGACATTATGAAATCGAAGACCAAAACGCCGTTCGATTATGTCAGCAATCCGGAGTTTTTGAAAGAAGGCGCCGCCGTTGAAGATTTTATGCGTCCCGACAGGATAATCATCGGGACAACCAATCCGGAAGTTCAAAAAATAATGAAACAATTGTACAGCCCGTTTATGCGAAAGAGAAGCCGAATACTATTTATGGACCCTGCTTCGGCTGAAATGACAAAATACGCAGCCAATACAATGCTGGCAACGAGAATCTCATTTATGAATGAAATCTCGGCACTGTGCGAGAAACTCGGTGCTGATATAGAACGGGTGAGGTGGGGCCTGGGCAGTGATTCAAGGATTGGCTCGTCTTTTTTGTTTCCAGGTGTCGGTTTTGGCGGAAGCTGCTTCCCGAAAGACGTTCGGGCATTGATTCATACAGGTTCAGTGAACGGCGTTGAAATGACGATAGCCAAGGCTGTCCAGCAGGTAAATTTAAATCAGCAGGAGCGATTTGCAAAACTCGTTATCGATTATTTCGCCGGCCGAGACGACCAGACCACATTGGCGGTCTGGGGACTGGCGTTTAAGGCAAAAACCGATGACGTAAGAGAATCCCCGGCAATTTACTGTATAAAAAAGTTCCTCGATTTCGGAATGAAGATAAGGGCCTATGACCCTGAAGCGGCCACCTCAGCGATGACGGCCCTGGATGGCAAAATCGAAACGTTCCAAAATGGATATGATGCACTTGAGAATGCTGATGGACTTGTTATCTTCACCGATTGGCAGGAATTCCGGAATCCCGACTTCGGGCTTATCACAACAAAACTAAAAAAACCCGTTATCTTCGACGGCAGAAACCTCTACGACCCCGACGTAGTTAAACAGGCTGGAATTGAATATTACAGTATCGGAAGGTCACCCGTTTGAAAATGTCTTTTGTCTTGAATCTAAAATAAAGGATAAAATTATGGACATTGTTATTAAAAGTTTGGGCATATTATTCTGTATTATGGGAATTGTGTATTTACTAAGGCCCGATGTTATAAAATGGCTGATGGAATTCTTCAAGCAGGGCAAACGCATATACTTTGCCGGAGTGATAAGATTTGCTCTGGCCATCGTTTTTTTCGCCGGTGCTCGTGAATGCAAATACCCCTGGCTCATATTTGCTTTTGGGCTCCTTTTCATAATAGGAGGCCTCTTGATATTTGTACTCGGGCCTGAAAAGATTAGACGGATGCTCGAGTGGTACCAAAAGCAGCCGGTTCTAATTTTTCGAGTCATCGCTGTAATCGTCCTGGCCGTAGGAGCAATCATTATCTTTTCCGCGTAAGGCGAAATCGTCGCTTGTGACTCATCGCTCGTGCCTCGGGTCACGGAACACAAGACACGGGAGACGTAATATGAAGGCATTGATAACAGGGGCTGCTGGTTTTATTGGTTCACATTTATGCGAACGCCTTCTTGGCGATGGCTGGACGGTCGTCGGGGTTGATAATTTCGACGATTTTTACGACCCTCAAATCAAACGCCGAAACATCAGCGACTGTCTTAAAGACGAAAATTTCCAGCTCATCGAAGCCGACATCCGTGACGGTGCAGCTATGGACAAAACGGTCGGCGATGGCGTTGAAATAATTGTCCATTTGGCCGCCCTGGCCGGCGTTCGCCCATCGATTGCCCAGCCCTTGCTTTACGCCGACGTCAATGTGAACGGAACGATGGTCTTGCTCGAAGCAGCTAAAAAACATAAAGTCGGCAAATTCGTCTTCGGCTCAAGCTCCAGCGTCTATGGCAACAACGAAAAAGTGCCGTTCTCCGAAGAGGATAACGTAGATTTTCCCATTTCGCCATACGCCGCAACCAAAAAAGCCGGCGAGCTTATCTGCCACACTTATCATCACCTTAACGAAATTCACATAACCTGCCTGCGTTTTTTCACGGTGTATGGCCCTCGGCAAAGGCCGGATTTGGCCATTCACAAATTCGCAAAACTCATCGAGCAGGACAAACCCATACCCGTTTATGGCGACGGCACTATGATGCGCGACTTTACTTATATCGATGATATAATTGACGGCACAGTCGCGGCAATGGACAAATGCGAAGGCTTTAATATCTATAATCTCGGCGAATCAAAACCGATAACGGTCAACGACCTGATAGCTGAAATCGAAGAAGCACTTGGCAAAAAGGCAATCAGGGAAACTCTCCCTCTACAACCCGGTGATGTTGAACGTACCTACGCAGACATAACCAAAGCCGCCAGGGAACTCGGTTATAACCCTTCAACTCCAATTCCGGACGGTCTGGTAAAATTCGCGGCTTGGTTGAGACAGGAAAAATAACAATTTATTCAGAAACCTCATTTGATACAAGAAAACCCAACAATACGTTTGCCTGCCAATTTTAAGAATATTCTACATACTGCGCTGAGCAGCCGTTTTTTTCCATATGCAATTGCGATATTAGCTATTCTACTTACGCTTTCGTCTCTTAAGGCAGGATTATATATTGATGATTATCACCATAAGCTTTTGATGGACGGCTCAGACAGTCCAATCAGGCTTTTAGATTCACCTATCGACATGTTTAATTTCTTTGATGGTGACCCAGACCATACCGCCGAAATAATGGATTGCGGCTTCTTCCCCTGGTGGACTTACGAAGGTATAAAAGGGGCGTTCTGGAGACCTCTGGCTTCAATCACTCACTGGCTTGATTACATCCTTTGGCCGGATAGTCCCCTTCTTATGCATATCCAAAGTGTTTTATGGTACGGTGCTCTTGTAACAGCAGTGGCTTTTTTATACCGCAGATTTATTTCTATTACCTGGATTGCGGGCCTGGCTGCATTACTTTATGCCATCGATGATGCTCACGGCATGCCGGTAGGTTTCCTTGCAAATCGAAATGCCGTTATGGCAACATTGTTTGGCGTACTAACAATAATTGTCCACGATAAATGGCGCCGGGGGAATTTGCGTACAGGTCTTGTTGTTGGGCCTGCACTTCTTGTGGCGAGTTTACTTTCAGCGGAAGCTGGAATAGCCACTTGCGCGTATCTGTTTGCTCACGCACTCTTTATTGATAGAGGAACCTGGCGTCAACGGTTTGCAGCCATGATACCTTACGTTATGGTGGTTTTAATATGGCGGTTCTTATGGACGCATATGGGTTATGGGATTGAGGGTATCGGGGTTTATATTGACCCGCTGAGTGAACCATTAACCTATATAAACGCGGTGAAAAATAGAGCGCCGTTTTTACTGCTCGGTCAGTGGGCAATGCCGCCATCGGGTTTGTCTATGATGCTCCATCCCAAATACTTGATTTGGATATGGCGCAGCGCCCTGTTTTTTTTAGTGCTGTTGATAGTAGTACTAATTCCTCTGCTTTGGCATAAGCGCTCAGCACGTTTTTGGGCTATGGGAATGATTCTATCTGTCCTTCCAGTTTGTGCAACTTTTCCTTCTGACCGTCTTCTTTTATTTGTTGGCATCGGAGCGATGGGTTTGGTTGCCCAATTTATTTGTATTGTCTTTAGTAAAACCGAAGAGCGACCAAAATTTAAATTGTGGCGCATCCCCGCTTTTGTGCTTGCTGTCATATTTATATTGATTCACCTTATCATTGCTCCACTGGCCTTGCCTGTTCGTGCAGCTTATCCGATGATGCCTAAGAAATTCTTTGATAAATTGATGATAACTGAGGCACTTGATGAATCTGTTAAAAGTCAGGACCTTGTTGTTGTTAATCCGCCGATAGCATTTGTCTTTATGCTATCCCCTCTGGGCTGGGAAGTTAACAATCAGCCAATGCCTCGCCATTTAAGAGTTCTAACTTCAAGCTTATTACAGCCGGTTGAAATACACCGTACGGATGTCAACACTTTGATAGTCAGACCCAGCTATGGTTACTACGCATTTGTTTTCGATGCATTATTTCGTAATAAACAACATCCTTTCTCTGTTGGTGATAGAGTTGAATTAACGGATATGACTGTTGAAATAACAGAACTGACAGGCGATGGCCGAACTGCTGAAGCAGCTTTTATTTTCTCTGTTCCCCTTGAAGACCCTTCTTTGCGATGGTTGCAATATAAAGATGGTGCCTTCGTGCCGTTCACGCCTCCCGCTATCGGCCAGAGAGTGGTTCTACCGGGCGCAAGACTGTTCCTGGACTAAAAGAAGATATTTAACTTGTGAAATGGACAAGGATAGTTTGGCCTGTCCAGCCGATTTTTTCTCTTACCGAATTATTCTTGAAAATTGTTAGCGCCTATACTATTATTTGCCACGCACCTAAGTGACGAAAACTACGGTTTGGAAAAATATTTATACATAAATGTTTAGGAGAAAGTACAGTGGATGACAAAAAAGCAGATTTAGCCGGCCCCGGCATTGGCGACTATAACGAATTGGAGAAAATCCTGCCACAGGATTACAGCTCTCTATTGAACCCCAAGGAGACCCAGATTGCCACCTATGCCGCCAAAGACTACATTGAGGAAAACCTCTGCAAGGAACTGAATCTTATCCGCGTGACCGTTCCTCTTATCGTGGACGTTGAGAGTGGCGTCAACGATATGCTCGACCGCGATGGCTCACGGACCCCAATCGGGTTCCACATCTCAAATGACCGTAACAAAAATCCGATAGATGCCCAGGTCGTCCAGGCCGCCACTAAGTGGAAACGGATGGCCTTAAAGCAGTTCGGGATGGAGGTCGGCGAGGGGCTGCTTACCGATATGCGGGCCGTACGCAAAGACTATTTCCTCGACCATGACCATAGTGCCTACGTTGACCAGTGGGACTGGGAACTGGCTATTACGGCAGAGCAGCGCAACCTGAAGTTTCTGCGTGAAGTAGTGAAGAAACTCTGGAAGGTCCTCAAAGGTGCTGAGACCCACGTCCAGGAGCTTTTCCCTCAATTGAAAACCGATAAATACCCCAGCCTCCCCGATGAGCTGACCTTTATCCACGCCGAAGAGATACTCGAGAGATACCCCGACCTGCCGCGTAAGCAGCGAGAGACAGCCATCGTACAGGAGTACCCCGCCTTATTCATCATCGGCATCGGCTCGGTCCTCGAGGACGGCTACCCGCACGAGATGCGGGCCGCAGACTATGATGATTGGGTAACAGAGACAACCTCCGAAGATGGAAAGCCAATGCATGGCATTAACGGTGACATTCTCGTCTGGAATCCGGTAACAAAGCGCCGGCACGAGCTGACATCTATGGGCATCCGCGTCAACGCCGAAACGCTAAGAAAACAGTTAGAGCTTTCGGGCCAGCTTGATATGCTGAAGTTTCCCTATCACCAGGCCATCATAAACAACGAGATTCCGCTGAGTATCGGCGGCGGCATAGGCCAGTCCCGTACGTTCATGATTCTGCTTAAAAAGGCCCACATCGGCGAAGTCAGTGCGACCGTCTGGCCCAAAATACTAAAGGACATGTGCAAAAAGAAAAACATCCACGTGATAGAATAAAAAAAGATATGATTGCCGTGAAGCAGTATATAATGTTGAGCATTGTCACCCGATCGCCTAAAAAAGGAAAACGTCTAAGGATGTTTCATTATGGAAAACCAAAAACCTGATGATGCGGGCACACCCGTTGTTGAGGAGCCAAAAACTACCGAAACGCAGAAATTCGCCGATAAGCTTTCTACAGTAGGATGGAGCCTATTCTTGATCTGGGTCGGAATAGCCCTGCTGATGAAGCTTGATACCAGTATCGGCCTGCTCGGCGTCGGGGTCATTACACTGTTAGTGCAGGGTGCCCGGAAGTGTTTCAATCTAAAAATCGAAGGATTCTGGGTTGTTATCGGCTTGCTCTTCGTAATAGGTAGCCTCTGGGAAATTTACAAACCGAACCTGCCCCTGGTACCCGTTTTACTTATCGTGGTGGGCGCAGCGCTTCTTGTTTCAGCCATCAGGCGTCTTATACAAAAATAATCCCATAGCGAAAGCGGCTCAGGAGTTTTGTTTATAAGCTGTATGCATTACGCAGCACGAGATTGTCAATGCGAGGAATCCCGCACCAATTAGGCGTGAGCCTACTCGTCTCTGCGAAGTGCTTCGACGAAGCAGGAAGCTCAATTGGTGCGGGACGATGCGGCAATCTCGATATATTCAGGTTTTAGTTTGACAGGAACAAATTATGCAAACCGAAGGCATTACCGATGAGGACCGCAGGAAGGCCAAACAGTGCCTTGAATGTCCCTTTTGCAAACGCGCTCGCAAAAAGCAAAAAGGACTTATCTTCTGGTTCGTGAAAAAAGTCGAATCAGGCATTTGCCCCGCCTGTAAGGCCTACGAGAAAGTCTATGACCGAAAGGCCCACGAGCCGATACCGGGGACCGACAATACAACCTGTGAATAATCGGCGATTTCAAAATGCTTAATTTGCAATTTACGCGGATTTATCTTTCCTGTCATTTCTCATAAACATACTCAGCCTGAGCGAGAACTTCGTCTCTGAAATATTTGCTGAGGGCCTCAGGAGTAAGTAAGTCGACCTTTCTGCCGATGAAGTCAGTAATGCTTCGCTGTATCTGGGCGAGCTTGAAAAACCCAACAGTTGCTTCCGGCATGAATTCAATAAGAACATCTACGTCACTATCCTCTTCGGCTTCACCGTGGATATGGGAGCCAAAGAGCGAAACGCATCTGATGTCGGCATAATGAGGATTATTTTTTACCGCCTGCAACAGTTTTGTTTTGAGCTGCTCTTTATCCATAATCGTAGTTTAATACTTCTTAAAAGTTTTTCAAATCAAATTCTGCACAAGGGAAAAGGCCGACTTAAAATATGAATCGGCCTTAACAAAAAATTAACCCTGAGAATAATATCCTGAGCAAAGCCAGCTACGCCGAAGGTTATGCAAATTTGGCGAAGACTCGGCGGGCGTATTGGGAGCTTTTTTTGAAGGCCTCGAGGGTGGTCAGAGTTTTTGGTGAGCCGGTCTCTACGGCCTGTTCGAGGACGATGTGCGGTTTTATGCCGATATTTAGCATATATTTTGCCAGGGCTGGGTAGTCGATATCGCCATCGCTGAAGGTCTCGGTCCAGATGTTATTTTTCGACTGGCGAAGATGCAGCTCAGTGATCCTTGGGCCGTAAAGCTTCAGGACGTCGAACAGCGCTACGGCCGAGTTGCCTGCGCCGCGGTATATCCAGTGGGCATCGAGGCACAGCGTTACATACGCGGGGTCGGTGCCGAGCATCATGTGATGAAATTCGCGGGCGGCGTTGCGCAATTCGATATCGTGGTTGTGGTACGAGAGAGTTAATCCCATTGCCTGTAATAGACGTCCTAATTTCTCAAGGGCCGCGGCCTGAACTTTTAGCTGAGCATCATTCTTGTTCTGAGGCCCGCCCCATTGAATAGGGCTTGGGTTGGTTACGATGATTTTTGTGCCGATACCTTTTGCTTTTTCGGCGATAGCTAATACAGATTCGATGCTCTCATCGGCCTTGTCTTTCTCGTGCAGGAGGCTATTGACGTAGAGCGAGCGCATTTCCAGGCCGTGTTTTTTCAATAGCGGGCCAAGGCGGTCGATTTCCTGTGGATTATTGGCGAGCGGCTCATAGCCATCCATCCCGCTGGCTGCAACCTCAGAGAGTCCCTTATCGAGGTCCTCGTTGAAATTGCGATTTTCCCGACGGTAGAAGACAGTCCAGGGATACTGGTTACAGACGAGGTGCAGCTTACGCCCCCGCTTGCGTTGAGTTGTGCCGACTGTCTGGGTTCCCATTACAATCGCCCCCCCTGCTATTGCCAAATCTTTGACGAATCTTCGACGAGAAATCATATCATTCGACATAATCAAATCCTCCTATTCAAAAGCTCAATCCTAAAAAATAATTTTTCATACTTGCATTCTACCCGGTTAATCCGCCTGCATCCATAGTCCAGCTAAGAAATAATGCTTAACTCTAATTTTATAGTATTGCCCTATCCTGTTCTGAAACTGCCGAGCGGGTGTGGCCGGATTTTCCGGCAAGCGATTTTAAGTTCATTTGCAATCCGCCTACGGCGGACAAGATTGGGTTTGAATTGGGTTTGTTTTTTTGGGCCGGAAGGCGGTTTCATTTTCATAATCCTCTATAACATATAAGTTTACGTTCATTTTGGGTTTTTCGGGGATTGGGTTTGTTTATTCGGACCTTGAAATCATCTTTTTTTCTGTAATCCTTTGTTATAATTGAGTTTACATTCATTTTGGCTT